>CAZUZK010000012.1:0-30579 GCA_964624745.1 uncultured Bacteroides sp. | reverse complement strand
ACCAAAGATTAGTTTGCCAAATATCATTTTCCATTGGAAGCTTTGAAATTAAACTCATTTCTGGCATACCGACACAAGCACCCTACACGCTCTCTGCCAATTAAGAGCGCACCTATACCTACACCCCATTCATAGCCTACCTATACACGCACTATCCCCTATTCATAGCGCACTACTCCCTACACCCCATTCGTAGCGTAGGCTTTATCTTATCCCCAAAAATCCTTCTGTCTTTTCAGCATCTCGTCTATATGCTTTACGTATTCCAACGGCTCCTTGTAATTAGCGCAACGAGTGATAAGATTTTTAGATTTATTCCATTTTTTCGATATTCCGTTCGCCCCGTTTGCAATTATAGACGTGTCCTCTTCCATTATGTCGATATTATAAATACACGCCTTATTCGGCTTGGAATATCCAACGTTTTCAAGATTTCCGCTCGTATATTTTTGTCTATACATATAGTACGGCTCATAACCGCTTGCCGTCAGCTTTTGATAGGCATAGTCCACCATTTGCGAGGCGGTTTCAAAATCCGTATTGTCATATCCGCCCTGTTTAAGCGCGGAGCCTTTTTTCATATACAGGGTATGCACGGTTATATTTGCAGGATTCAGCGCAACGGCAATATCGACGCTTCGTTGAAAATCCTCCAAGCTCTCGTCGGGCAGGCACGCAATCAAGTCCATATTGACGTCAAATTTATCCTTTACAAGCATATACGCGTTGTAGGTATCCGCGCATTTATGACGTCTGCCAATCGTTTGAAGCGTTTTGTCGTTAAAGGTCTGCGGATTCACGGATATGCGCGTTACTCCGTGCTTTTCAAGCACCTTGACAATCTCCTCGTCAATGGTATCGGGACGCCCTGCTTCAACGGTAAATTCCGACGCGTTAAAATGGCAATGCTCAAGGATTTTATCGAGATTTTCCGCGCCTATCGACGTCGGAGTGCCACCGCCGACGTACACCGCTCTAATCTTAATTTTCTTGCTTCTAACAAGCTCTTTTGTCTGTTCCAACTCTCTTATCAAGCATTCGACGTATGGCTCGACAAGCTTCTTTTGTTTATCCAGCGGCAAGCTCACAAACGAGCAGTACGCACACCTTGTCGGGCAAAACGGAATAAACACGAAAACGTCGTACGCCCTTGTCGATTTATTCCTTATCGGGGCGTGAACTCCCACGATTCTTTCAACAAGGTTAACCTTCCCTTCGCTTACGCTGTAATCCTTCAAGAACACCTCTCTTGCGGACTTGCCGTATTGTTCGGGACAGGCTTCTATTTCCTTAAAAAGCTTTGTAGGACGAATGCCGGTAAGACAACCGTATGGCAAATTCACGGACGTAAGAAAGCTGAGCGTACGATAAATCGCCACTTTCAGGTATCTTTTTTCGTTTCTTTTCCGTTCAAGCTCGTTTTTTGCTTTTATCTGAAATGCGTACTTTTTTACAAAGCCCTCGAAATAATCTGAGTATACGCTTACGTTCAAAACGTCGTCGCTTTTGGTATATTCCGCTCTCACGTTAAAATCGCCGACCGCCACGCTTTCAAACGGGCGAATAAGCTCCATCAAATCGTTGAGATATTCTTCGTTGTTTATGCTAAAATTTATCATTGGTTTTCAATCGACGATAGTCGGTTCGTTGCCGTCAACGTCACGTATCGGATTATTTTTTCTTTCAAATTCCAACGTAGTCGGTTCGCCGTGTCCTGGCAATAAGGTATAGTTGTCCTTCAAAGAAAACAGCTTGTTGATTATGCTGTTCTTCAACGTCTTTATATCGCCGTCCACAAAATCGCATCTGCCGTACGACGTGAAAAAAATCGTATCGCCGACAAATATTTTATCCCCGACAACGTAGCATATACCGCCCTTTGTATGTCCCGGGGTGTGTATCGTCTTGATTTTCAGCCCTGCAACGGTAAGCTCCTCTCCGCCCTTCAACACTATATCGGGGACAAATTCCTCAACGCGAGTTCCGAATTGTTGCGCAAGATTTTTATACGACGTAATGTTTTGTGCGTCGTCCTTATGCACGAATACGGCAGGGCTAACGTCGGCGTTGTCCTTTTTTGCAAGTCGCAAAAGTTCCGCCACGCCGCGTATATGGTCAAAGTGCGCATGAGTAAGCAATATCGCGTCAAGCGAAGCCTTAGCCTTTTTCAATATGGCATATATCATATCGGCGTCGCCGCCGGGGTCTACGACAAATCCCTTGCTTTTGTTAATCACAACGTACGTATTTGTCGCCAACGCCCCCGTATACAGATGAAAGAATCTGACATCTCCCGTCATCTTCTCACCTCTATAACACCGTCTATCGATCTCATTTTCTTTGCAAGCTCTTCAAGCTCGCTCACCCTTGCAATCTGCACCGTAATCGTAACTTCCGCAAGTCCCATTTTCTCGTCCACGCGCACGTTAGCCGCAACGATTCCGAGATGCGCGTTCGCAATATACGTCGTGATAGTCGCAAGCAAACCGCTCTTATTCTCGCAGGTCATGACAAACGTCGCGTTAAATTTCTCCTCGCCGTCGCTGTCCCAGCTTGCCTTTATAAGGCGCTCGTCCTCCATTCCCTTGACGTTAGGACAATCCTTGCGGTGAATGGACACGCCTCTGCCCCTTGAAATATATCCCACTATTTCGTCGCCGGGAACGGGCGAACAGCATTGCGCCATACGCACCGTAAAGTTCGCGTTGCCGTTTATAAGCACGCCGCTCTTTGAATGCTTGTGCGGCGTCTGCTCGGAAATTTGCAGTGCTTCGGGGGTAATCTCGGTATGGTCTTCTTTTTTGAAGCCCTCTATCAGCTTTGTCAGCACCTGATTTGTCGTAAGTCCGCCGTAGCCCACCGCCGCATACAAGTCGTCCTCGTTGTTCATTGCGTGGCGTTGCAAAATTCCCGACAGTATCTCCGGCGTGAAAATATCCGCGAGCGCGTATCCCCTGCGCCTTGCTTCCTTTTCGAGCATTTCTTTTCCGCGAACGATATTTTCGTCCTTGCGCTCTTTCTTGAAATACGCGCGTATTTTCGAGCGCGCGGAAGCCGTATGCACGTATTTGAGCCAGTCTATGCTCGGTCCCTTCGACGCGTTCGATGTCAATATTTCGACAATATCACCGTTTGCAAGTTTTGTAGAAAGGGGAACCATTCTCTTGTTTATCTTTGCGCCGACGCACTTATTGCCGATTGCGGAGTGGATTTTATACGCCAAATCGAGAGGAGTCGAGCCGACGGGCAAATCGAACACGTCGCCCTTTGGCGTAAACACAAACACTTCGTCGTCGAACACGTTGATTTTCACGGCGTCCATAAATTCCTTTGCGCCGTCAATATCCTTTTGTGCGTCCATAACCTCGCGTAGCCAGCGCACCTTGCTGTCAAGCTCGCTGTCCTTGCCGGTTGTGCCTTCCTTGTATTTCCAATGCGCGGCAACGCCGTATTCGGCGATTCTGTGCATCTCGTAGGTGCGGATTTGTATCTCGAAGGTTTCGTTGTACGGCGTAACGACCGTGGTGTGCAAGGATTGATAGTTGTTTGCCTTCGGCATCGCTATATAATCCTTAAAGCGACCGGGCATCGGCTTCCACATGGTATGGATTTCGCCGAGCATCGTATAGCAATCCTTTACGCTGTCCACTATTATACGCACCGCCAACAAATCATAGATTTGGTCTATATCGATGTGCAGCTTGTGCATCTTTTTGTACACCGAATAAAAGTGCTTCGGTCTGCCGTTGACCTCGCCCTTTATGCCCATTTCCTTGAGCTTTTCTACGATTTGCGCGCAAATTTTATCCAAGAAGCCTTGTCTTTCGGAGCGTTTTCTGTTGACGCTTTCCTGAATATATCTATACTCGTCGGGATAGAGATATTTCATCGACAGGTCTTCAAGCTCGCATTTGAAGAACGAAATACCAAGCCTACCCGCAAGCGGAGCATAAATATCCAAGGTTTCCTTTGCGATTCTCTTTTGTTTTTCAACGGGGAGATATTGAAGGGAGCGCATATTGTGCAATCTGTCGGCAAGCTTGATAATGATAACTCTCAAGTCCTTTGCCATTGCGACGAATATTTTGCGGAAATTTTCCGCCTGCGCCTCCTCCTTGTTTAAGAAGCGGAGCTTATCGAGCTTTGTTACGCCCTCGACCAGTTCGCAGATTTCCTCGCCGAAATTCTCTTTAAGCTCGTCGTAGGTGACTTGCGTATCCTCCAAAACGTCATGCAAAAACGCGGCTATGACGGTGGAGCTGTCAAAGCCGAAGTCCGCAAGGATTTCCACAACCGCGCACGGGTGAATGATATAATCCTCACCGGAGCTTCTCTTCTGCCCCTCGTGCGCCTGTTTAGCGAAATCGTACGCTCTTTTTATATCCGCATAATTACTTGGATAGGTTTTGCGGAGTTTTACGAGCAAATCGTCCATATTTCCCTTCTCTTATTTGTTTTTCTGCACTTAACGCGTATATATCACGCGTTATTTATCGCTTGCCGTCGTTTAATATGCACGGCAGTATCGTTTTTAGCGCATTGTCTTGATACGCCTAACGTTTTCACACGCAACGGCACGTCGCTATCCGTTGCGCTCTTTTCAAAATCGATGGCATATCCGCGTGTTATCTGTCGCATACCGCAACCTGATATGTCGTTGCAATATTGTCTTCCTCGCAGTTTACACAGCCGTCTGTTACCGATTGTGTTGTTATTATATAACAAAGCTTTTTTTGCCCACACCGACAATTATACTTTACAACTCGCGACATTGCAATATCAAACATTTATGACACACAATTTTTTTTTGTCGTTTTTATGCCTATATGGCATAATTTATTTCCGTATCGCACGAAATCGTCCTGCATCGCACGAGATTATCCCGCGCCTGACGGAATTTTTCCGTATCGGCAAAACTCTCTCGTATGGACATAATCTATTTCCGTGCCTAACGAAATTCTCCTGTGTCCGACGGAATTTTTCCGTATCGGCAAAACTCTCTCGTATGGACATAATCTATTTCCGTGTCTGACGAAATTCTCCTGTGTCCGACCATATTTCCCTCTATCCAACCATATCCCCCTGTGTCGGGCGAAATTATCCCGCGCCTGACACAATTTGTTTCGGTGCAGAGCAAATTCCGTATGAGGCGAAATCAGTCGTGCGACACGTTTCTGTACGCAACGCTGTTTTCAAGTTTAACGCTTTTATTGTTCACGTTGATAACGCCCTTTTCGCTGATTTTCACAATGCCGAGCTGGTCGAATATCATAAGCGCGAGATAGAAATCAAATTCGCTAACCTTATATCTAGAGCAAACGGACGCGTACATTCTGTGCGCGTTGGACGCTCTTGCGGACTGACGAGAAAGAGCGAGAATTTCCTTGAAAATATTTCGCAACACGTCCGCGGTAATATGCGCGTAATCGCCTAGGCAATCGCCCAGCGCGTAGCACTCGTTGCACACCGAATTAAGGTATGCCGAATATCCATCGCAAAGGGGATGTCCGCAAATTATCACGCGCTTATAAAATGAGAAATCAAAGCCCTCGGAGGGACACACCACGACGCAGTTTTCAGGGTTAAGACAACGTGGCGTCGCAAGCAATACGGGAAGCTCTCCGATACGGCGGCTGCTTGCGACGAGCTTGTCGTAATCCTCTTGCGAAAAACATACGAATAGCGTCCCAAACGGCACTTTAAGATAGCTTTCTGCGGTGTTTAAGTCCGTTTTTTGAATATTTGCTTTGCCCTCGTGATTTAGGTGATGCAAATTCAAGCACTTGCTTTCTTCCTTTCCGACGCACATATTTTCAAAGTTGAGAGTCTGGATTATTCCCTGTGCGGTTTCCTTGTTTTGGAAGGAATTTATCCCCAAAGAAATCTCAAAATTCACCCTTCCCGTTCTTGGGAAAAGGCAATGCGAAAACTTTGAAAACGCAATCAAATCTATATTTTTGCCGACGTATTTAACGTGGTTTGAAAATCCGATTTTTTCAAATTTGAGAGCTTCTCCGCTCACCAAAAAAGAGGGCTTCGGATTTTGATACCCAGTCGGCTCCATAAGTTCCAATTCCTTTGCGAATCGCAAAAAATCAGTATCGATAGGCAGCTGCATTTCGCAGGTTATTTCGTGCTTGAAATCGTCTTGCTGGTGCGTAGCAAGCAAAATCTCGTTGGCTTTTTGCAAAAATGCAGAGAAATTTTCCTCCTTCATGCTGACGCCTGCCGCCTGCGAGTGTCCGCCATATGCGGTAAAGTATTGCGAAAGGCTGCAAAACAGCTCGAAAATATTGACGGACGGCACGGACCTTGCCGAGCCTCGAAGCTCGTTCCCGTGCTTTGCAAAAAGAACTGTCGGACGCTTAAATTCTTCAACCAAACGCGCGCACGCGATACCTAATATTCCCGGCTCCCAATTCTCGCTATACAGCGCGATGATTCCCATATCGGAGAAATCCGCGCCTTTAAGCATTGACATGGCTTCCTCGACGGCTTTTTCGCACAGCTCTTGTCTTGTCGCGTTATCTCTTGAAAGCTCCTCCGTGAGCGTTTTCAAAAGGAAATAATCGTTTTCCAAAAACAAGCCGACAACCTTCATTGCGGAATTTAATCTGCCTGCCGCATTCATTCTCGGGGCAAGGCGAAACATAACGTCCTGCGAGGAAACGTGCTCCTGATTCAAAAGCATTTTCACGCCCTTTCTAGGCGACGTGGTGATTTGCTTCAAGCCGTAATACGCAATGATTCGATTGTCCTCGCGAAGGGGAACGACGTCTGCGATTGTTGCAATCGACGCGATGTCAAGATACTTGCACGCCTCTTCTCTTCCGGCAATCGCTTCCACCAGCTTCAACGCGACGCCTGCGCCGCACAAGTCGTAAAAGCCTCTTCTCTGCACCTTCGGATCGACGACGATACAATCGGGGATTTTCTCCTGCGGCTCGTGGTGGTCGGTGACGATAACGTCGATATTGCGTTGTTTGAGATATTCCACCTCTTCCACCGCCGTTATGCCGGTATCGACGGTGATAACCAGATTTGCGGCTCTCTTGGATAGTATTTTTTCAAGAGCCTCAACGCTTATTCCGTAGCCGTCCTTGTTTCTGTCGGGAATGAAATAAAACACGTCCAGCTTGTCGCGCAAAAACAGCATAAGAGTTGAAATCGCGCAAATACCGTCGCAATCGTAATCGCCGTAAATAAGCACCTTTTCCTTTCTTTCGATAGCCGTGCGTATGCGTTCGACCGCCGCTTGCATTCCCTCGATTTCAAACGGAGAGGACAAATTGTCCAAGGACGGATGCAGGTAGTCGTAAAGCTCGTCCTCGGACATACCGCGCCCCAAAAGCAAACGCAAAAAATCTTGAGAAATCCCAAGATTTTTTGCCAGCGCGACCTGTCTGTCGTTAAGCTTAAAATCAGATGTCTTTACAACGTACCGCATAAGGATAGAATAACGCCCTCACAAAAAGCGAGGGCGTAAAACGTTATTATTTCTTTTTGAACGTCGTATTCTTCTTTGAATACTTATAAACTGCGTTCGATTTTTGTTTTTGCTTTTGCTCGCCTGCGTTCTTGACGGAAATCGGAGAAGCGTTCTCGTCCTTGACAACCGTCAAATCGACTTCTTCTTCGTCCTCTTTTTTCGCATACGTCACGGCGTTACGCTTTGAATATTTTTCTTTGAGCTTGTCAAAGGAAATGCTCAAGGTCGCCCACAACGGAGTTGCGAGAGTCAATGCGGAATAAAGACCTGCCAACAAACCGAGGATAATCGGCACGCAGAACTCGCGAATCGTATCGCTTCCGAGAATTGCAAGGAAGATAACCGTAACCATCGTCGTCAACGTGGAGTACACGGTACGAGTCAAGGACGCTCTAACAGCCTCATCGCCTATGCCCTTGTAGTCGATGTTCTTTTGTCCCTTGAGCGGCTTGAGCGTTTCACGGCAACGGTCGAAGATGATGATTGTGTTGTTGATTGAGTATGCGACGATTGTAATCATTGCCGCAACGTAGGAGCTGTTGATTTGAACTCTGCAGATAACCGTGAGCGCAAACATGATAACGACGTCGTGGATAAGTGCGATAACCGCAGCGATTGCACTTGTGAACGTAAATCTTATCATGATGTAGACAAGAATCAAGGCGATTGATACAGCAAGCGCGATACCTGCTTTGGAGAGCAAATCGCTTGCCGCCGTCGCGCCGATGGATTCGTACGTAATCTTGTTCAAATCCGAAAGGTTGACTTCGGGATCTACGTAATCGTCGACTGCGCTTCTGATTTTCTTGTTCATCGACTCGATGCTTGCGTCGTCGTCGAACACGTTTTTGTATCTGAATACGATTGACGTCTTTGCGGAGTCGTTTGCTTCTTGACGTTGCATATAGCTTACGACAACGTGATGTCCGTCATGCTCAACGCTCTCGATAACGTTCTTGATAGCGTTACCCTTTTCGTTGTAAACGCCGTCGTCAAGAATGTCCTCACCGAGCGTAACCGTCAAAATCGTACCGCCCTCAAAGTCGATGCCGATACCGACGGCGTCGGAATAGCTGCCCGTTTGAGAGCCGAGAACTGCGATAAGCACGATTGCGACAATCAATACTACAAGCGGTAAAATCGCCGCGAATTTGCCGTTTTTGCAAACGCTATAGGTTTTGCAAAGATTGCGGAAGTTTGTGTTTTTCATAATTACGCCTCCTCCTTTGCAAGCTTTGTAGAGGAAACCGTGTCTTCTTCCTCTTCGCGCTTAAGCGCATAGAATGCTTCGCTTGTGCTGTTGAGCGGCATAAACGCCTTCAACACCAATCTCGTCACAACCAACGAGCAGAACAAGGAAAGCAATATACCTATAAACAACGTGACTGCAAAGCCGACGATAGACGCGGAACCGAGAATCCAAAGCACGATTGCGCCGATAAGCGTCGTAACCTGACCGTCAACGATTGCCGCCGCAGAACGCTTGAAGCCGATCTTGATGCAGGTCTGAATGGGCTTTGAGGAATGCTTGTATTCGTCCTTCACTCTCTCGAAGATAATGACGTTTGCGTCAACTGCCATACCTATCGAAAGCAGGATACCTGCGATACCCGGCAAGGTGAGCTGTACCCACGGAAGCACTGCACAGAACCAAAGCAACAACACGATGTAAACCATGAGCGAGAGGTCTGCCGCGATACCGAGTCCGCGATACACGACCGCCATAAAGACGAAGATGAGCAACACGCCGATTGCGCCTGCGATAAGCGCGGTCTTTATCGAATTTTCACCGAGCGTTGCGGAGATGTTTCTAACCTCGGAAAGCTGAAGCGTCACGCCGAACGTACCCGATTGAAGTTTTGTGGCATATTCGTATGCTTGTTGATAAGTGTAGCTGCCCGTTATAACTGCCGAGCCGGTGGTGATGGCGGTATTGATGGTGGGCGCCATAATTTTTGTGCCGCCGACGTAAATGTACGTGGACTTGCCGGTGTTGGCAGAAGTGATTTCACCGAAAACCTTTGCGCCCTCGTCGTTGAACTTCAAGCCGATTGCATAGTTTGAGTTGTCGTCGGTGGTAACGTATGCGGTCTCGAGGTGCTCTCTTCCGTTGAGGAAAGCTTTTTCTTCAAGCTCTGCATTGCTTGCTTCGTCGCCGAGATCCTCGAGCGTGAAATAAAGAGACGCAGGACGTCCGACAAGCTCGAGAACGCGAGCCGGGTCGTCAACGTCGGGGATTTCGACGCGAATGGTCGAATTGCCGTCGCTGGACGTGCCTTGCGTAACGGTTGCTTCCGTGTATCCCTTGGATACGAGCAAACTTTGCAACGAGCTGATAGTACCGCTTATACGAGTGTCGATGTCGCCGAATTCGTCGGGAATGACTTTGAACACCGCGGACACACCGCCGGACATATCAAGACCGAGTTTGATTGTCTTGGCATAGCCTGTGTAATCATACACCGTACCCGCAATAGGGAAAGAGACAACTGCAAATACAGTCATCAAAATGATGAATACACTCACTATACTCAAGAGGACTATTGACTTCTTCTTGTTCACAGGATTATTCCTCCATATAGTAAAACATAAATATTATAACTATAACACCGCGTTAAGTCAACAAAATAAAATGTCTTAAAGTCATTTTTATCACTAAATTTCGCGCGCATACGGCATACGCGCGCTTGAAACTGCATAGTTTTGAGTATGGAAAATACAAAAAACACAAAACAAGACGTTTTCGACGTCCTAAAAGCAGTGCTGTTTTCGACCCTCATATCCCTTGCGCTCGTATTGATTTTCGCAATCGTGATACGCTTTACGTCGATAGAAAATTCGGTTATAATGCCCGTCAATATCGCGATTAAAATTCTCTCCGTGCTTATAGGCGTAACGATAGGCTTCAAAAATCCGCGCAACGGGCTTCTCAAAGGAGCGATAAGCGGACTTATATATATGCTCTTCACCTTCCTGATTTTTGCCGCGTTGAACGGCTTTAAGGACGTAAACTTCAGCTGGATAGACCTCGTTACCCTTCCGATTGCAGGCGCGATTTCGGGCATAATCGCAGTAAATATCAAGGGCAGACGACGCGCGTAAGGCATATCGCCGCGATTTTTACGTCGCGGTTTCGGCTAGTTTTTACGCTCTCGAGGCGGAATAAAAATCCGCCGTTTGAGCCGGTGGTTTTATGAGGATAACACCCTCCGTAATTTACGCTTTCGAGGCAAAACAAAAAACCATCGAACTTGCCGATGGCTTTTGACTGCAATACAAAACCGCGATATTCGCTTGAAATATCGCGGTTTTACACGTTAAAATCCTAGAAATTATGCGTTTTCTTCCGTGTTCTCGACAGTTTCAACCGCGTCGTTTTCGTTTGCGGGTGCGAAAGCGTCGTCGGAAATAACCGCGTCGTCTGCAGTTGCGTCTTCTGCGTTGTCGTTTGCGGGCGTTTCGTCAACGGTATCTTCCGCAACGGGTTCTGCCGGCTTTGCAACGTTTTCAAGCACGTAACCTACCGCTTTCTTGTCAATGACGATGAGCGTGGGATTGCTTTCGGTGCCGACGTTGATAATCAAGGTGTTGTCCGCGTTGATTTGCGTGATTTTACCGACAAGACCGCCAACCGTCATAAGCTTGGTGCCGACTACAAGGCTGTTCATCATGGTTTGTTGCTCTTTTTGACGCTTCTTTTGCGGTATAATCGTAAGAACGATCATGAGAACGAGAACGACGCCGATGACAACGTACATAATCCAACCGGAGTTGCTACCCTCGGTGGTCGTGCCGTCTGCTGCAAGAAGTAATGAATTTAATAACATTATTTGCTCCTTATTCGCTTAATGCGAGTATTGTTTTTATTTTTGCGAGTTTAATCATACGCTATGTATGAAAGTTTTGCAACAAAATTTTAACCTTTAATGCAATATTAAATTGATTTTAAGGTATTGCAAAGCCCTATTTTCGATTTGTTTTGGCAATTATCGACTTACTTCGACACGTTTTGTTCTTATACGACTTATATCGATACGTATCGACTTGCTTTGACACGTTTTGCGCTTATACGATTTGTTTCGATACGTTTTGCGCTTATACGATTTGTTTTGGCAATTATAGACTTACTTCGACACGTTTTGCGTTTATCCGACGTACTGCGACATAAATTCCTTTCTGAATTCGTCGTATCTGTCCTCCATAATCGCTTGACGAATGTCCGCGGCAAGCCTTTCGAGGAAACGAATGTTGTGTATCGACAACAGTCTGCCTCCCATAATCTCGTCGCTCTTGATAAGGTGACGGATATAGGCTCTCGTGTAGTTTTTGCAGGCATAACAATCGCAATCTGCGTCTATGGGGGTGAAATCCTCTGCGTACGGGGCGTTGCGTATTGTCAAGAAGCCCTCCTTCACCATCGCCGTGCCGTTGCGAGCAATACGCGTGGGCAGCACGCAATCGAACATATCCACTCCGCGCGCCACGCCCTCGACGATATAGTCGGCGGTGCCGACTCCCATAAGATAATGCGGCTGGTCCTTTGGCAAAATCGGTTGAAGCACGTCAAGCATCTCGTACATCTTTTCGGGGGCTTCGCCAACGCTTAAACCGCCTATCGCTATGCCGCATTTTGCATACGGAACGGTGCGCTCCGCACTTTCCTTTCTCAAATCCGCGTACATATTGCCCTGCACTATCGGGAAAAGCGTTTGGTGGGGCTTCAATTCCACCTTTGAGCATCTGTCAAGCCATTTCAAGGTTCTCTCCATTGCGTCGCGAGCCTTGTCGTGCGTGATGTCGGGAGGCGTGCATTCGTCGAAAGCCATAACTATATCGCTTCCGAGCGCACGCTGAACCTCCATGGATTTTTCGGGTGAGAAAAAGTGCTTGCTTCCGTCTATAAAGCTGTTGAACTCCGCGCCCTCGTCCGTGATTTTGCGAAGCGAAGAAAGCGAAAACACTTGAAATCCGCCGCTGTCCGTAAGTATCGCGCCGTCCCAATTCATAAACTTGTGCAAGCCGCCGGCTTTCTCGATAAGCTCGTGTCCCGGGCGCAAATAAAGGTGGTAGGTGTTGGACAACAGTATCTGCGCACCCGTTGCATGCACCTCCTCGGGCGACAAGCCCTTTACCGTTGCCTTTGTGCCTACCGGCATGAAACACGGAGTATCTATAACGCCGTGCTCGGTGTAGAGTTTACCCACTCTCGCACCTGTTTTTTTGTCCTCGTGTATGACTTCAAATCTCATTTTTCTATCCTTATTTCATATCGAAAAGCATTGATTTTTTCCGATGTTTTTTCGTGATTTTTTATATGTTTTTTATAGTACTTTTATCGTTTTTTTTCGTGGTTTTTATGTGTTTTTTAGTGTTTTTTTTGTTGGTTTTTTACGTTGTTTTCCTTTGTTTCGTTATTGTTTTTTACCGCATTTTTGTTGTTTTGTCGTTAATTTTTAACGCCGCTTTTGATGTTTTTTCGCTCGTTTTTTATGCGATTTTTATATATTTTTTGCTCGTTTTTTGCGCAATTTTTGCGTGTTTTTTTGCATTTTTTTGCGTGTTTTTGCCCATGTTTCACAGATGTTTCACGCACTTTTCCGCAATTTTTTACTGCTTTTACGCAATTATTTTTGCGGTTTTTTAGGGCGTTTTGCAGGCAGTTTTTTTACGCTTTACAAGCAAAATTTATGTGTTTCACCAACGTAAAACACCGCAAAAATTTGCCGCTTACAGGAATAGACAAGCGTCGCCGAAGGAGAAAAATCTGTATTTTTCCTCGACAGCGGTTTTGTATATTTCCAGCGTTTTTTCACGTCCGACAAACGCAGATACGAGCATAATTAACGTGCTTTCGGGAAGGTGGAAGTTTGTAATCAAGCCCTTGACGCATTTGAAGTTGTAGCCCGGATATATGAAGATGTTGGTGTCGCCCTTCTGCGCTCTTACAAAGCCGTTTTCGTCGGCGACGGTTTCAAGCGTGCGTACGCTTGTCGTGCCGACGCAGATTACGCGCCTACCCTCTCTTATCGCCTTATTGATTTTTTCGGCGTTTTCCTCGTCTATTTCGTAGTATTCGGTGTGCATTTCGTGGTCGAGAATATTCTCTTCCTTGACGGGACGGAACGTGCCTAGACCGATGTGCAGAAGCACGGTCGCAAATTCTATGCCGTTGTCCTCGAGCTTTTTCATAAGCTCGGGCGTGAAATGCAGTCCTGCGGTGGGCGCGGCGGCAGAGCCTTCTACCTTGCTGTAAACCGTTTGATAACGCTCCTTATCCGCAAGCTTCTCTTTTATATACGGCGGCAGAGGCATATTGCCCACGCGGTCGAGAATATCCTCGAACACGCCGTCGAATATAAATTCTATAGTACGCGCGCCGTAATCGCCGATTTCGGTGACGACTGCGCTCAACTCGTCGCAAAAATGAATTACGGAGCCTAAACGCGCTTTTCTTGCCGGCTTCATAATGGTTTCCCAATGCGTATAATCCTTGCGCTTGAGAAGAAGCACCTCCAACACGCTTTCGTGATTTTCGATATGTCCGAAAATGCGCGCAGGAATAACTCTCGTGTTGTTTACGACAAGCAAATCGCCCTTTTTAAGATAGCCTGGGACGTCGTAGAAATGCGAATGCACAAGCTTGTCTTCTTCTCTGTTATAATACAAAAGTCGAGAGTGGTCTCTCGGTTCCATCGGAGTTTGCGCGATAAGCTCCTCGGGCAAATCGTAATAGAAATCGTGTGTTGTTAACGTGGTTGTTTGTTGCATAATCGATGTTTTATACGGCGTTTTTATATGTTAAACTGCCGTTTGTGTTTTTATTTTTCTTTTCTTCAATTCTCGCTATACGGACGGTTGAGATGTTTGTAGGCGTTGGGAGTGCAAATCCTTCCTCTCGGCGTACGGCTTATGAATCCAAGCTGAATAAGGAATGGTTCAACGACGTCTTCTATCGTGGAAGCCTCCTCGCCGGTCGCCGCCGAAAGAGTTTCCAAGCCCACGGGGCCGCCGCCGAATTTGTCTATAATCGCTTCAAGCACGTTTCTGTCCGTTATATCCAAGCCGAGCTTGTCTACGTCCATAAGTTCCAACGCCTTGTCGGTGATGTCAACCGAAATGCAATCGAGCTTTTCGTATTCCGCAAAGTCGCGCACTCTTCTAAGCAATCTGTTTGCGATACGCGGAGTGCCGCGAGAACGTCTTGCAATCTCCAGCGCCGCCTCGTCGTCAATGGATATTCCCAAAATATTCGCCGAGCGCGTAACGATTTTTTTAAGCTCCTCGTTTGAATACATTTCCAATCTCAAGGACATACCGAAACGGTCGCGCAAGGGGCTTGACAGCATACCGGCTCTTGTCGTTGCGCCTATGAGCGTGAAATGCTTAAGGGGTATTCTTATGCTTCTTGCCATCGGTCCGGTGCCGGTAACCAAATCGAGAGAGAAATCCTCCATAGCAGGATACAGCACCTCTTCAACGTTGCGACTGAGGCGATGTATTTCGTCAATAAACAAGACGTCGCCCTTTTCGAGGTTGGTCAAAAGCGCGGCTAAATCCGCCGCCTTTTCTATGGCAGGACCGCTAGTTACTCGTATTTGCGAGCCTAACTCCCCTGCTATAACGTGCGCAAGCGTTGTTTTGCCAAGTCCAGGAGGTCCGTAGAGCAAAACGTGGTCGAGCGCATCGTTTCTCGCTTTTGCGGCAGAAATGAACACCTGTAGATTTTTCTTGATTTTGGCTTGTCCGACGTATTCGTCCATCGTATGCGGACGCAAGCTGTTTTCCTGCTCGTCGTCGTCAATGGTGAGCGAGCTTACAACTCTGTTGTCCTGCGCCAAATCCTGATTCTCTTTTGAAAATTGTGATTTTATCATATCTCTTTCCGTATATACGTTTGTTGTCTGTTATCCGAGCTTTTTAAGGCAATACGCTATGATGTTTTCAACGCCCGTCACAGCCTTGCTAGCTTCGTTTGCGTAGCGAACGGCGTCCGTCTTTGAAATGCCGAGGCTTTCGAGCGCGAATACCGCGTCCGCGATTTCGTCGCCTGCAATCGGCGCGGCGTTGTTGAACACGGTTATATCGTCGGCAACCTGCTCTTTTAAGCTCAACACGATAAGCTCGGCGGTCTTTTTGCCAAGTCCTTTTATCTTGCAAAGCGTCTTGACGTCTCCGCTTGCAATCGCGACGCTCAACGTCTTCAAATCGTATCCGCTCAATATCTGCATAGCCATTTTGGGGCCTATTCCGCTGATGTCGATAAGGCGCATAAACAGCTTCTTTTCGTCAACGCGCGAAAAGCCGTATAACGACATTTCGTCCTCTCTGACGTACAAATACGTGTATATTTTGACTATCTCGCCGATTTCGACGTCGTAAAGCGTATTTCCGCTAACGCCTATCTCGTAGCCTATGCCGTTGTTGTCAACGACTATGGATACGGGGGTTTTGTCCGCTACCTTGCCGGATATATAGTTGTACATACTCAACTCCAAGAGCATCTGCTCAACGTATTTTGAAATTGCTTGCCACGCGACTTGTTTGCGCGTGACATATTGCGACGGCAAGCGCGTCTGCGGCGTCGTCGGGACGAGGAACGCTCTTCAACCTCAACAACGCCTGTACCATATGCTGCATTTGAATTTTGTCCGCGCCGCCATAGCCGGTAACCGCTTGCTTAATCTGATTGGGCGTATACTCGTATACCTCTCCGCCCATACCCTTAACCGCAGTAAGAAGAATGACTCCTCTTGCCTCTGCAACGGGAATACCCGTCGTTACGTTCTTTGAAAAGAACAATTCCTCAATGGATATATTATCCGGCTTGAAGGTGTCAATAAGCTCCTTTACGCCGTCCTCGAGCTGTTGAAGCCGTTGAGGCAACGTGCAATCCTTGGGCGTCGTCACCACCCCGTAGTCGATAACGGAATAGCTCCCTTTATTCGCCTCGATGACGCCGTAGCCCATAGTCGCAAGCCCCGGATCTATACCCAAAATTATCATAGCTCTATCCTTTGAGAATACTGTTTTCGTTTGTGTCGTCAAACAAGCTTGCCTTGCCGTATACGGGCAAAGTGCCTGTTTTGTCAACGGATTTTGTCGTCTTTATTCTGCCTATCGAGCATACGAGCGTAGCGTCGCTTACGCCGTTAAGCGCATATTCGACGTCTACCTGTCTATCGCCGTCCACGTCGAAGCAATCGCTTCTCCACCCGATGAGGACGTCCTTACCTATATAGCTTTTGACAACCTTGTCCGCAAGATAATTTACGTCTATCGAATAGCCGTCGCGCGTTTTTGCCACAAGCACTCCGTCGCATACGTCAAGCGTTGCAGGCTCGAAGTGATAATCGCTGTCGAGCGCTTCGCCTGCCCATATGCTTTTAGGACGTTCGCATATCTCTTGAACGTTGCCTATTTGCTTTATTTCGCCGTAGTGCAACACTGCGATTCTGTCCGCTATGCTCACGGCTTCTTCCTTGTCGCAGGTTGAGAATATAACGCTTGTTCCGCTCTTTGCCTTTTGCTTAAGAATGGGCGCGACCTCTTGCCAAAGCTCGCTAGACTCTTCCTTTGACAAGCCGCGCGTTATATCGTCAACCAAAATAACCTTGCTTTCTCTCAAAAATAATCTTGCGACGGCAAGACGCTTTTTGTCAATCAAGGACGTGTTTTTGGCTTTGTCGTACAAGCAAGCGACTATACCGAGCTTGTCCGCGCAAAGCTTAACTCTCTTTGCGATTTCCTGCTTGTCAATTCCTCGAATTTTCAAGGGATAAGCAAGATTATAAAAGCAAGAGCGATTTTCAAAAATAGCCAAATCGTCGAAAACCATAATCACGTCGTCCGGCTTTTTTTGCAGGCTTTCGCCGTTGAAAAGGATTTCACCGTCGCAATCGGTTACGCCTGCAACCGCCTTGAGAAACGTGGTTTTACCGCTCTGCTCGCCGCCGAGAAGCGCGATGATTTCGCCGTCGTTTATCGTCATATCCAACGAATCAAGAACTCTCGCTCCGTAGGGATATTGCTTTGTCACGCTCTTTAGCTTTATCATACCCTATCAGCCTATAATGTATTTCGCATTCTTCTTCGGCGCGTTTTCAAGCTCTGCCTTCTTCGCCTCGTAGCCTGCTCTGTTAAACATTGCGTAGGTTGCGTTTTTGCCCTCCTCGACGCCCGGTTGATTGAAGGTGTCGATATTGAGCATCTTTCCGCAATACGCCGTTTCAAGCTGGAAGAACATCAACAGCTGTCCGATAGTGTTTGCGTTCACCTCGTCGAGCATAATGGTTCTGTTCATATGCTTTGAACGCGTCAACGCGTATTCGGTTGCCTCACGCTCGGTGTTGATAAGCTCGCCCATCGTGTGTCCGCAAAGGAAGTTTACGTCTGCAAATTCCTCCGCGCCGTTTGCAATCACGACGTCGCCTCTGTATTTCTTTACGCCTATGAACGTGACAACCTTGTCAAAGGGTCCCTCGGTGTATAATTGAACTTGCGAATGCTGGTCGGTTACGCCCAACGACTTGACGGGCGTCTGTCCCTTGTGAACGACGTTGCCGTCAAAATCGACCGCCTTGCCCAAGCTCTCGCCCCAAAGCTGGCAATACCAGTCGGCGATAAGCTTTAAGCTGTCCGCATACGGCATCATAACCGAAACGTTTTTGCCCTTTTGCTCCATTGCTATATATTGAAGCACAGCCGCCATAAGCGCAGGGTTTTTGTACGGATCGGAGCCGTTGCACGCCTTGTCCATCTCTGCGGCACCGCGCAAAAGTCCTATAATGTCGATTCCCAATACGGCAGCCGGGAGAAGTCCTACCGGGCAAAGTTCGCTGAAACGTCCGCCCACACCGTCGGGAATAAAGTAGGTCTTGAAGCCCTCTTTCTTTGCAAGTTTAATAAGATTGCCTTTGCTTTCGGACGTCGTGGCAATAATGTGTTTTGCCCAATCCTCACCACATTTCTTCTTCAAAATGTCGGTTATGACAAGATATTGACTCATTGTTTCGGACGTTGCTCCGCTCTTCGTAATAACGTTGAACATCGTCTTTTCCACGTCGATAACGTCAAGAAGCGCAAGCATTCTTTCGGGGTCCACGTTGTCCTCGACATAGAACTTCACGCCGCGTTTTTTTGCGTCCAAATCGTTGTATCTGAAATGGCAAAGCGCATTGAACACCGCCATCGGACCGAGCGCGCTTCCGCCGATACCGAGAACGACGAAATTGTCGTAATGCGCACGCACCTCCGCCGCCGTGTAAATGATGTCGCGTACGACGTTTTCTTGATTGTACGGAAGCTCCGACCAACCCATCCAGCCCGTGCCGCGGTTCTTTTCAAAATAAGCATAGCTGTCTTGCGCCTTGTCTAAAACCGCCGAAATTTCCTTTTCGGTGATACCCTGATCGCCGATTGACGATTCCATCATGTTGTTGAAATCGAATTTTATTTGCATCTTTGTGCCTCCAAAATGTTTTTCAAATATTCGACCGATTCCTTGATTTCATCGTAGGAATCGTAATTTTTTGCGTATTGTTCTATTATCAACGGACCGTCGTAGCCTATATCGTTGAGCCTCGAAACAAGCTCGTCGAAAGGAAATTCGCCCTTGCCGACCATGGCTATTTCGCCGTCCTTGACGTCGCTGACGTGTACGTTGGTGAGCGTGTTGCCCATACAGGAAAGATACTCTCTCCAATCATACCCCGATTGTCTTGCCTGCTTTATGTCGAGAACCGTGCCCGTTTTCGGCGCGAAATCACGCATTTTTACGTAAAAATCGGGCGTGTTGAAGGTCGCCCAATGCACGTTTTCCAAGCATAGCTTTATGCCGTATTGGCTTGCGATTTCCGTGAGAGACGCCATACGCTTGCCGACAAATACGGGATCAAAATATGTGTTTCTTTTAAGACGAGATTGTCCGTGGAACGTGTAGGCGTGCGCGCCTATCCTCTCGCCTACCGCAAGAACCTTGCGGAAAATCCTTTCCGCGTCCGAATAAGTGCGCGGCGCGATATTGAAAAGCTGCGGCTCAAATTCCGTATTCAACGAATGTATCGAATACACCTCGAAGTCGCCCTTGCGCTCGGCTAAAAGATTGCCGAACTCGCTTTCGTATTCGCTAAAAGTGGTAAGGAACACCTCGGCGGTGTCCCCTCCACAGCGTTGAATGACCGAGAACGAGTCCTCGGTCAATTCTTTTGTAAAAAATGTAGCTGTCGATATGCCAACTTTCATTTATTCCGCATCTTCCTCATAGACGTTGGGAGTGCCCTTTTTGTCCTTGTCCCAAATGTCCTTTTGCTTTCTCATCTGTCCCAAAAGTCTAGGGATAACCTCGTCGAGGTTGTCAAAGGGAGAGCCACTCGTCGCGCTTGCTCGATAGGTGATACCCTTGCTTGTCACAACCATGTCGGTGGTGTAATCGTCGTGCTCGTGAGTGACGGTGAATTTGACGTCGATGTCGTCGTCGCCCTCGAAGCGTCTTTCAAGCTTTGCGCATTTCTTCTCGGTGATTGCCTTGAGTGAATCACTAGGATTGTAGTTATTACCGAAAATTTCGATTCTCATAAAGTAACCTCCTAAAGTTCTTTGTATTTGTATTATAGCAAATTTATTATTGTTATTCAATAGCAAAAGCGCAATTTTTCGACTCGCAGCGTCATTTTTTTCTTTTGCGACCGCAAGGGAAAATTAGACTTGTTTAGATAATCGAATTTCTTGTTCAGCACTTCTCGAACGTCAATGCGCTTCCGTCAAAATCGACGCATACCTTGTCGTTTGCGCCTATTTCGCCTCTAATAAGTTTCTCGCTCAACTTGTCTTCGACAAGGCGTTGTATCGTGCGACGCAAAGGTCTTGCGCCGTATTCGACGTCATAGCCCGCGCTCACAAGATAATCCTTTGCCTTATCAGTGAAGCGTGCGAATATTCCGCGCTCCTCAAGACGCTTGCTCAACGAACTTAACATAAGCTCCGCTATCTTGATAAGGTCGGCTTTGTCAAGCTTTTCAAACACGACTATCTCGTCTATACGATTGATTATCTCGGGCTTCATCGTGTTTTTGAGCGCTTGAATATGGCTTTCCTTTGCGCGCTCCCTTTCGTTTTCAAGCTTCGCGGTCGTCGCAAAGCCGAGCGTACGCGCAGGAGCCGACGCCTCTGCCGCGCCTATGTTGGAGGTGAGTATAATCACCGTGTTTTTGAAGCTTACCGTGCGACCGTGACTGTCCGTCAATATGCCGTCCTCGAGAATTTGCAGCAACACGTTGAAGATGTCAGAATGCCCTTTTTCGATTTCATCGAAAAGAACCACCGAATAAGGCTTTCTTCTCACCTTTTCAGTGAGCTGTCCGCCCTCCTCGAAACCTACCAAACCGGGCGCGGAGCCTATAAGGCGAGATACGCTGTCCTTCTCCATATATTCGCTCATATCGACGCGGATAAGCAGGTCTTCGTCACCGAACAAGGTGCCTGCCAACGCTTTGGCAAGCTCGGTTTTGCCTACGCCCGTCGGTCCCAAGAAAATAAACGAGCCTATTGGACGTTTCGGATCTTTTAGCCCTGCACGCGCTCTTTTCACCGCTCGTGCTACCGCGCAACAGGCTTCGTCCTGACCGATGACTCTTTGCTGAAGCGCAGACTCTAATCCTACAAGCTTTTCGCCCTCGCCCTGCGTAATCTTCTTGACGGGGATTCCCGTCCAATTTCCGACAACCTCGGCAATTTCGTCCTCTCCGATAGACAACGATACCGACGCGCATTTCTCCTTCCAGGCGATTTCAGCTTTCTCGCGCTTCTCTATGCAGTCGTCGCGCAACGCCTTGTATTTCGCGCAAAGCTCGAAATTATCTCTGCGCTTTGCTTCGTTCAAATCAAGCTCCGCTTGCTTGATTTTTGCGTCGAGCTCGCGTATCTCTTGCGGAGTTGTGAAATTGAATATCTTTTTTCTTGATGCCGCTTCGTCGATAAGGTCTATCGCCTTGTCGGGCAGGAATCTGTCCGCAACGTATCTGTCCGACAAAATCGCCGCCGCCGAAATAGCCTCGTCGGTTATCGTTATGCCGTGATGCGCCTCGTATTTCGGCTTCAAGCCCTGCAATATTTCTATTGTGTCGCTTACGCTTGGTTCTTCGACAAGTATGGGCTGAAAACGGCGTTCTAACGCGCTGTCTTGCTCAAATTGCTTGCGATATTCTTCAAGCGTGGTCGCGCCTATCGTCTGCAATTCGCCCCTTGCAAGCATAGGCTTCAATATGTTGGCGATGTCCAAACCGCCCTCGCTCGCTCCTGCCTTAAGTATTGTGTGTATTTCGTCTATAAACAACAGCACGTTGCCCTTTTGCTTTATGCCGTTGAGCGTGGCTTTCAGTCGTTCCTCGAAATCTCCGCGATAACGAGTGCCTGCAACCAACGACGTTAAATCCAAGGAAAAAACCGTCTTGCCGCGAAGCGCGTCGGGCACGTCGCCGTTGACTATAGATTGAGCAAGCCCGTCGATAACGGCACTTTTGCCGACGCCCGGTTCGCCTATCAATACGGGATTGTTTTTGGTTCGGCGACAAAGCACCTGTATAACTCTTTCGGTTTCCTTTCCCCTGCCTATAACGGGATCGAGCTTGCCGTCTCTTGCCTTTTTTGTCAAATCCGTGCCGAACTTCGACAAATCGAAATCGCCCTGCTCCTTGGGCGCGACGTCGCCGTAACCGCCGAATTTAGGCTGTCTGTCGCAACTCTCGCTTTCCCCGAAGAACTCGGATACGTATCCGCCCAAAACGTCGTTTATGCTTTCGTTTGCTCCGCCAACCGAGCACATTGTCGGCTTTGCCCCCGCGCTTCCGACGATTGCATTGTACGTCAATCTTTGCAAGGACTCGGGATCTATGCCGTTATCTCGCAAAATTTCACTTGCGACAGAGGATGTTTCGTCCAATATCGTATACAGCAAATGCTCAGTGCCGACGCATGAGGATTTCAAGCGTTCGGCAACGTCGCGCGCGCTTTCCGCCGCTCTGCCTGCCCTTGCGGACATTTCAACGTTGGGACGAGGCGACATGAGCTGAAACGCGCCTATAACGTCCTCCTCATACAAGCCGCATTGATTCAGAAGCCTTTGCGCCGTTGAACCGTTTGCACAAAGAAGTCCGTATAAAATATGCTCGGTGCATATCAGTCCGCCCGTGCGAACCGCCAATTCGCCGGCTATTTCAAGCACCTGTCGCGCGTTGTCCGAAAATCTTATCATTATGCCTCCGCAAGTACTCTTCGCACGATTCCTGCACGCATTTTGTCGCGCTCCTCGTCCGAATTACCTTTTGTAATTATTTGCAAGGACGAAGGGGTGCAAGACCATATCGTTTCGTCCAGTTTCGACGTGGATTTTATGGGCAAAATGCCCAAAATTACGCCTAATTTTACGTCCACCAAAAGTCGCATAAGCTCTTGTGCGGACAGTGAATAAGCTCCCTTTAACACGGCATAGCTGCGCGAAATGCCGTCAAGAAGCTCGGTATGCTTTTCTCTTACCAGCTTTTCGAGCGCGACGCGCTCGCAATAACACATACGAACGACCGCCTGCTCGACCTGATTTATAATATCCCCCTCTCTCACGCCGAGAGTACGCGAATTGGATATTTGATACATATCGTACGCCGAATCGCTCCCCTCTCCGAAAACTCCTCTTATCGTGAGTCCGAATTCGTTTTTGAAGGTTTTTAAGGCGTCGTCGATAGCCCCCGCTCTCTTCAACGCAGGCAAAAACAGCATTGCCGACGCGCGCATTCCCGTCCCTAAATTGGTGGGGCAAGCCGTCAAAAAGCCCAGCTGCTCGTCGTATGCAACGGGTAATTGCTCGATTAGCCTTTCGTCGTAAGCGCGCAAGCCCTCGTATGCGCCCTTCAAATCGAAGCCTGCCGTCAAGCACTGCTCTCGTATATGGTCTTCTTCGTTTATCATTACGGAAACGCCGTATTTTTTATCGCCCTCGACTATTACGGCGCCGTTGGCTTCGTTGTTTGCCAGCGCAAGAGATATTACGTGCCGTTCGACCAAGGCTTTTTTCTGCTCCTTTGTCAATCTCGACATCAGATAAAGCCTTGCGTTGAACAAGCCGTCCGTTGCCTTAAACGCTCCGTTTATCAAATCGACGACTCGTTGGTCGGTATGCGAAAGGTTTTTCGGAAATTCAAGCCCTCTAATATTTCTCGCAAGCCTTATTCTTGACGATACGACGTTGTTTTCGACAAGCTCTCGAACGGTGCATTCGCCCGCGCTTTTAAGCAATTTCGCGCCTGTTTTATCGCGACTTTCGTCAATATCGAAGTTCGTCCCCTTCATTTCGCACACGCTATGTACTGCGATTTGGGGAGTATGCGCGGATAATTGCGACAAGTCTATGTTTTGCGCTCTCAACGCGCTGTCCACGGCTATTTCTCTCATTTGCGAATAGCACTCGGAACAGCCGAAAAGAAAGCTGTCCTTGAATTTTTCAACGCTAAAGCCGCAAGCGTCGCACTCCTTTCCCTTTCTCGACAGGCGATATTTCGCTTCCTCGCAGGGATTTTTACAGTTTTTCAGCGCGCGAGTATAACACGCTTCGCAATAAGCGTATTCAACCACCTTATTGTCCGTAACGACGCTCTCGAAAAGCGTCGCCGCGTTCTTTGCGCAAATATCGCAAACTTTCATAATGCGTTGTATCCTGCGATTGAGAGGGTTATCTCAAGCCGTCAAGATACGCTTTGAACTCCTTTTTGAGATTTTCGTCGCGCAACGCAAATTCTACGGTTGCTTCCAAAAATCCTTCCTTGTTGCCTATATCGTATCTTCTCGCTTCAAAAAGACACGCACAAACCCTTCTTTGCTTTGCCAGCCGGCTTATAGCCTCCGTCAAATAAACCTCGCCGTTTACGGCAGGCGTACGCTCTATTGCGTCGAAAATATCGGGCGTAAGAATATATCTTCCCAACGAAACGAGATTGCTGGGCAATTCGTGCTTGGGCTTTTCGACTATTCCGCTTATTTCGGTAAGTTTGTCGTCAATAGCCTTGCTTGCTATCATCACTCCGCATCGACGGGCGGTTTGCTCGTCCGTTTGTTGACAGCCGACGATACACGCCCCAGTTCTAGAATAGGCGTCTATAAGCTGTTTTGTGACGGGTACGCCCTCGGCGTACATCACGTCGTCGCCGAACAGCACCGCGACGGGTTCGTCCCCGACAAATTCCTTGCACAGCTTCACCGCGTTGCCGTTGCCGTTCATAGTCTCCTGAACGACAAAGGAAATCCTTGCGTTGCAAGCCTTGTTTGCAAGTTCATACGTTTTCTTATCTCCGGTTTCAAGCAATCTCTCGTTGAGAGCGACGTTTGGCTCAAACAATTTCTTTATGTAATCCTTGTTGGGAGATATGACAATCATTATCTCCTCTATACCGCTTTGAACCGCCTCATCGACAATGTACGAAAGCGCCGGTGTGTCCACTATCGGCAAAAGCTCCTTCGGCAACACCTTTGTAGCCGGCAAAAATCTAGTCCCTAAACCGGCGCACGGTATAATCGCCTTTCTTACTTGCATAATTACCCCCTAGCTCGATACGCATGAGACAAAAACGTCTCATATGATATGATACGCTGTCAATCGAAATAACGTGGATTAGCCCTTATTTCTCAAATCCGTGAGGATGCGTAGAGTGCCACTTCCAAGCGGAAGAGACAATGCTTTCAAGGCTGTCGTATTGCGGATTCCAGCCAAGCTCGCGCCTTATCTTTTCGCTCGACGCAACTAAAGTTGCGGGATCGCCCGGACGACGAGCTTCTACGGTGCGAGCAATATGTAAGCCCGTGACCTTTTCGGTGACGTCGATGACCTCCTTGATGCTGAAGCCGTTGCCGCTACCGAGGTTGTAATGCGTGGATTTTCCGCCGTTTTTGAGATAGTTCAACGCGCGGATATGCGCGTCCGCAAGGTCGGTGATGTGAATGTAGTCGCGCACGCACGTGCCGTCGGGAGTGGGATAATCGTCGCCGAAAATGCCGATATGGTCTCTCGTGCCGTTTGCCACCTGCAAAATGATGGGAATCAAGTGCGATTCGGGATTGTGCGCCTCGCCTATTTCTCCGCTCTTATGCGCACCTGCCGCATTGAAATAGCGCAAAGCCACGTATTTTAAGCCGTATGCCCTGTCGTAATCCTGCATAAATTGTTCCATCATAAGCTTTGTCTGACCGTAAACGCTTGTCGGACGTTGCGGACTTTCCTCGGTGATAAGGCCGTCGCCACAATCTCCGTACGTTGCCGCAGAGGACGAAAATACGAGATATTTGACGTCTTCCGCAATCATGGCGTCAAGCAATGCGAGCGTGCCGGCTACGTTGTTGTGATAATACTTCGCCGGGTTTGTCATGCTTTCTCCCACAAGAGAATATGCCGCAAAGTGAATAACGGAATCGACGTTATATTTTCTAAACGTGCTTCTTAAAAGCTCGACGTCGAAAATGTCGCCCTTCACAAACGGGACGTCCGTCGGGACGGCTTCGATATGTCCCGTGACCAAATTGTCGTAAACGACAACGTCTATGTTGCGCTCTTTGAGTTCCCTCACGCAATGAGAGCCTATATATCCGGCTCCGCCTGTAACTAAAATCATAATCTCTCCTCGCACGCACACTGCGCGCAAAAATAATTCTTATGTTATATTATAAACTAGAACCGCTTGTTTTGCAAGACAAAATTGTGTATAATCAAATTGTGAATAAAACAATTTTGCATTGCGACCTAAACAATTTCTACGCATCGGTGGAACAAAAGCTGCATCCCGAATACGACGGAATGCCTCTTGCCGTATGCGGAAATCCCGAAGCGCGACACGGTATCGTGCTGGCAAAAAACCAAATCGCCAAGCAAGCCGGCATTCAAACGGGCGAAACCGTGTGGTCCGCAAAGCAAAAATGCCCCGATTTGGTGCTTGTTCAACCTCATTTTGACGAATACGTCAAGTATTCCAAAGAGGTTTTTGCCATATACACGTCCTTTACCGACAGAGTGGAAAGCTTCGGCATTGACGAATGCTGGCTTGACGTAACCGGTTGCGAAAAGCTTTTCGGTACGGGAAAGGAAATCGCCGATACGCTGCGTAAAACCGTGAAAGAAAAAACGGGACTTACCATTTCAGTAGGCGTATCGTTCACAAAAACCCTCGCAAAGCTAGGAAGCGATTTGAAAAAACCGGACGCAACAACGGTTTTGGATAAGGAAAATTATATGTCCGTCATCGGCGATATGTCTCCCGGCGAACTTATAATGATAGGCAAGCATACGGCGGAAAAGCTCGACAAGCTCAACGTGCATACGATACGTCAGCTCGCAAACGCCGACCGCACCGCCCTTAAATACGAATTCGGAATAATCGCGGATACCCTCGTAAACGCCGCACAGGGCATTGAAACGGAAGAGGTTAAACACTACTACGACATTCGCATACCCAAAAGCGTTTCAAACGGAACGACAACTCCTCGCAATATAGAAAACCTCGACGAAGCTAAAATCGTTATATACGCTTTGTCAGAACTTGTCGCCGTAAGACTTAGACAATACAATCTCGTTGCAAGCGGTATCGGTCTGTCAATTAAGAACCCTGCGCTTAAGTGGACTTCAAAGCAAATATCCCTTACGTCCCCCTGCGCAAGCTCGAGCGTAATCGCAAAAAGCGCAATAGAGCTGCTTAAGGTCATACACAATTTCAACGAGCCGTTGCGAGCAATCACCGTGTCCGCAATACGCTTAAGCGACGGCGAACAAATACAAGCAAGCCTTTTTGACGACTCGAACGACAAAACGGACAAGCTTGAAAAAAGCATTGACCAAATACGCAACAAATTCGGATATAATGCGGTGCAACGCGGTATTCTGTTGAAAAACGAGCTTACGGGCAATCTGCACGAGGAAGACGATTTCCGTCCGTTCCATCAATCGAAAACGACTTGATAAACATTTTATAAAAACACGTTTTGTGTGCCTAAAGTGCGATTTTCACTTATATCGCGCTTTTTCTTTACGTTTTTGCCATATATTTACTCGCGCGCAACACGTATCGTGTTTGAGAAAATCGGTACACATTTGGTGTTTTACGAGCAAAACACGCAAATCTTACCGCTTCGCATAGCTTTACAAATAAGCATAAATGCCCTATAATATACTCAAGGTGACGCATATGAAATTGGCTATCGCAACGAACAATCAACACAAGCTTGAAGAAATCCGTGCCATTCTCTCGGGTAAATTTGACGAATTATTGTCGCTTAAAGACCTAGGAATAGACATCGAAATAGACGAAACTGGAAGCACGCTTGAAGAAAACGCGCTTATAAAGGCGCGTACAATCGCAGAGATATGCAAGCTTCCGACGCTTGCAGACGATACGGGACTTATGGTGGACGCGTTAGACGGCGCACCCGGCATTTATTCCGCTAGGTACGCAGGCGAAGAACATAACGACGCCAAAAACCGCGCTCTACTTCTCAAAAATCTAAACAACGTCGAAAATAGAAGCGCGCACTTCGGTACCGCCGTCGTTATATACTATCCGAACGGAAATTATTTAACGGCGCTCGGACGCGTTGACGGAGAAATCCTTACCGAAGAGCGCGGTCACGAGGGCTTCGGATACGATTCACTTTTCTTCTCGCACGAGCTGAATAAGACCTTTGCCGAGGCAACGCAGCAAGAAAAAAATTCCGTCAGCCACAGAGGCAGAGCATTGCACGCCATGCTCGATAAACTCAACAAAAATGCTTAACACCATACTCGCCTTCAGCGACAGCCACAACGCACCGCTTCCCTCAAAGCTTATCCAAACGGCAAATGAGAGTAAATTCGTTTTCTTTCTCGGAGACGGCATACGCGGACTTGGCGACCTGTTGCTCCATAAGGGATTTCACGGCGTAAGCGGTAATTGCGACGAGCGTATTTTCCCCGACGAGGAAATCGTCGAAATCGACGGGATTCGCATTCTATTGGCGCACGGTGACAGATACAAGGTCAAACGCGACCTACTTGAGCTTTCCTTGAGGGCGAAGGAAGAAAAATGCTCCGTCGTGTTTTACGGGCACACGCACTTTGCGCAAATCGACGAATACGACGGAACGACTTTTATTTGCCCCGGCTCGGTATACTCGCCGCTTTGCGGAACGCCGACATACGTTTATGCCGTCGTTTACAACGGAAAATTTACCGCTAAAATCGTAAATCTAATCTAAATTTGTTGACATCGAAAGGCGAATATGATAATATTGTCAAGCATTGAATCTTTGTCGCGATTTTTCGCGCGCGATTTGCAACGTATGCGGGTGTAGTTCAATGGTAGAATGTCAGCCTTCCAAGCTGATTGCGTGGGTCCGATTCCCATCACCCGCTCCAAAATGAGCCTGTAGCTCAGCAGGATAGAGCAACGGCCTTCTAAGCCGTGTGTCGGGAGTTCGAATCTCTTCAGGCTCGCCATTATGGTGGATATAGCGCAGTTGGTTAGCGTGCCAGGTTGTGGCCCTGGAGGTCGTGGGTTCGAATCCCACTATTCACCCCATAATGCTATAGCGCTCGTTTTAGAGCTTATATATCGGCAGAAGATTTCGCATGTGGCGGCAATCCGCTCAAATCTGCAAAATCTTTGCAAAATTGCAGTGTATTTTGTTGCAAAACGTTTGATTTAGTGATAAGATATTCTGCGCTGGTCATAGGGGTATCGCCAAGCGGTAAGGCACCAGATTTTGATTCTGGCATTCGTTGGTTCAAATCCAGCTACCCCTGCCATCGACTCACTAGCTCAGCCGGTAGAGCACCGCACTTTTAATGCGATGGTCCGGAGTTCGAATCTCCGGTGGGTCACCAGTAATAACCTAACTTGAACTGAGTTGGGTTATTATTTTTTTACAAAAATGAGCAAGTTTTTATCTTATCCATATCTCGACTTGCATTCCTCGGCTTTTGCGGGAACGCAATGCACTATAACTCGAACTACACAGTTTTGCGCATAATAAAAATCCCCGACTTTCATCAGGGATGATTTTTATCGGGGATTTGAATATAATTTCTATTTTATCGTCATAGACAATAACTTCTTTTATTAGATATTCCATTAGCATTCTCGGCTCCATTTTCAGCGCGTCGGCATAAAACATCTTGATTTGATTTTTGTCAAGTGGCACCGCTTGCTTACTCTGTTCTATTGCTATTTGTTCTTCAAGTTCCTCTTGTCGCCTTTCGAGTTCTTGCAAACGTTTGGCAGTTGTTTTGGATGCCATTCCGTCTTGTATCGCATCTGCGATATTATCAAGAGCCTTGTCTATTTTCGCCTTTTCCTTAGTCAAAACACTAATTGCGGTATTATTTCGCATTTGCTCATCCTGGATGTCCAAAAGCTTTTTTGTCATATAATTTAGCGTTTGCGGATTGCTCAATTCTTCAACAATTGCATTAACAACTATTTCTTCAAGATAATCCTTGCGCACCTGCCCTTTTGCACATCCATTACGATATTTTTTCTTACCGGCGCACTTATAATATCGCTTCACTTCTCCATTATATCCTGTGCCCGTTTCGGAATACATCGGATTGCCACAATATCCGCATTTTGCTTTGAATTTTAACAGATATATAGTCTCCACGCTATGCTTACCATATTTGTTGCGTTCAAGTATCTCATGAACCTTTTGCCATGTTTCCAATGACACTATTGGCGGATACATATTATCCACAATTTCGTCTCTACACTTGTATGCACCTGTATATTTTTCATTGCGCAAAATATGGTATATTTCACTTCTCGGGAAGACTCTTCCTTTATATAGCACCTTCTTTTCCGCCAATGCATCCGCTATTTCTCTTACGGTTATACCGTAGGCATATTCTTTATAAATATACTTCACTATCTCAGCCTCGATTTCATTCACAACAACCCTACGATCCACCGCTTTATATCCGTATGGCAATCCTCCGCCTTGATATAGTCCTTTAAGTCTTGTTTCTCTCATTCCACGCCTAACCTTTTGTGCAAGTTCTTCCGAGAAATATTGGTTAAAACCTTCAAGTATGGTTT
>CAZUZK010000011.1:20970-33149 GCA_964624745.1 uncultured Bacteroides sp. | reverse complement strand
GCAAAAACCCCTTGCCAAAACACGCTTGGCGGTGTTACAATCTTTCTATAAAATAATATAGAGGATTATGTTTTTATGTCAAACAACATCATTGATCAGCTCCGCGAGCGCGGACTTGTCAAACAGGTCGTTTTTGAGGACGATCTCAAAAAAATGCTCGACGAAGGCTCGCAGTCCTTTTACATCGGCTTCGATCCGACGGCGGACAGTCTGCACGTGGGACATTTCATGCAAATGATCGTCGCAAAGCGTTTGCAGGACGCAGGGCATCGTCCGATTATCCTTATCGGCGGTGGCACGGCGATGGTCGGAGACCCGTCCGGACGTACGGATATGCGCAGCATGATGACAAAAGAGACCATTCAACACAACGTCGATTGCTTCAAAAAGCAAATGGCGAGATTTATCCGCTTCGACGGCGAAAATGCGGCTATTTTGGTTAACAACGCCGATTGGCTTTTGAATCTCAACTATATCGATTTTCTGCGCGAGGTAGGCGCAAGCTTTTCCGTCAACCGTATGCTCACCGCAGAGTGCTACAAGCAGCGTCTTGAAAAGGGCTTGACCTTCCTCGAGTTCAACTATATGCTCATGCAGTCCTACGACTTTTTGGTGCTTAATCGCAAGTTCGGTTGCGTGTTGCAATGCGGCGGCGACGACCAATGGTCCAATATGCTTGCAGGTGCGGATCTCATTCGCAGAAAGGAGCAAAAGGACGCTTTTGCGATTACTTTCGCGCTTCTCACGACGTCCGAGGGCAAGAAAATGGGCAAAACCGCAAAAGGCGCGGTGTGGCTCGATCCCGACAAAACCTCGCCGTATGATTTCTTCCAGTATTGGAGAAATATCGACGACGCCGACGTCGAAAAGGTCTTCCGCTATTTGACATTCCTTCCGCTTGACGAAATCCGCGAGTTGACCGCGTACAACGACGAGCGTATGAACAAGGCAAAGGAACGCCTTGCCTACGAGCTTACCTCTATGGTTCACGGCAAGCAGGAGGCAGACGACGCGCTTGCAAAGGCAAAAGCGGCGTTCTCGGGCGACAGCGCAAATATGCCGTCCGCAACCATTCCGCAGGGCATGACGTCCGTTGCCGATATTCTTGTGGCGGTCGCAAAGGTTCCCTCGAAGGGCGAAGCGAAACGCTTGATTCAGGGCGGTGGCATTTTGGTTGACAACGTAAAAGTCACCGATATTATGGCTCGCGTGTCTGACAGTCAGCTCGCAAACGGCTTCGTGCTTCAAAAGGGCAAAAAGAATTTCTTTAAGGTGACCGTAGAGTGAAATCCTATCGCTATATTGACGGCGAATACGAGATAAAAACCGAGATTAAACGCTCGGTTTTTATTGCAACCGTCAAGGGCGAGGTCAACGCGGAGGAGGCAGACGAGTTTGTCAAAAGCGTGAAGAAAAAATATTCCGACGCCACGCACAACTGCTATGCCTATATCGGCGACGAGCTTGGCAATCTCACGCGTTTTAGCGACGACGGCGAGCCTTCGGGAACCGCAGGACAGCCCATTTTGGACGTTCTTCGCAAGCAAGGCATCGTCAAAAGCGCGATTGTCGTCACAAGATATTTCGGCGGTATAAAGCTGGGCGCAGGCGGTCTTGTGGGCGCGTATTCGGGTACTGCCGCAGACGGCGTTGCAAGCGGCGTCGTGGCAACCAAGGTCGAATGCGAAAAGCTTATCATTTCCGCCGATTATGCAACCCACGCCGTAGTCGATAAATTCTTGCGCAAAAACGCTTGCATTATCGAGGATATTTCCTATGATAACACGGTTAGATGCACGGTTTTTGTTCCGCTTGACAGGGTTGACGGCTTCATTGACGATCTCACCGAAGCAACTCTGGGAAGAGCTGACATCGATAGAACGGGCGAATTTGCCTTTAAGAAAGAATTATGACCGACGATTTTCAATATCCGCTCGACGAAGAGCGCGCAAACAAGGCTTACGAGTCGCTTATAAAATATTTGTCCGCTTCCGCACGTTCGGAGCAGGAGTGCAAGGATAAGCTGTACGACAAGGGCTTTCACCGCAACGAGGTCGATTTTGCCATAGACAAAGCAAAAGGCTATCGCTATGTAGACGACGCCGAGTACGTGCGTATGTATCTGATGTACAACAAATCTCGTTACGGCGCAAAGAAAATCGCCTATAAGCTTACCTCTGAAAAGGGCGTTGACAAAACGCTCGTAGACAATATTCTTGCCGATACCGTTGACGACGATTTTGAAATCGAACTTGCAACGTCTATGGCTCAAAAATACGTCAAGCAAAAGAAGCTTGAAAAATCCGACGCGCAAAAGGTCGGCGCACATCTTTTTCAAAAGGGCTTCGATTGGCGTATCATAAACAAGGTTTTGTCAACGTTGTTTGATGTTTATATCGATTGAGCCGTATTTCGATTTGCAAACGCTTTCGTCCTAATGCTCAACCAAGTGCGCCTCATATCTTGTTTTCAAAAATATATTGTTAGATACCGCAAAAACCGCTTATATCGGCATATCGAAATATAGCAAAGTCGTATTGTTCTGATATTTCAAATCGTATGCTTCTAATGCTTTAATGTTTATACAAATTCAAACACGACGCGTCGAGCGTCGTGTTTGCTTGTCCGAGCGCGCGGTTAAGTTTCAAAAAATCCCAACGACACCAAAAGAGCCTCGTTGACTCTCGACATCATATTCAGCGGCAATTCGCCGATTTTTTCTTTAAGCCTTTTTTTGTCGAGAGTGCGTATTTGTTCGAGAAGAACAACCGAATCCTTCGGCAAGCCGTACTTGTTTGCGGGCAAGGCGATATGCGTCGGCAATTTAGCCTTGTCAAGCTGTGAGGTCACCGCGGCGGCGATAATTGTCGGACTATATTTGTTTCCGACGTTGTTTTGCACGATTAAAACAGGGCGAATACCGCCTTGCTCGCTTCCGATAACGGGACTTAAATCGGCATAATACAAATCTCCGCGCTTAACCATTTCCATACTCGCAAAAATTATTGTCAACATCTCTTGCGATTATTCATAAATTGCAAAATAATCGAGGCGTTTCACTGATGTATTTTATGACGGCGGTTTCGTAAAGCGTGAGCGGAGCGCGAAATGCGGAGGTATTTATGAGGCTGGGTATAGTCGGCTACGGCAATTTGGGCAAGGCGTGTGAAAGGATATGCTATGAGCGCAATATCGAGCTTACGGGGATTTTTACAAGGCGCGAGCCTTGCGATTTGCATTCGCCGTACGCCACTCGAATTTATCCGCAATCACGGTTGGAGCATTTTTCAAGCGACGTTGACGTGCTTGCGCTTTGCTTAGGCTCCAAAGGCGACTTGACGGAGTTTGCCAAAAGAGCGGCGCGTCACTTCAATACGGTGGACACCTTCGACACGCACGCGGATATGTCGCGTTACGTTTCCGAAATGACGGATATTTCAAATCGTTTCGGCAAGCTCCATTTTATAGGCGTCGGCTGGGATCCGGGGCTTTTTTCGCTTATTCGCGCGTTATTCGACGCGATATTGCCAAGCGGCAATACGTACACGTTTTGGGGAGAGGGCGTTTCGCAGGGGCATAGCGAAGCCATACGGCGTATCGAGGGAGTAAAAATGGCGGTTCAATACACCATTCCCAAGGAAAATGCTCTTAAAAGCGTGCGAAACGGCGAAAATCCGACGTTAACTCTGCGCGACGCACATAGACGCGTTTGCTATGTTGTTGCCGATGAAGGGGCAAATGAAGGGCTTATAGCCGATAGAATACGAGAGATGCCGAATTATTTTGCCGATTACGACACCGAGGTGAATTTCATTTCGGAGGAGGAGTATTTCAAGTCTCATACTTTAATGCCGCACGGCGGCTTCGTGTTACGGAACGGGGCGACGGGGGATAGCTCCGCGCACGCAGAGCTTTCCTTGTCCCTAAAATCCAATCCCGATTTCACCGCAAGCGTGCTTATGGCGTATGCCGCGGCAAACTACAAAATGCGCAAGCGCGGTGAATGCGGAGTTAAAACGGTGCTGGATATTCCCGTATCCGAGCTTGTTGACGGCGAATGGATTGACAAAGTTAAGCGGTTTATCTAAACTATAACGGTATCGAGTATACGTCGGCAGCGCAAAAGCATGCAAAACGAAGGGATAGAAGAAATTTTACGGCATAATGCTTTCTCATTGAAGGTATACGGCGTTAACGAAAGGACAACCGAAGACGATTATGAAAAACTACGATTATATACTTTTTGATTTAGACGGAACGCTGACGGACAGCAAGCGCGGAATAGTGGAGTGCATACGCTATGCTCTCGAAAAAGAGGGGATACCGTACACCGAAGCGGTTTTGGACAAAATGATAGGACCTCCGTTCAGAATATCCATGCACGATTTTCTCGGGCTTGAGATGCCGATGATAGAAACGCTCATCGGACATTATCGCGGAGAATACGAGAAGTACGGCTATTTGCATTGCTCGGTATACGAGGGCGTGAGGGAGATGTTGCAAACTCTTAAAGACCACGGAAAGAAGCTCGGGCTGGCAACGTCCAAGCCGATTAAATTCACAAGCATGATTATGCGTGATTTCGACCTTGAAAAATACTTCGATTACGTAGGCGGTGCCTCGAGCGATTCCAGCAAGGAGCTAAAGTGTGACGTGATAAACTCTACCCTCGAGCATTTGGGCGTAACCGACAGAAGCAGGGTGCTTATGGTCGGAGATAGAATGTACGATATAGACGGCGCGCATATATGCAACGTAGACGTTTGCGCCGTCAAATACGGCTACGGCGACGAGAAAGAATTTTTAGAGCATAAAGCAACCTATATAGTCGATTCGCCAAAAGCCGTCACAGAGCTTGTTTTGTCTTAAAAAACGTCAAAACAATTACAAAAATTGCACAATTTTATAACAGTTTGCAATTTTAAGCCTAAAAATCTCCACTGTTTAGCGGAGATTTCTTTTTATTGATTAAGTCAAAACAAAACAGCAAAACTGTTATAAAAACAATGATTTTTTAGAAAACTTGTCCGTTTTTCCGCTAAAAAACGCATTTTTATCTCTCGACGTTTTTTGATTTGCGTTGTGTTTTTCAAAATTTGTCTATCACGTAAAAATTACATTTAGACCTTTCAAACCCGATTTCGCAAAGTCCCTTTTCAAGCGCGCATTTTTCTCCGTCCTTGCAAAATACCGTTTTGTCTTCAAGCGCGATTTTGCAACTTTTGATTTCTCTGAAAATGATTTTTCCGTTTTCTCTTTCTTTTTTCATCCCCATGAAAAACACTCTGAAAAAAGGGAAGAACATTTCTATGCAACCAAGCAATCCGTTATGCTCGGGCGACCTTATCGCAACCAAATGTCCGCTTGTGCTTTCGGGGTTATAAGCCTTGTTGAAGCGGAACCCGAAGCACCTTTTCGATTTGACTATCATTATAAGCGTAAAGTCGTCGGTATACGTTTTGTCGTCGGCTGTTATTGTCGCGCGTATGCGGTGAGGGCGATATTCCTTCAATACTTGCGATACGTACGCTAGCGTTCCGAGCTTTTTCTTTATTTTGACGTCGGAGGTATATCCGATCGGCGTAAAGGAGCCTGCGGCGAATACGTAGGTAAAAATGCTTTTCGCCCTGTCGTTATTTTCGATTTTTCCGACAACTATCCGCTTGGATTCTTCCGTAAAGTCGTCGCAAGAGGGGCATTTCGATTTTGCGTGAGAATATCTTGACGCCTTTGCCTTGTCGTTCAGCGTTCCCGACGGAAAATAGTATAGTCTTATCGGCAGTATATATGCCTTTTCGGTTATCGTACTCAACGTTCCGTCGCCTCCGCAAACGGCTATAGCGTCGAAGTCGGCAAGCTCGGGCAGCTTCTCGTTCGGCAGAACGATATTTGTGTATTCAAAATCCTTTCCGAGGCATTTTTTCACCTTATCGAAGGAGATTTTTCTGCTGGAGCCGGAGTTTTCGTTGATGATAATCAAGCATTTTTTCATATATCCTCACGTTATAATATTGTTTCTCGGATTAAATTGTGCAATTCGCCGATTTTTATTGTTTACAATCGCATAATTCTTTGTTATAATTCCTCTATCAATGCACGTGCGCTTGCGCGTATGTGTGTAAAACGGAGATTTTTATGGCAAAAAAACTAGGTCAAGTCGATTTCAAGGAGGTCTGGACGATTCCCAACCTCATCACGTATTTCCGCATTTTGTGCGTACCCGTCTTTGTCGTGCTTATGGCATTGGGCGGAGTTCGCGACAGCTTCACGCTGTTCTACGTAGCCTTGGGCGTATTTTTCTTTGCGTCCGCAAGCGATTTGGTAGACGGCTGGATTGCGCGCAAATTCAATATGCAGAGCGGTATCGGCATGGTTTTGGACCCGATAGCGGACAAGCTTATGCACATTTCGGTGCTTGCGTGCTTATCTTTCTGCACGGGCTTGACGCCTCTTGGTCAAAATCTTGTCGCCGAAGGCGTATTGAGCAATCCTTGGTTTGTTCACTATGCGTTTGTGATACTCATTTTCCTCAAAGAGCTTATTCAGGCATTGATTGCGCTTTACGTATTGAAGAAGGGCGCGACCGTCAAGGCGAACTGGCTTGGCAAGGTATCTTCGTTCACTATTTCAATCGGCGTTATTTTGGCGTTTTTCCACAACTACGTACAGTATGCCGATTGGGGCATATTGGCATGGGGTATCGCGTTGAGCTATGCCGCCGCGTTCAGCTATCTTAAGGAAACGATGACGCAGGTCAAGCTTATCGAACAGGGCAAAATGACAGCCGCCACTGCGGAATCCGTCAAGGAAGAGGATCAAAGGATAGTTCAACAGAAGAAGGACGGCACCTACGAGGGCTGATATTCGGCGTTTGACAATTTGAAAAAGACAACGGACTTTATATTGCGCGTGGCTATATGCAACGCGCAATACGTTGCGTAAATACACAATTTATTATCAAGCACGCAAGTGCAAGGAGAAGAATATGCAGGATATGGACAAAACTTACAATCCGGAGTTTGAAAAGCGCGTCTACGATATGTGGATGAAGGGCAAGTACTTTGAAGCCCACGTCAACTCCGAAAAAGAGCCGTTCACCATAATGATGCCCCCGGCAAACATAACGGGACAGCTTCATATGGGACACGCGCTCACTTACACCATTCAGGACGTTATCACGCGTTTCAAGCGTATGAGCGGTTATGAAGCCTTATGGCTTCCGGGTACGGATCACGCGTCTATCGCAACCGAAGTCAAGGTCGTAGAAAAGATGAAGAAGGACGAAGGTCTTTCAAAAAACGACGTCGGCAGAGACGGATTTTTGGAGCGTGCGTGGGACTGGAAGGAGAAGTACGGCGGTAGAATAGTCGAACAGCTCAAGGCATTGGGCGTTTCTTGCGACTGGTCGAAGGAAGCGTTCACTATGGACGACAACTGCTCGAACGCGGTTTTGGAGGCGTTCGTCAAATACTACAAAAAGGGCTTGATATACAGAGGCAACCGCATTATCAACTGGTGTCCGCATTGCCACACGGCATTGAGCGATGCCGAGGTCGAATATGAGGAACAGCAATCCAATCTCTGGTATTACAAATATCCGCTTTTAGACGAAGACGACGCAATAGTCATAGCCACCACTCGTCCCGAAACAATGCTCGGCGACACGGCGGTAGCCGTCAATCCCAAAGACGAAAAAATGGCTAAATACGTAGGAAAATTCGTCAAGCTTCCGCTTACGGACAGAGTTATTCCCGTCGTTGCGGACGATTATTGCGAGATAGGCTTCGGTACTGGCGCGGTTAAAATCACGCCTGCGCACGATCCCAACGACTTTGAATTAGGCTTGCGCCACGATTTGCCCGTTATACAGTGCATAGGCGAAGACGGACTTATGAACGAAAACGCCGGCAAATATAAGGGCATGGACAGGCTTACGGCAAGAAAAGCTATCGTCGAAGACTTGACCGCTCTCGGACTTATGGTGAAGATAGAGCCGTACGCCCACAACGTCGGCACCTGCTACCGTTGCGGAGAGACCGTCGAGGCGCTCGTGTCGAAGCAATGGTTCGTCAAAATGAAGCCACTTGCGGAGCCTGCAATCAAAGCGGTAAAATCCAAAAAGACGGAGTTTATCCCCAAGAGATTTGAAAAGACGTATTTCAACTGGATGGAGAACATCAGAGACTGGTGTATTTCACGTCAGCTTTGGTGGGGACATCGCATTCCTGCGTACTATTGCGACGATTGCGGCGAAACCGTCGTCTCGAAGACTGCGGTTGACGTATGCCCGAAGTGCGGTGGGAAAATGCGTCAGGACGAGGACGTTTTAGACACGTGGTTCAGCTCTGCGCTTTGGCCGTTCAGCACGTTGGGTTATCCCAAGAAGACGAAGAATCTTTCCTATTTCTATCCCACAAACGTGCTTGTCACCGCTTACGACATCATATTCTTCTGGGTTGCCAGAATGATTTTCAGCGGCATAGAGTTTATGCACGACGTACCATTCAACGAGGTTCTCATTCACGGACTTGTGCGTGACGCGCAGGGTAGAAAGATGTCAAAGAGTCTCGGCAACGGTATAGATCCTCTCGAAATCATCGACAAATACGGCGCGGACGCTTTGCGTTTTTCGCTTGCGTCGGGCATAGCTCCGGGAAGCGACACTAGATTTACCGAAGGTAAAATCGAAAGTTGCCGCAATTTCGTAAATAAACTCTGGAATGCTTCGCGCTTTGTAATAATGAACATAAAGGATGACGACGATTTGACGCTTCCGTCCCGTTTCAACGGTGCGGACAAGTGGATTTTGACGCGCCTTAACGACGTTATCAAGGAAGTCACCATCAATCTCAACAAGTATGAGCTGGGGCTTGCCGCTGCAAGGCTGTACGATTTCGTATGGAGCGAATTTTGCGACTGGTACATCGAGATGAGCAAGACCATGCTTTATTCTCAAGACAAGAAGCAACACAATCACGCAATCGCAATGCTTGCCTACGTGCTTACGCAGATACTCAAATTGTTGCACCCCTTCATACCGTTCATCACCGAGGAGATTTACTCCAAGTTCGCGCCGAAGGGAAGCGTGCTTATGACTCAGGCATGGCCCAATTACGACAAGCACAGAGTCTTCCGCAAGGAGGAGGCGAGCTTCGAGGGCTTGCGTGAAATCATTTCTTCCATAAGAAACGTACGCAACGAAATGAACGTTGCTCCGTCCAAGAGAATAAACGCCTACGTTATCGCCAAGGACGAAAAATTCCTTACGTCCGCGATACCGTACATTCAAAAGCTTGCCGGCGTAAACGAGATTTCTCTCATCGCCGATAAGAGTGCCGTCACCGAACGCGTGAGCGCGATAGTCACGCACGATGCGGAAATTCTCATTCCGTTGGGCGAGCTTATAGACGAAGAGAAGGAAAAGGAACGCATTTCCTCCGAGATTGCTCAAACGCAAGCGGTTATAGCAAAGACGCAAGCGTTGCTTGCAAATCAAGGCTTTGTGTCCAAGGCGCCGCAAAAGCTTATAGACAACGAAAAGGATAAGCTCGAAAAGGCTCTCGACAAGCTTGCCAAGCTCAACGACAAGCTTGCGATGTTCAACTGATAAGAACGGAAAAAGAGTGAGGGGCGTATGCGCATAAACGACAGCACAAGAAAAAACGATTGCTTCAAGTCCTCGTGGAGATATTTTCTCGACAAGGGCGCGTATTTGCTGTTGATTTCCGTCGCGCCCGCCTTGCTCATACCGTTTTTGCTTTCGCCCTCGTCAACGTTATATTATCTGTTCGACTATCTCACGATAGCCCCTACGGATTTAGCGGACATGATACGCAGTATGAACTCCTTGCCCTATGATTTTTGGTATTTGGGCATTATAGGGATTTGTCTGCTAGTCTTCTTTATCGCAATCATGCTCGGCGTTATAGACAGGCATATGCGAATAGGGGAGTTTACGGTTTCGCCGTCGAGAGTGAAAAACAGACTCAATTTCAACCTGTTGACGTCGTTGAGATTTTGTCTTTTGACGTTTGTATTTTTCGCGTTGACCAATCTGCTCACCTGCGTGCTTTACTATTTATGGTGGGTAGTCTTTGAAAGCAGAACGCTTTGGCTGGTATTCTCGTCGATTACGCTCATTGTCGTGCAGCTTTTTATGCTGTTGCTTATGACGCAGTTTATTCTCTGGCCGCCGTTTTGTCTGCATACGGGGCTTCCTGCTCGCGAGGCTATGAGAAAAGCCGTCGGCAGTATGTCGGGAAGGCTCGCAAAGACCATGATAACGCTTATCACCGCGCTCGTACCTATAGAGCTTGCCATGATAATAACAGGCGCGTTGCACTGCGGTACGGTGGTGGAGATAATTCTTGACGTAGTGGCTTATTTGTACGTCGTGCCGTTTTACATTGTGGTAATGTACAATCTCTTTTATGAGGTAAGCGGAACCGAACGTATGGATTTAGTGACGAAAAGCAAGAGCATTTGGTCGAAAAAATAAGAAACATTATCGGAGAAAAATATGGAATTTAAGTATTCGGTATCGATTTTATTCTCAAATCTGGGGTATGCCTTCAAAATCCTGCTGTGGATAGTCATATCCCTGCTTTTGACGCTCGGTATAGGGGCGGCAATCGTAGCTCCCGTATGGGATTCTCTTTGCGCCGTTTCCGATGCGCAGATATATGCAAACGCCTTGCGCGAGTGCGTACGCAATGCGTGGACGGGTTCAATCAGCATACGAGGCGCGCTCGGCGAGCTGATAACCCATGTCGGCGGACTGTTCGGCGAGATTGCGTTGCACCCCGGTATCGCGGTAGGCTTGGCGTTTGAGTTTTTATTCCTCTATGCCTTTTATTGCTTTATGTTCGGACTTTCCTATTATTCGCTTGCGGATATAATCAACAACGTAATGGCGTCCAATATGAAATTCGGCTTTGCAAGCAATATGGCGTTAAATCTCAAAAAGAGCTTCAAGTATTCGCTTGCAAGACTTACGATAACTCTTCCCTTGGACATCGTTATTCTTGCCGTCATGGGCGCACTGCTTGCGCTGTTCAAGCATATAGGCTATTTCGTGCTTCCGATTATGCTCGTGGTCGGGGTAGTGCTATGCTCATTGCGCGCGACGCTTTTATCGGGCTGGCTTCCGAGATTGCTTTTCCACCCGGAGGAGAAGGTATACACGGGCTTTACTCGCTCGTTGACTTACGTCAAATACAACGTAAACGGACTTTTCAAATCCTATGCCGTTACGTTTTCTATAATTTATATATTGTTCACCACGCTTGCTATTCCCACCGGCGGACTTATGACGATAGTGCTTCCGGCGATATATTATTTTATATTGCGAGCAATCGAACTTGTGGGATATTACAAGACAAAGGGCTTGAGTTTCTATACGGACGCAACCACCGTTATAAACACGGTTGAATTCGGATATAGAGAAGAGCAGCAGGACGATGATTTCGATTACGGCGCAAACGCCGTAGACGAGCAAATCACCATCGACGAATATATTGACGGAAACAACGACTGATTTTAAGTCGAATTATCCGACGAGAGAGGCGATTATGAAAGAGAAAAGTGTCAAATTCAGAATGTATTTCGGCGTCGTAAAGACAATCGTGTTATCGATTGTCGTGTTGGGCGGACTTGCAATCGTTGCCTTGGACGTCGCGATGCTTGCCGGCGTAAACGGTATCAACACCAATCCGGCAATCGCAAGCGTGTCGCTATGCGCGGCGGTATTGATAGTCACCGTTGCGTTGCTTGTGCTTTTCAACAGCTATTACGGCTTTAAGCAGGACAAATTCGTTGCGGTTTTGGGCTTCTTTGTCGATAAAATCCCGTATGACGATATTATCTGCGTCAAGCAAAACAGCGAAACGCGCGAGATATATCTCATCACGAAAGGAGTGAAAGAAACGGACGGCACCGTAGGCTTCAAGGTGAATATCCCCGTTGCCAAGGTGGATACGTTTATCGCCGAAATCAGCAAGCACGTCGGAGAAGTTGTGGTCGATATTTTCACTCCCGAGCATAAGAATAAGAACAAAAAATAATTTCGTCTAAAATTTCACGCAACCGTTTTCAAAATGAAAACGCCACGTAAAATAAACCGACGCATTGTCCCATAGTCAATTCAATGCCGAGAAAAAACAAAAGGACGATTATCGGTT
>CAZUZK010000011.1:0-20870 GCA_964624745.1 uncultured Bacteroides sp. | reverse complement strand
TTCATACAATATACCCGAGGTGGGTTATCAAGCTGAAGGTAGTCGTCGATCTTGAAAAGATACGACAAAACGTAATAGCAATCAAACGCGAAACGGGCGTTAAGCTTATCTTAATGCTCAAAGCCGACGCTTACGGACACGGAGCGATAGCGGTTGCGCACAGTCTTAAAGACGTAGCGGACGGCTTCGGCGTGGCAACCCTCGAAGAGGGGAAGACGTTAAGAAATGTCGGCATAGACAACGATATATTGATTTTGGCTTGCGTTCCCGAAGAGCTTGAGAGCGCGTATGCGCTGAATTTAACCATAGGCTTGCACAATTCAAGCCAGCTAAACGCCTTGAACGCGTTATGCGACAGCGGAAAAATAAATCCCGACAAGCTGTCGTTACAGCTTAAAATAGACAGCGGAATGCACCGCTTGGGCTTTGATAAAGCGCAGTTACGCGATATATTGCCCAAATTGCGGGCGCATGGCTATAAAATCGACGGAGTATATTCTCATTTGCGAGATGACGGCGCTTCTCAAAAAGAATATTTTGAGCAATGCGTTGCGCTTGTAAAAGAGATATATCCCGACGCTCTTGTGCATCTTGCCTCGTCGCATTCCTTTCGCGACGCGAGCCTGCGCCACGATGCGATTCGCCTAGGCGTTATAGCGTACGGCGGTGCGATGCGTGTGTATTCGAGCGTGATAGAATCTCGAAAAGTCGTTTGCGGTGAAAAAATAAGCTACGGCGATTACGTCGCAAATAGGGATATGAACACCGCGGTCGTTTTCGGCGGCTATGCCGACGGAATCTCGAGAGAAAATCCCTCCGACGTATTGATACGCAATCGCAGATGTAAGGTCGTCGGCAACGTGTGTATGGATATGTTCGTTGTGGAAACGGGAGATTTTCTTGCCGAGGTCGGCGAAGAGGTTACGCTATGCGAGCCGAGCATAATGGATAGCGTTGCAAAGCAGAGAAATACGATAGATTATTGCGTAATGACCTCGTGGAGAGGCAGGTGCGAGAGGTGCTACGATGCAAAAAGCGGAGGCGAGGAGACTTTCTAAAAGCAACGTCGCAAAAATGAGCGACGCTGAAAAGGAATGGGCAAGCGGTGCGATTGCAGACGCGCTTAGTTCGCTTGACGCATTTACGCACGCATACAGGGTTTTCGTGTATCTAGGCACACAAAACGAGCCTGACACGCAAGAAATCGTCGGGCTTGCGCTTATGCTGGAAAAGGTTGTCTGCGTTCCCAGAACCAAGGGCGACGATATGCAGGCGATAGCCATAACGCCGTATACCGATTTCAAAAGGAATCGTTGGGGTATACTCGAGCCCGTCCGTTCTCATGCGGTTGACGATATAGACGTCGCCGTCGTTCCGTTGGTGGCGTTCGACGGCTTAAAGCGTTTGGGACACGGCAAGGGTTATTACGATAGGTATTTGGCAAATCACGATTGCTACGTAATAGGCTTGGCGTTCGATTGTCAAGGCGTAACCGATTTGCAAACGGACGCTCACGATATTCCTCTCGATTGTCTTGTCACCGAAAAGCGTATAGTGACAAGTCAAGGCGAACAAAAAAATTTATTCGGAGAATAAACAATGAGAGTGGTTGCAGGAAAATACAAGGGCAAAAATCTTGCGTCTCCGAAAGACGACAGGATTCGTCCCACCACAACTCGCATAAAGGAAACCCTGTTCAACGTGCTTCAAGGCTACGTTGACGACGCCGTTGTGCTTGATTTGTTTGCAGGTAGCGGCGCGTTGGGTATCGAGTGCATATCGCGCGGAGCGAGGGAAGTCACGTTTGTGGACAGAAGCAAGGACGCCATTGAGCTTATAAACCGCAATTTGCAAGGAATTAACGGCAATTATAAGGTGGTAAACGGCGATTATTCGTCCGCGCTTCGCAACGCCTACGTCGTTCAAAAAAAATACGACTTGATTTTTATAGATCCGCCGTATGCGACCGAGCTTGGCGAGCTTGCGATAAACGCTATAATCGAATTGGATATATTGTCAAGGAACGGTGTAATCGTGTTTGAGCACGGCGCGGAAAAGCAGTATTTGCTTGACGACAGCCGTTTCAAACAGCGTACGAAGAAAATGTGTACGATTACCGCCGAATTTATATCTCATAAGAGCGTTGCTCTTATGGCAGGTAGCTTCGATCCGTTTACGAGAGGACACGAGGCGGTGCTTGACGAGGCGCTTTGTTCCTTTGACGAGGTATACGTCGCCTGTCTAATAAATCCGGACAAGACGTATCGCTTCAACGACGCGCAACGTCTTGAAATCGTAAAGCGCGTATGCGAAGGGAAAAAGGGCGCGCACGCTCTGTTTTCTCGCAAATACGCCGTTGAGGTCGCAAAAGAGGTAGGCGCGCAAACGCTTGTGCGCGGAGTGCGCTCCGACGACGACGTGCCGTACGAAAGAGAAATGGCTGATTTCAACAAGGCGCACGGCTATGACACGTTGTTTATAACGCCCGACGGTTATAGGGAGTTGAGTTCGACAACCGTTAGACAACAGTTGGACGCAGGCGATTATCGCAACGTACCGGCTGTAGTCGCCGGCTATATGCAATCTCAAGAATTTTCGAGCCTAGAATAAAACGCCGAAATTGCGATTGCAAGAAATTATGTCGCACAAAATGCGAAAATTGCGAAAAAAGAAAAGAAAATACACCAAAGGGGAATAGATATGGAAACCATCGATATGCTTATCAATGAAATCGAAAGCGAAATTCTCAAGGCGAAAAAAGCCGCTTTCAGCAACACGGACATTATCGTCAACAAGGCGAATATGCTCGATTTGATTTCTCGCTTCAGAGCAAGCTATCCGCTTGTTTTGAGAGAGGCGACTCAAATCAAAAAAGAACGTGACGAAATAATGGACAAAGCCGAAAAATACGCCAACGAAACCATGGACAAGGCAGAGGAGCAGGCAAAGCGTCTTATGTCCGAAACGGAAGTGTTTGCAAGAGCCAAGGCGGAAGCCGAAGCAATGCAACGCGAAGCGGAGGAAAATTATCACAAGATGGATTACGAGGCGCGTTCGCTTGCCTTCAACATTCTGGACGGAGCGGAAAAGTCTATGCGCGAAGGGCTTAATCTCATCAACGACCGCAAGCGCAAACTCGTAGAAGAATGAGTATGAAAATTGTCGTTCTGGACGGCGCGACGGCAAAGGGCAGAGAGCTCGATTTCAATTATCTTGCTCAATTCGGCGAGGTGGATTATTACGATTCGACTCCTAAAAGCGAGGTTCTAAACAGACTTTGCGACGCCGATATTGCCATTATAAATAAAGTCGTGCTATCGCGTGCCGTACTTGAGAGCTGCAAAAAGCTAAAGCTTATAAGCGTGCTTGCCACAGGCTACAACGTCGTTGACGTTGACTGCGCGAACGAGCTTGGAATAACCGTATGCAACGTGCCGTATTACAGCACGATGTCGGTTGCGCAGCTTGTGTTTGCGTTTATATCCGAGTTTTCGACAAGGCTTTCTTCACATACGCAATCGGTCGCGCGCGGAGAGTGGCAGTCGAGCAAGGATTTTTCGTATACGCTTGACACGATAAACGAGCTGTACGGCAAAACGCTTGGCATAATCGGGTACGGAAGCATAGGCAAAAGGGTGGCGCAAATAGCAAAAGCCTACGGAATGAACGTGCTTATAAACACCAGAACTCCGTTTGAGGGGTGCGTAAGCAAGGAAGAGGTGTTTGCAAATTCCGATTTCGTTACCCTCCATTGTCCGCTCACCGAGCAATCGAAGCTTATGATAAACGAAGACACGCTTTCTCTTTTCAAGAAAAGCGCGTATCTTATCAACACTGCAAGAGGGGGCTTGGTTGACGAGCAGGCATTGGCAAACGCCTTGAATAACGGCATTATCGCAGGCGCAGGGTTAGACGTTTTGACAACGGAACCGCCCACGTCGGACAATCCGTTGATAAAGGCGAAAAACTGCATAATAACGCCGCATTTGGCATGGGCTACCCTAGAGGCGCGTATAAGACTTATGCGAGTGACGGAGGACAACGTGCGCGCGTTTTTGCAAAATTCTCCGATAAACAAGGTGAGCAAATAGATTGATAAGCAAGGTAAATTTTACAAAAAAAGACGACGTTCGGTCGTCTTTTTTGGTGTAAATCGTAAAAGCGAACCGCCCTAAAAAGGGCGGTTCACTTGTTGAGATTTTTCACGAACTGTTCAGATAGAACTAGTCGTCGTTTCTTTCGATAGACAACAAATGCTCGGGGAAGGAACGGAGCAGGTCGTTGAGCTTGTCCACGTCAAATTCGTCCGTAGTGCTGACTTCGACCTGAGCAATAAGCTTGTCGTCTATCTTCTTTGCCTTATATGAACAAATCTTGTTGGATTTGTCGGGGCCAAGTGCGGTTGTAATTTGCTTAAGAACGTCGTCGTTTTCAATCCATACCTGCATTTTTATGATGGAGATATGTCTTGTCGTGAACGCCTTGATGGGGAGGTGGAATATAAGCTGAAGCATCAAAATCAAGAACGTCGCGCATATACCGGTGACGACAAAGCCTGCGCCGATAGCCATACCGATAGCCGCCGTTGCCCATACGCCTGCCGCAGTGGTAAGACCGTGCATAACGTCTCTGCGGTACATAATGATGCCTGCGCCGAGGAAGCCTATACCCGTAACGACCTGTGACGCGATACGCGTAGCGTCGCCGGTGAAGCTAGAGCCTTCGATGTCGCTGAAAAGCGGTTCGGCAAGATACTTTGAAAGTATCATAAACAAGCACGCCGCAAGGCATACTATCGCGTGAGTGCGAATGCCTGCTTCCTTGCTTCTTGATTTTCTTTCCAGACCGATGATGAAGCCGCAAACTATCGCAAGTAACATTCTTACGATAAAGTGCCATACGTCACCCGTCCAATCTACAACTGCCCATATATCCATAAGGTTTTTAACCCTTTGCTTTTATCGTCTTATTATATTATTTATTATGCAAAATGTCAATATCTGCGTGAAAATATATGTAAAATGTATTTAGATATGCGAAAAATCACGCAAAATTGCACGATAAACACAAGTAATCGAAATTTTTTTGAAATAAAAAGAGGTTGCGTTCAATCGTTTTGTTGTGTTTTGAGTTGCATTGTTTTATAATTAAAGCACAAAACGAGGTGCGATATGCAGATTATGGACGGAAAGCTCGTTGCGGCTGTCACGCGCGAGCAAATCAAATCGGAGGTGCAGAGCTTAAAGCTTGCGCATACGCAGAAAAAAATAGGGCTTGCGGTCATTCTCGTGGGCGACGATCAAGCGTCACAGGTTTACGTGCGCAATAAAATTAAAGCGTGCGAAGAGGTGGGTATAGAGTCTTATCTTTGCAGACTTCCCAAAGAAAGCACCTTTGACGACGTGGCAAGGGTTATAAAAGAGCTGAACGAAAATCCGGACGTGTCTGGTATGATATTGCAACTTCCGCTTCCGAAGGGGCTTGACGAAAACGGCTTGCTCGATTTGATTTCTCCCGAAAAAGACGTTGACGGTTGTCATTACGTACAAAAAGGCAGACTTTGGACGGGAAGAGATAGTTTAGTCGCCTGCACGCCGTACGGAATCATGCGCCTTTTGGACTACTACAAAGTGGATTTGGAGGGCAAAAACGCAGTGGTTATCGGACGTAGCAATCTTGTGGGAAAACCGCTTGCACAACTGCTTTTGGACAGAAACTGCACGGTTACGATATGCCATTCGCGTACTCGTGAGCTTAAAGAAATTACTTCGCGCGCGGATATTGTGTGCGTGGCGATAGGCAAGGCAAAATTTTTGACCGCCGATATGGTTAAGGACGGCGCGATTGTTGTTGACGTCGGCATGGATAGGGACGAGAACGGCAAGCTTTGCGGCGACGTGGATTTCGGTTCCGTAGCTCAAAAATGCAGTCTTATCACGCCTGTTCCTGGCGGCGTCGGACCTATGACGGTGACAATGCTTCTTGCAAACACGCTAAAGGCGTTCAAGGCGCAAAACGGAATTTGCGATTGACGGCTACTAGAACTTTTGTAATATCTCGACGAAATAAGACGATATTTGTCGAAAAACGACATAAAGGCGCGTTATGCGCCTTTTTTCGTTGCGAAAACGCTTGCGTAACGTTTTTTGCTTTTTTGCTTTGATTATGTCGTTAACTTGTAAATTTTCATATTGCACATCTTTTTAAGTTATGATATATTTGTATTATAAAAATATTTGCGAAAGCAAAAGCGGAGAATTATGGAATACAAAATGCTTTTTTCGCCTATGAAAATAGGCAACTGCGAAATTAAAAACAGAATTGTTATGTCTCCGATGCTTATGGGCTTCGGACAGTTTGACGGTTGCGTAACCGAACAACTTATGGATTATTACGAAGAGCGTGCAAAGGGCGGTACGGGACTTATCATCACCGAAATCACTCGTATCAACGACAAGCACGGCGCGGCGGCGTTCGCACAGCTCGGAGCAAGTCACGACTATCAAATTGACGGACTTCGCGAGTTTGCGCAAAGAATACATAAGCACGGCGCAAAGCTGTTTGTACAGCTTCATCACCCCGGCAGACAAAACGTCGGGCTTGCAATAGGCACCGTTCCTATATGTATCGCCTGCACGAGAATGTGCAAAAAATTCCCCAAAGCGTTGTTCAGCGTTGCGCCGAAGGTTGCGCCTGTATTGGCAAAATATAAGCTGTCCTTATCCTCGGTGTCCGCGTCCAAATGCGAGCCTAGCTATTTTGCAGGCGGTAGAGTGCGCGCGCTTCGTCACGGCGAAATAAAGCAGCTCGTGCGTCAATTTATAGACGGCGCGGTGCGTTGTCAGAAGGCAGGAATAGACGGCGTTGAGCTTCACGGCACGCACGGCTATCTCATTCAACAATTTTTGAGTCCGAACACCAATCACCGCACGGACGAGTACGGCGGAAGCTTTGAAAATCGCTTGCGCTTCTTGCGCGAAATCGTCGAGGGTATTCGCAAGGAATGCGGCGATTATCCCATTATCGTTCGCCTTACGCTGGACGAGTTCTACGATAAAATCGGAAAACCCGGAAAGGGCTATGATTTTGAAGACGGCTTGAAATACGCAAAAGCCATAGCCGATATGGGCGTTGACGCTATCGACGTTTCGAGCGCGGCATACGACACCTTCAACTATTGGCTCGAGCCGACGAGCTTCGACCTCGGCTGGAGAAAGTATCTTGCAGAGGGCGTAAAGAAGGAAGTGAATATTCCCGTTATCGCCGCAAACCTTATCCGTACCCCCGAGCAGGCAGAGCAACAGCTCGAGGACGGCGTGCAGGATTTCGTGTCGCTTGGTAGACCGCATATCGCCGATCCGCACTGGGCGGAAAAAGCCATGCAGGGCAGAGAAAAAGAAATCAAACGTTGTATTTGCTGCTTGTACTGCATACAGAGTATGCAAGACAACGCGTATGTCGGCGATCACGGATATTGCTCGGTCAATCCCACCGTCGGAAGCGAGCGCGAATTTAATTGCATTAAGCAGGACGGCAACGGAAGAAGCGTGGTTATCGTGGGCGCGGGCGTTGCGGGACTTACGTGCGCGGAAATGCTCGGGCGCAGAGGCTTTAAGCCCGTCGTGCTTGAAAAGAGCAACGAAATAGGCGGTCAAATTCAGCTTGCAAATAAGCCTCCGAAAAAAGAAAAGCTCGGTTGGAGCTTCGAGGATATGCGCACCAACGCGGAAAAATTCGGCGCGGAAATTCGTCTCGGCGTGGAGGCTACCCCCGAGGTTATCGCACAATATAATCCTTATGCCGTCGTGTTGGCTACCGGCGCGTGCGCCGTTAAGCCTAAGTCTATCGAGGGCGTAAACCGCGACAACGTGTACACGACTACGCAGATTTTGAGCGGTGAAGTGGTGTTGACAAATAAGAAAGTCGCGCTGATCGGCTCGGGCATGACGGGCTTGGAAACCGCCGAAATGCTCGTCGAACACGACAACAAAGTTACTATCGTCGAAATGGCGGATACGCTCGCTCCGGGAACCTGGTTCCAGCACGTCAACGACGTTTTGCCAAAGCTCGACGCAAAGGATACGAAATACGTGCTTTCGCATAAGCTCGTTTCAATCGACGAAAAGGGCGTCGTGTTGCAGCCCGTAAAGCTCAACAAGAACAAGAAACCCGTAAATAAGGGCGAGGCAAAGCATTACGATTTCGACGCGGTTGTACTTTCTCTCGGCGCAAGGTCGGTAAATCCGCTTGAAAAGGAGCTTGAGGGTAAATACGAAAACCTCTTTGTCATCGGCGACGCCAAAAAGGTCGGTCGTATCGGCGACGCCACCGCGCAGGCTTACGACGTTGCAATCCGCAAAATCAAATAAAATCAATGAAGAAAATCGATTATGAGCATTCTTTGATTTCGCTTGCTTCCTCCGTGCTGAAGTATTTTGGCGCGGAGTGTCGTCATTCGACGTTAAAGAGTATGGACGAGCTGTTGGCTAAAGGCTATCGCAACGTCGTGGTTATGCTGTTCGACGGTATGGGAACGGCAATCTTGGATAAACACAAGGCTCAATCGGAGTTTTTGCGCGCGCATTTGCGCGATACGATTTCTTCCGTTTTTCCGCCTACCACGACTGCGGCGACTACGAGCATTCAATCGGGATTGACGCCGTACGAGCATGGCTGGTTGGGCTGGGATTTATGGTTTGAAGAGGTCGGAAAAACCATCAATCTTTTTCCGAATACCGAGTTCGGCACGGACTTGCCGTTTGAGAAATTCAACGTTGCCAAAAGCATAATTCCGTACAAATCGATTGAAGAGAAAATAAACGAGGTAGGCGACGCAAAGGCGTACTTTATCTCTCGACATTCGACGATAAAGGTCGATTCCTTGCAGGAAATCGTAGATAACGTAAAAAGGCTGTGCGCCGAAAACGGCAAAAAATACATATATACCTATTGGAATCAGCCCGACTTCGATATGCACGATTTCGGCACGACGCATGATAAAATCGCAGAGCAAATCGAGCTTATAAACAACACCGTCAAATCGCTTGCCGAGGAGCTTGAAGACGCCTTGATAATCGTGACGGCAGACCACGGGCTTGTGGATATAAATTGGGAAACGATTTTGGATTATCCCGATATTTGCGAGTGCCTTAAAAGAACGCCGTCAATCGAAAGTCGCGCGTTGACGTTTTTTGTGAAGGACGACTGCAAGGACTTGTTCAAGCAACGCTTTTTGTCGCATTTTTCGGATAAGTATATTCTTTTATCCCACGACGAGGTTGTAGAGGAAGGAATTTTCGGTAGCGGCGAGCCTTGTTTCAAATTCCACGATTTTCTCGGGGATTTCCTTGCAATCGCGACGGGGGATTTGTGTCTCGAGTGTCGTCCGATTCAAGAAGAGATGTTCAAAGCCATGCACGCAGGACTTTGCGACGACGAGCTGAACGTGCCTTTTATCGTAATCGAGAAGAGATAAAATCGACTTTGAGCCTTGCAAATCGTCGAATTTGCTTTTAACCTCTCATCAGAGAGGTTTCTTTTTTGCGAAAAAGGGCAAAATTAGCAAAAGATTTGCAAAATCGGTATTGATATTTATTTATCAATATAGTATACTTTTATTGTAATAATGCGTAAGCATTTCAAAATTTCAAGGAGAAAAACATGAGCAACACTTCAAAAATCAGCAAAAACGAACAGAAGATTTATGAATTGTGCGAAAGCTACGGCGATTGGTGGAATAAAGGCTTTGAAACGCCCGAAATGACAAACAAGCTTTATCCATACAACGCTATGTTCTCGCCTATTCAGGTCGGCAAGCTCACAATCAAGAACCGTCTTGTAATGGCACCGATGGGCAACATCGATATGTGCGAAGAAACGGGACGTCCCAACGCAAAGATGCTCAAATATTTTGAAGAGCGCGCAAAGGGCGGAGTTGGTCTTATCACCTCCGGTCTTATCCCCGTGTCCTTCGGCATCGATACGAGCCTTATCGAGCTTGGCGATTTGTCCTATTTCCCGCGTATCGACAGAAGCAGAACCGTGTATGCGGGCTGGAGAGATCTTGCGGCAATGTGCCATGCGCACGGCGCGACCTTCTTTATTCAGCTCACTCCCGGTCTCGGCCGCGTAGGCAATCCGCAGTGCTTGCTCACGCAAACAAAGCTTCCTAGAAGTGCGAGCTTCAATCCCAACTGGTATATGCCGGCGGTTCCGTGCGCAAGATTGTCCGATCATTCGATGGGTAAAATCATAAAGAACGCAGGACAAGCCGCCGCGGACGCTAAAGCCGCAAACATCGACGGCGTGTATTTGCACGGTCACGAGGGCTATTTGCTCGAGCAATGCACCAACACCGCGTTCAACCGTCGTTCGCTCGGCAAATATTCCGACTGGATGCGCTTTGGCGTAGATATGATAAAGGAAATCCGCAAGAGAGTGGGAGACAACTATCCGATTATGTATCGTATCGATATGTCCGTCGCGCTCAACGCAACCTACAAAGAGAGAATGAAAAAGGGAAGCGGACTTTACCTTTCCAAATTCATCAACGAAAGAAAAGCGGACGAAACGCTCCAATATATGGCAGAGCTTGTCAAAGCTGGCGTAGACATCTTCGACGTAGACCTCGGCTGCTATGACAACTGGTGGCTTCCGCATCCGCCTGCCAGTATGCCTGCCGGTTGCTTCCTTGAAATCTCCGCAATGGCGAAGAAGTATTTTAAGGAACATAACATCAAGTCCAATCTCGGCGTAGAAGTCCCCGTAGTCGCAGTCGGTAAGCTCGGTTATCCCGACCTTGCTGAAAAAGCTCTGCGCGACGGTATGTGCGATATGGTTATGCTCGGTCGTCCTCTTCTTGCAGACGCAGAGTGGCCAAAGAAGGCATACAGCGGAAAGTGCGCGGACATTCGTCCTTGCATAGGCTGTCAAGAAGGCTGCCTCAACGAGTTTGTCGAGGGCGGACATCCGCAATGCGCCGTCAATCCTCGCACGGCGTTTGAAGAGGAATACGCACAAGAGGTTCCCAAAGCCGACGTTTGCAAGAAGGTTGCCGTTATCGGCGCAGGTCCTGCAGGTATCGTGATGGCGGAAACGCTCCTCAAGCGCGGTCATAAGGTCGATTTGTTTGAAAAAGCGGACAGAATCGGCGGAAGCCTTATTCCTGCGTCCGTTCCGAAAATCAAATTCGATATGAAGAATTATCTCGTATACCTCGAGCATCTTGTCGAAGAGCTTAAGAAGGATCCGAATTTCACGCTCACTCTCGGCAAAGAGGTCGCGGTTGACGACGTGAAGGGCAAATACGACGTCGTAGTCACCGCAAGCGGTGCGTCTCAAGTACGTCCGCCCGAAAAGGCAATCCCCGGCATCAATCAAGAAAACGTTTTGTTTGCGGTTGACGTATTGAACAATCCCGAGCTTGTTAAGGGCGCAAAGAACGTTGTGGTTATCGGTGGCGGCGTCGTCGGCGCAGAAACCGCATATATGCTTAAGTACGAGATGGGAATCGACGCAAAGGTTGTCGAGATGCAGAAATATATCATGAATCACACCTGCACGGCAAACCGCGGACACATCATTCACTATCTTGAAAAAGCCGGCGTAGAATTGCTCAACTGCACAAAGCTTGTTTCTATCAACGGTAACAAAGTCACGCTTGCCGAAAACACGCATAAATCTCGTCCGAATCCGTACGTCACTTGGACTCCGATTCTTCCCGAAAACGTTTCCAATCCGCTTGACGCACTCAAGCCGTACAAGGAAAAATTTGTCAACAGAGAGATTGAGGCGGATTACGTGCTTCTTGCAATGGGCGTAAGACCTACCGACAAGCTTTATTACAAGCTTCTTGAAGAAAACGCCGCAGAAGAGGTGTACAACATCGGCGACAGCTATCGCGGAGCAAGAGTATTCGAGGCAGTGCGCGGCGCGTACAGAAAGGCTTTGAGCATCTAAACGAAATTTATATTTGCGCACGCGTTTATCGCGTGCGCGTAAGAGGTTATTATGAAATACAATATGCAGCTCACCCCCGAGCAACAAGATATTCTTGACGGCAAGATGGGTGAAACAAGAGCAAAAATCATGGAAACCTTGGTTATGTTCGGCGATATTTTCGGCGCAAAACGCATGGTTGAAGTGACGCACAAGGAAGGGCATCTCGTCACGAGCTTCGGTATCGGACTTCTCAAGCCGTTGTATAAGACGATGGAGAAGCTTATCGCCGACGGCATCAAGGCGCAGGGCACCTTTACCGTAGACCCTCGTCCGCTTGACGGAGCAAACGTGAAATATTCCGTTCTCGACAATCTCGTCAACAAGAAAATCATGTACTCCCAACAGCAAAGATACGAGGAACAGCTTAAAGCAGTCGGTCTTAAAGACGCAAACGCCTTTACCTGCGCGTGCTATCTCGACGAGGTAGGCAACGTCCCGAAGAAGGGCGACGTGTTGTCTTGGGCGGAATCGAGCGCGGTCGTTTATGCAAACTCCGTATTGGGCGCGCGTTGCAACCGTAACAGCGGTATGCTCGATTTGTTCGGCTCGATTATCGGCTACGTTCCCGAATTCGGTCTTCTCACCGACGAGGGAAGAAAGGCAACCTGGATTGTCAAGGTGGAAACCACAAAGATGCCCGAGGCACAGATTTTGGGTAGCGCAATCGGCATGAAGGTGGTTGAGGACGTTCCGTACGTTTACGGTCTTGATAAGTGGATCGGAAGCGAACTGAACGACGAGGCTAAAGGCTATTTGAAGGACTTTGGCGCGGCAACGGCGTCAAATGGTGCGGTCGGACTTTATCACATTGACAACCTTACGCCCGAAGCAAAGGAGCAGGGCGAAAAGCTTATCGTTGACAATCCCAAGGTGTACGTTATCGACGACGCTGAACTTGAAAGAGTTTATAAGAGCTATCCGAATATGTGGAAAAAGCCGGAAAGCAAGCCGACAATGGCGTTTATCGGCTGTCCGCATTTGACGTTCACACAGCTCAATCAGTGGACGGATATGATTGAAAACGCTCTTAAAGCCAACGGCAGAAGCAAGGTCGCTTTCGAGACTATCGTATGTTCGGCTCCCGACGTCGTTGAGAAATTCAAAAAGACGCCTAACTATGCAAGACTTATCGCAACGGGTGCGAAGCTTACGAGTATTTGCCCGTTGATGTACACAAACAATCCGCTCACAAAGGGCAAATCTATTGCTACCTGCTCGAACAAATTGCGCACGTACAGCATCGCAAGATATTATAAGACGGCAGACTTGCTCGACATAATCGCGGGAAAGGAGTGAAGCTATGAAAACATTTAAGGGCAGAGTTATCGCCCCCGGCACTTTTAAGGGACAGGCGGTTGTATCAAGACAAGGCGTAAACACTCTTGCGACCTTCCAAAAGAGCGCGCTTACCAATGCGAAAAAGGTTATTGTAAGCGACCAAAACAACAAGGATATTTTCGGTCTTAACATCACGGGCAAAGCACTTTGCTTGCCGCAAACGATAGGCTCGACGACGGGCGGTCTTGTCATTCAGACGGTTTGCTCTATGGGAATCAATCCCTCGGCATTCCTCTTTGCAGACCATATCGACAGCCTTGCCGCCAGCGGAATCGTGCTTGCGAAAATCTGGGAAAACAGCAACGTTATCGCAATCGATAATCTCGGCGCGGAGTTCCTTGCGACGGTTAAAACGGACGACGTTATAGAGGTTCTCGAAGACGGCACCGTCAATATTCTGTAAGAAATATCTTTACCGATTCAAAAAATCACCGATAGTTTATCGGTGATTTTTTATATGTAAAACGAGGTTTAAGCTGCGTTTTTGACGCGTTAACCCCCATTTATGAACGCTTCGATTTGTCGCATACCTTTTATCAGAGCGTTTTGCGATACGGCGTAGCTTATGCGAACGTTATAATCGCTATCGCCTCCAAAGCTCGAGCCGGGAAGCACGGATACGTTTTTAAGCCGTAACAGTTCTTTTGCAAATCGCTTGCCGTCCATGCCTGTTGAGCGCACGTCGGGAAAGGCGTACAGTGCGCCTAACGGCTTGAAGCAATTTAGTCCGCATTCGCGTATGCGGTCGTACAAATAATCTCGTCGCACGCAATACGCGTCTTTCATCTTTTTCACGGTTGCGAAGTCTTCCGCAAAGGAACGGCGCAGTGCCTCGAGGGCGACGTATTGCGAGCAAGCGGACGCACACATCACCGAATACGAGTGTACGTTCAGGATACCTTCAAGAATCTCTTTAGGGGCGCAAACGTATCCGACGCGCCAGCCCGTCATAGCAAAACTTTTTGAAAATCCGCTTACGATTATCGTTCTGTCTCGCATACCGTCGATTGCGGATATAGACGAAAATTTTTTGCCGTCGAAAACAAGCTCGGCATATATCTCGTCGCTTATTGCAAGCAGATTGTGCTTTTTTATACATTCCGCGATTTCTTGCAGGTCGCGCTTGTCAATTATCGCTCCGGTCGGGTTGTTGGGATAGGACAGAATAACGGCTTTCGTTTTGTCCGTTATTGCGTTTTTGAGAGCTTGCGCGGTTAGCACGTATCCGTTTTTTCGAGTGCATTCGACGGGAACCGCTTTTGCCTTGCATAGATTTATCAACGGCATATATGCCGAAAAGGAAGGGGAAGGGAGTATAATTTCGTCGCCCAAGGAGCAAATTGCGCGCAAAATCGCGTCTATGCCTTCGCTTGCGCCCGACGTTATCATTATTTCGTCGAACGGCGAATATTCAACCTCTGACAATATGCCGACGTATTTTGAGATTTCGCAACGAAGCTCGTATAAGCCGCGCGCGTCGGTATATCGCACGCTCCCGTTTTCTATGCACCTTATCGCGCCTTGCGCGAATGCGTCGGGCGTCGGAAAATTCGGCTCTCCGACGTCGAGCGAAATTCTAGTCGATTCGTTTAAGCTCGAAACAAGGCTTTCGTTGTAAGGGCGTACGACTGCTTTATCCGTCGTTTGAGATTTTTTCGCATTGTCCATTTTCGTCATTATATGAAGCTTGCTTTTGATGCGTAACGCTTTGCTCAAAATTTTGCGTTATACAAAAAATCGTTCCTTTCGTCAAGCTTTTCATTAAAAAGACTTTAAGAAAATCACCGAAAATTTATTGTGTATAGACAAAACGACGTTTGTATGTTAGAATATTTGCAATATATGACGGAGCAATTTTATGTTTGAAATCGTAACAGATAACACCGCAGACCTTTTTGAAGGCTACTATGAGCAGAATCCAACAAGACGTCTTCCGTTTTCCTTTACGCTCGAAGGAAGATTTTACGAAAAAGACGACGAGTATCCGATTGAGCTTTTTTATGAGAAACTCAAATCAGGCAAGCTTGTAAAAACGTCGCAAATCAATCCGCACGACGCGCAGGTTATGTTCGAGCAGGTGCTTCAAGAGGGCAAGGATTTGCTTTATATCGGCTTTTCGTCGGGTATGTCGGGAAGTTTTGACAATATTTCCTATATCGCAAAGGGCTTGCGTATAAAATATCCCGAACGTAAGATTATCGTCGTGGATACTCTTTCGGGCGCGGGCGGCGAAGGCTTGCTTGTGTACTATGCAAAGAAAATGCAGGCGGAAGGCAAAAGTATGGAGGAAATCGCCGAATGGGTTGAAAACAACAAGCTCAATACCCATCATTGCTTTATCGTCAGCGACTTGATAAATCTTCGCAACAGCGGAAGAATATCCACTCTCGCCGCGCTTTTCGGCATGATTGTTCACATAAATCCGGTGCTCGAGCTTACGCCCGAGGGAAAAATCGGTATCGTCACCAAGTCGATCGGCAGAAAAAAATCAATCGCGGAAATGATAAAATTTTTCAAAGCCAACTATGACGTCGATTCAAACGATTTCGTGTTGATTGGGCATACGAATTGCCCCGAAGAGGCTCATGCCTTCGGTGAGCAAATCAAAGCGTTGTCGGGTGGAAAGCCCGTTGAATACGGATATATCAACCGCCTCGTTTCGGGGTGCGCAGGCTACAACGCGTTGTCGGTTTTCTTTATCGGCAAGCAGAGAAAGGTTAGATAAAAGAAAAATTAAGATAAAAGTCAAAAAAAACGAGTCGCAATTTTTTGCGACTCGTTTTCTATAATTGTAAGTTTATTCTATTGTAGGCTTATTTTTTTTGCCGAGAGTGAAGCTTAAAAACGCTTTTCGGGTTGCGGATTTTCCTTTTTCTCTTCGGCGTTTTTCTTTGTGAGATATATCGACGCAAAGATTGCGCAGCCTGCAAGCGCAACTATGATAGACAGCACTATCGCAACTATTTGTACGGTGGTGAGTCCGTCAAGCTTCAGTTCGCCTTTCGTGACGTAGCCGACGATACCGTCGTAGGAGATGTAGTAGAAGTCGTCAAGCGTTTGGAGAACCTCGACCTTGGTGCCGTCTACGATTTGCGTGAGGACGTCGGATTCGACGGAAGAGGAGGTGTAGACGTTTACGACGCCGCCAACCCTGTCCGCGTTGATTCTGCCATAGGTTTTTTCTTCCTCTACGATAACCTCGGTGTATTCCTCTAAAAGCTCGCTTTCCACAAAATACGTGTTTGAGCGATATTCGACAAGGCTCCACCTGTTGCCGTCATATTGCGCGCAGTCGCTTTTTAGAGTGACTATTGCCTCGTCGTCAAGCGTGATTGCGCCGTTTTGCTCGTAGGGAAGCACGTATAGCACGGATTCCGCTTTTACGCTGTAATATCCGCTTTTTGCGCTCGGCTCGACGCTTTCAAACTGGGTAACGTCGATTTTGACCAGCGTATCGCCGTTGAGCGCATATTTGAAATTGGATTCGCCGTTTTGCTTGGACGAGTCTAAAACGAGAAGAACGTCGCTATCCGCATAGGAGTATTCCGCGCGTCCGTCTATGGGGTAATAAAGCGCGTTTTCAAGAGGCTTTGCAAACGAATAAGTATCGTATATGTCAGTTTGAACGGGCGTGTAAGTGTAGCCGTCCTTGGTTGTCGCGCCGACGTTTATTGTGCCGATAAAGCATTCTTCTGCGGAAAATACCAGGCTTGAGCCGTCAAGATATGCGCTTGTCAAGGTCGCCTCGAGATAGGGCGACGTTACGTCGATTGTGCTTGTAAGCGTATGCTTGTAGCCCACAAGCGTTGTCGTCGTGCCTTGTTGCGTTTCTCCGTTCGTAGCCTCGGGAGAGGTTAAAACGGCGGTGGATTTGTATATCTCGACCTTGTTTGCGTATGCCACGTAAATGTTGCCCTCGTAATCGATTGCAAAATCGAGCGCAAGCTTAAAGTCGCCGCTTGCGATAGAGGGAAGAATAAAGCCGTTGTGGTTTATAGTGAGAATTTCGGTGTCGGTAAGCACGTAGACGTTGGTGCCGTCTTGCGCACAGGCAATGCGTTTTCCGCCCGTAACGTCGGTGATTTTAACCACGCTGTCGCCGAAAATAGTGTATATTCCGTCCGTAGAAAGGGCGTAAAGCTTGTCGAGATAGGCGACGTCTATGACGGAATCGAGAGAATAAACGCTTGTTTGAGTGTCGGAGGATATTGCCGAGAGAATGCGAATTTCGTTGTCGAACGCAATATATAAATCCTGATTGCTCGCGCACACCTTTAGCGGCGATTTTTCAAAATTTATCGTTGACATCGCGCCTGCGGAATTGATAAGTGCCACTCTGTTGTTTTTAGAATCTGCAACGGCGTATGAACCGTCGAAGCTCGCAACGTCGGTCGGCATATCGAAATGGAGCTTGTCGTTGCCCTTCATTGTGTAGGAAATGATTTTGGAAAGAGAGGTATGCTCGTCGTCGAGCGCATATACGCAAACTTCGTTGCCCTCTACCGTGAACAGACGATTTGCATATGCGCAAAAGCTCGTCGGCGATATTTCGGTGACAAACAGAGTGCTTCCGCTTTCCTTGTCCATGGCGATTATACGCTTTGATTTTTCGGCGCCGTTGGGTATGACTTCAAGCCCGTAAACGACGTCCGCGACCTTTGCCTCGGAGATATATGAGGAAATTTCCTTTATTGTTTTTTCGCTCGTGTTCAAGTCGTATACGGTGTAAACGGAGGACGCGTATTCAATGGAAAATACGTTCAGAACGCTTCCGTTTCCCGAAACCACCATATTGCCGACGAGAGTGTCGAAGTCGAAAAGGTTGTCCGCATTGAAGGCTATTTGAAGATTTTTGTCGTACACGGAAAGATAGCCGGTTTTCGAGTGCGCGTAAAGATACGTGCCGTCGCCGTTCAAGGCGGTAATTGTCGAGGGAGTGGGGAGAGTGCGCTCGGTTATCGCGCCGTTTGCGTCGGCGACGTCCACCGTATAATATTTGCCGTCGGCAGAGATAAACGCTACGTTTTCAAGAAGGAACAAGTCGTCTACGTGCGAAAACGTCGTTGAAATCGTCGTCGTATCGTACGAATCGTTGGGGCGCACGAAAAGCTTGTTTTTCGTCTCGTCGTATATGACCATATAGCTCTTGTTTGCGGAAACGAGCGTCGGGTTGTCCGATTGAATGTAATTGCCCGATGGGAACAGCTTTGTAAAACCGCCGTCTTGAGCGTATGCGGTTGTCGGCGACGTCAGGCATAGCGCAAGAGCCGTCGCCGAAATTGTGACGAAAAGTGCGAAAATTATAATAAAAAGCAAGCTTTTAGCGCGAAATTCTTTCATATTTTACAGTATAAACAAATTGAAACTTTAAGTCAAGATAATAAGTTTATTGCTTGAAATATTCGCGCGCGTGTGTTAATATCTATAAAAAGGATATTTATGGCAAACAAAAAATTTTATTACAACAAAAATCGCGGTTCAAAGCCCAAAACGGATGATTCCGCGATTCAGAAGCAAATAGCGCAGTATTCCGCCGAACAGCTCGATATGTCGTTGGAGTCTCTCGGCTTGAGCGATACGACGCGCGATTTATTGGCAAAAAATCGTATAGCCAAAGCTTGCGATCTTGTTAAACGCACCGAAAAGGATATGTACAAGGTGCAGGGACTCAACAAAAAGGTGCTTTTTGAAGTCAAGGACGCCTTGAAAGCAAACGGAATGGCACTGCGCCAAGAGACGGAAAAATCCGCAAAGCCTGCGGATAAGGATAAAAAGCAACCCGAAGCCGCAGTTGCTCAAGGCACGGAGAAGAAAGAGAAGCGCGCTTCAAAATTCGGGCTTGTCGACAGACAGGAAGCGCCGAAAAATCAACAGCAAAACGCGCAAAAGCAAGCTCAAAAGCAACAAAACAATCAGAAAAAGAACTCGAAACCGCAAAAGCCCGAAAAGCTTGTCGAACCGTTGCTGCCGGGTGAATGGCGCAAGGTGCTAAAGGGCGGAAAATGGGGATATTCAAACGGCTTTAAGATAGTCATTCCCACCGTTTACGACGAGATTTTCGCGTTTAAGGAAGGGCTTGCGTCCGTCGAAATCGATGAAAAATGCGGATATATCGACGAGGAAAACAACGTTGTGATTCCGCTCGATTACGATACGGCAATGAGCTTTTCGGAAGGGCTTGCAATGGTCGTTAAGGGCGATAAGTGCGGATATATAAACAAAAACAACGAGGTTGTGATTCCGTTTGAATTTGACGCCGCAACGCCGTTTGAGGGCGGCGAAGCAAAAATCAAAAAGGACGGTAAGTGGGGCACCATTTCCACCAACGGCACAATCGTTTGGATTTGATAAATTCGATAAAAATATGACAAACAACTCGTCGCATCGCAAAATCGAGAGAGCGCTTGCAATGACCTTGGCGGTCGTGGCAACGGCTCTCTTTTTGTTTTCGGCGATTTGTACGCCTTGCGACGTGGCATATGCGACAAGTCCGCAAGGCTATATCGAGAGCGTTTCGGATAAGGGCTTGGACTGGTATATGTCCGAGGAATATCTCGATTTGCCTCGTCTTAAAGCTCTTATTAACGGCGTGATAACTGATTTCGACGCCTTGTCCGAGCCGATAATCATTGCCGTCATAGATTCGGGAATAAACGCCGAGCACGAGATTTTCTGCGGCGAAAACGACGTTTTGCTACACGACGACGAGGGCAATATCATAGGCGCGAATACGGTTTTGGCAAAAAACAAGGAATATGCCGAGGGGGATATAGCCGACGACGCACCGGACTATCACGGCACGCACGTTGCGGGAATTATAGCCACCTTTATACACGAATTAAATCTCGAAAATTACATAAAAATTATGCCGATAAAGGCGGCGTATCCGAAGGGGAAAAGCTCCTCGTTTTCGGTTGACGCGCTAAAGGACGCCATAACGTTTGCGCTTGACAACGGCGCGGACGTCGTAAATATGTCCTTGACGGACGACAAGGGCGTTCCGTCGCTCTTGTATCCGCAATCGAATTACGACGTCGTAACCGCGGATATGGCTGAAAGCGCGATTTTCGTATCCGCCTCCGGCAACGACGGAAACGGCCGCTTGAAATATTATCCTGCGGCGAGCGAAAACGTAATCGGAGTTATGGGTTGCGCCGAATCGACTAGCGGTAAATTGCAAATCGCAGGCTCGTCTAATTACGGCGACTGCTACGATTTGGTTGCCTACGGCTCGTCTATATACAGCGCGGACGGCTCGTCGAATAATGCGTATAAGAAGCTTTCGGGAACAAGCATGGCAACGCCTATGGTATCGTTTGCGAGCGCGCTAGCAACGCTTATCGACAGGGCAAGGTGCTTGAAAGAGAATTGCAAGCCGTCTTCTCCCGAGGAAATTGCAGACGTCGTTAAATCCGCATATGTCCAAACGGTTGAGAAATCGGGCAAGAGCTATAAGCTTCTCGATATGTGTTCGCTTATGAAGAGCAACGCCACCGTCGAAATCTGCGTTGAAGAGGGCTTGCTCGAGCAAG
>CAZUZK010000010.1:11857-37667 GCA_964624745.1 uncultured Bacteroides sp. | reverse complement strand
GTTCACCGGTAAACCTCTACTGAACCACCAGACTATCTGGTGGTTTTGTGTTACAGTAAAACACCGCCGAAATCGGCGGCGTTTTCGTATATTCTGTGTCTTATACATTCAAATGCAACACTTAAATAAAAACAGATGGTTTTTACGGCTCTCTAGTATTATCACAATGCAAAAACAAAGAAAATCACGATCGTCACAAGGGCAATAATCCAAGAAATAATGTTAGCTACAATATCGTGTTTTCTTTCTTCTTTTACGACTTGTTTTTTTAATTCATCTAAAGATACGTCTTTTGTAAATTCAGGATAATTAGGGTCGGTAAAAATAAGAATTAACGCAACAACGGTACTGGCAATTCCATATATAACGGCAACTATATAAAATAATACCTTGTGTGTCGGTTGTATTAATGCTACGTTTGTTATACCAAATGCAAACGTAACTAAAGCTGAAATTGCAATTAATGCTAAAGCTAGTTTGTTACCAAGTCTAAACTCCATAATATAATTTTCATAATCTTCACATTCTTTACTGCACTCACCGCGTGGTTTCTGATTATTTCCATAGTGTTCTCCTTTATAATAGACATCTATATCAAAATTATTGGTCGGCACATAGGCAATTTCGATACCTCTTGTACTTATTTCAAAATTTTCCACGTCTTTTTGTTCGATATTAAATGCCCTCGGATGCGAACTTTTTACTTCTTCTATTAAATATGGATTTATGCTAGTATTCCTTTTTGCAAAAGCTAATATCAACGAACACATATCGCCTCTTAATGCCTTACGTGCTTTTTTAAATCCATCAGGCTTTGGGTCATTTGGAGAAAGTTCAATCATTCCATCTTTATTCATGACGGTACCGCACGTAAACGTTTCAGAGCTTTTAGGACGTATACGATACGTTTCATTATGTTCTGTAGTATTCTCATAATCGCTATATTCATTGTGCAAATTCGAAGTTATAAGATTCCCATTGGAATCAAATGTTGCCGTACCTGAAACGCCCGATTTATACATACCTTTTGTTGTCTGTAAAAAATGAGCCGATACACTTATACTATCCAACGCAAAACTTATATCGGCACCATATCCGATAGTTACACTAATATTGTCCAAATCTGACACGTAATTTTTGTATTCAACCGACAGCGTGTCATCTTTCAAGCACTCATCTCTGAACTTAATTTTTTGTTCCTTTATGATTTCTGCCTTTCGCTTTGGCGACCAATCGTAAATTTTTTCATGCTTTTTTGTATGTACCAGTGCATTATCAACAATTAGTTGCAAATTTGTACTCATTATCTTGCTCCTCGGTAAGTAATAATGCTCAAAGAAATTGTACATCATTAAGTGATGTGTGTCAATAAAAATTACATCACATAGAGTTTAATTGGTATATGGAAATAGCTAAAATCGTAGGACAAAATTTGAAGTTTGCTCGCAAGCAAAAAGGCTACACGCAAAAACAAGTCGCAGAAAAAATGCTTATGACGCAACAACAATATAGCCGTTTCGAAAATGGTGTGTTTGAATTGAATTATTCTCAAATTTTGTTTTTATGCGACTTATACGATATAACTCCAAACGACGTTTTTCAAAGATAAGTAAAGCACCGCCCTCTTCGGCGGTGTTTTTTGATTGTTGCTTGCACTACAGGGCATAAACAAAGACAATTACGATGTTACAACAACTATTTTCTCATAAAAAATATTTATGACATACGGTTGTACTTTCAACATACTCCGTCATCTGCCCGAGGCTTTTACAAATATCGATAATGACGAAAGCGACGTCGGCGCGGGGCGTTGACTAACGGGCGCGCGTGTGTTATTATTTAATGTCAAACATATAAAACATATAAAATATCGGCGGCATACAAATATCTTCGTATAAAATATCTGCGGTACTAATATCTTCGTATAAAATATTGACAGAAAAAATACGGCGATATCGAAATACCGGTGGTATCAAAATGTCGGTGGTATCGAAATATCAGCGACATAAAAACATCAAGCACATATAAAAAAGCACATAAAAAACATATATAAAATGCAAATATAAAACGCAAATATAAAAGGTATATATAAACGCATAGGTGGAAAATGATAAAAAAAGCACTTGAAGCAATACGCAATTACGACACGATTATCATACATCGTCACTCCAATCCGGACGGCGACGCGATAGGCAGTCAGGTCGGCTTGAAGCACATTTTGAAAGCCAACTTCCCCGACAAAAAGATATACGCGGTGGGTGATTCTGCGCGCAGATACTCGTTTATGGACGACAGCACGGCGGACGAAATCGCGGACGACGTTTACCAAGGCGCGCTCGCGATAATTCTCGACACGTCGGCAAAAGCGTTGATAAGCGATTCGCGCTACACTCTTGCGGAAAGGACGATACGCATAGACCATCACATATTTGTCGAGGACATCGCGGATATAGACATCGACGACACGTCTTTTGAGAGCTGTTGCGGTCTTATCACGTATCTTGCGCAGGAATGGGGGCTGGAAGTGCCTCAAATCGCCGCCAAATCGCTTTTTACGGGACTTGTGACGGACAGCGGAAGATTCCGCTATGACAGCACAACGCCGCGTACGTTCGCTTTGGCGAGCTTTTTGTTGAGCAAAGGTTTTGACGCGACGAAGATATACAACGAGCTGTACGTGGACGATTTCAAAAACGTACAAACGCGCGCGAAATTTACGCTGTCGGTGAAATTCGGCAGAAACAACGTCGCATACATCTACACCGACAAGGCGCAAGTGGACGAGCTGGGCATGGAAGCGCAAAGCATATCGCGCGGAATGGTCAACACCATGGCAGAAATAAAAGGCGTGGATATATGGGTGAATTTCACGGAAACCGAAAGCGCGGTGCTGTGCGAGATTCGCTCGAAGAGCTACAACATAAACGCGATAGCCGTAGCGCACGGCGGAGGCGGACATCTGAAAGCAAGCGGCGCGACCTTGAAGGACAAGGAGGAAGCAATGCAGGTGCTGACGGAACTTGAAGAATTGATTGATAAAGGAGAACGAATTTGAACACACGAAACATAGAAGTCAAGCAAGCGATACTTGACAAAATAAAAGAATACGACCGCATAATAATAACGCGCCATTTTCGCCCGGACGGCGACGCGATAGGCTCGACAAAGGGACTTGCGCGCATACTTAAGCTCACCTACCCCGAAAAAGAAATACTGGTGTTGAACGAGGACTACTCTCAATACCTTGCGTTTCTTGGCGGAGAGGACAAGCCCATACCCGACGAGGACTATGCAAGCGCGCTTGTCATCGTATGCGACACTGCAACGCCCAACCGCATATCCAACAAGAAATACCATCTCGGCAAGGAGATTGTCAAAATCGACCATCACATCGTCGGCGACAACCAATACGGCGACATAAACTGGGTTGAAGAAGAGCGTTCGTCGCTGTGCGAAATGATTGTGGATTTTTATCAGACGTTTGCAAGCGAGCTGAAAATAGACGCAGAAGCCGCGACTTATCTGTTCACCGGCATGGTGACGGACAGCGGACGCTTCAAATACAGCGCGGTTGACGGCGAAACCATGCGCAGAGCGGGCGCGCTGTTGGACGTGGGCGTAAACACCGAATGGGTATACGCAAATCTCAATCTCGAGGAGTTCGATATACTCAAATTCGAGGCATACGTCTACAAAAAAATGAAAATCACCCAAAACGGCGTCGCGTATATCTACGTAGACAAAAAAATGCAAAAGAAATTCGGTCTTACCAACGAACAGGCAAGCAACACGATTTCCTATCTCGACACAATAAAGGGCGCGATTGCCTGGATTGCGTTTATCGACAACAAGGACGGCTCGATAAGGGTACGCCTGCGCTCGAGATTTATGACGATAAACGAGCTTGCCGAGCAATACCGCGGAGGCGGACACGACCGTGCCTGCGGAGCAACGCTGTTGAACAAAAAGGAAATAAAAGAAATGCTTGCAAAAGCGGACGATATGGTGCGCGATTTCAAATCTACTCACACTGATTGGCTATGAAAATACTTATCACAAACGACGACGGAATAAATGCACAAGGCTTGCTTTGCGTGGCAAAGTGGGCAAAAAAGCTGGGTGACGTGACCGTATGCGCGCCAAAGCGCGAGCAAAGCGGAAGAAGTCACAGCATAGAAATACACTCGCCATTCGAGGTGAAAAAAATCGATTATGCGGACGGCATACGCGCATACAGCATAGACAGCTCCCCTGCCGACTGCGTGCGATTTGCAACGCTCGGACTGCACGAAAGCTACGATTTGATTATATCGGGCATAAATTGCGGCTTGAACCTTGGCGAAGACATCATGTATTCGGCAACGAACGGCGCGATATTCGAGGCAAGCGCGCGCTCTCACAAGGCGATTGCACTGTCCACGCACACGCAGGGCTACGACGACGCCGAAGCGTGGCTTGACGAGATATACGCTTATATCGAAAGCAACGCTCTGTTCGATTACAACGACATATACAACGTCAATATTCCCCAAAATCCGCAAGGGATAAAGCTCACAAGACAAGGCGGAGCGTATTTCACCGACGAATTTATCGACCTGGGCGACGGAACCTGGAAACAAACGGGACATTGCATACACCGCAACAATCACGATATGACGGTTGACAGCGACGCGACGATAGACGGCTTTGTGACAATAACTCCGCTGACGATTGCAAGAACAAATATGAACGCCCTAAACGCGCTCCGCAAAAAAATAGGATAAAGCCAAGATAAAACAACGCGTATTTGCGAAAAAATATGCACGGAATGCAACAAGCATACCGTGCATTATTTTAATAAAAATCAATGGTTTTCTGCATATAAACAATCAAATTATATGCAGAAAAGCACGAATTTATATGCAGAAAAGCTCGAAATTATATGCACTAACGGAAAAAAAATATGCAACAAACTCGCAGTGCTTAAGCACAAAGCAGTTGGATAACGCATTAAAAAAGCGTCTTGGCTACACAAAAAACACTTGCAAAAAACACAAGCCCCGCAAAATTGCGGGGCTTGCATTTAGATATAAATCTAAAGAAGATCAGCTAAATGATTTTAGGCTTATGCCATTGTGTAGACTTCAATCGAGAACAATCTGATTTGATTGTCTGATGCAGAAAATTCAAATACGTTTTGAGCGGAATCCAACACAACAGTTGCCACCGTACCGGAAACAGTAGTCGTTACACCGCTAAGTGCTTTCAACGTGGTTTCCGGGGAATACTTGTTGCTTGAAGAACTATCAAAGTTAAATACAATTTTAACTATATTTGTGCATTCAATCTTTATTGTTGATCCCTTATAAAGTCTTACAGGATTTGAAGAACTGGTGACATTGCTTGTACTGCTTCCTTTGCTATTGGTAAACGTAATACCGTCTGCCGCCCAAACTTGTGAATTACTGTCTTGAGAGGTACGGGCGTCCAGAGTTGCAAAGCTGAGGGTGTGCTTCACTGCTTCTGCAGGTTTAACCTCAAACTCAACGGTGAACGTGGTTGCTGCCGTAATCTTCAAAGTGAAGCTGGTTTGACCTGCAACAGACGTGTTTGCCGTACCGTCAATCGTATAAGATGCGAGTCTATAATCTTCATCTGCGGAAACGGTTACGGTAATTGTCGTCTCGTTTGCAACGGAAGAACCGCTTGCAACGTCATTGTCGCCGTCCTTAACGGAAACGATTGAGCCGTGTTCGCCATTGACGGAATAATTGACCACATAGCTTTCGACAGTTGCCGAAACCTTAATCGTGACAGTGGCAGTTTGCTCGTGAGAAGACACGGTGATGGTTACATCGCCTGCGCTTACACCGGTGACAAGACCGTTTGTATCAACTGTAGCAATATCATTGCTGGAGGAGGTGTACGTTACACCCTCTGCAGCAGTGCTGCTCATGTGCGTGGGATTTGCACCGACAGTGATTTGTGCGGTAGCATTGACAGCAATTTCGCTCTTATCGCTGGAAGCGGTAAGTGTCCAGAGATATTCGATTGAATCCGCAGTGGTCAATGCAATTTGTTTTGCCTTGAACCAGCTAATGTTAACGTTCTTAAGGTTGAACTTGTGACCGTTTTCGATTTTTGCGAAAGCAGCAGAAAGCGTCGACGAGTTAGCTTCGGAAGCATTGCTCGTATAAATAGTGATTTCAGTTTCACCGAGATAGTACTTGCCGTTTTTCATTTCGATATTGTTGAGCGTCACGTATTCTGCGGTGTTTGCAACTGTAATATTTGTCCAATCGTTTTCGGTGATGACTTTTGCCGTGGGCAACGTTCCTTCAGCAGTTGCGAGAACAACGGGACTTGCTAATTGTTGCAATCCGTTGTATTCTCCGCGCACACCGCCGAACGTGTATTGCTTGCCGATTTCAACCGTGGTAGGAACTTTTCCGTATCCGAAATACACATAAAGTCCGTTGCCCTCTGCGTCGCTGATATAAACAGCGGCTTTCTCGATGTTGGTGACAACACCGGTGACTTGATACAAATCGGTACCTGTTGATTTGTTCTTAAATTCCGTGAAAGAAACGGATTCATATTTGCTTACGAACGAAATTTCAATCGTTGTTGCGTCAGTGATAGTAGCGGTATAACTGTTGGAAGTGAGCGTAACGGCAGTTCCGTTTACGGTGACTTTTGCAATGTACATATCATCTGACGGAGTTGCAGTGATAACAAGTTGAGTGTTTTGCTCAACCTCACCGCCCGTAAAGTCAGCATCGCCGTTCTTAACGGTGTATGTACCGTTAGTATTGCTTCCGTTGATTGTTACGTTGAATTTCGGGATGGTCTTCGTGACGGTTATGTTGAAATCAACCGTGCGATTTTCAGTACCGACAGTAAGCGTTGCGGTAAGCTTAACAACCACGCTGTCCGATGCGGGATCATTGACGGTTGCAGTTGCGCCATTGATGGAAATAACATCTGTGTTTGCAGACGTCCAAGCGATAGTTGCACCGTTTATACCTGTCAACGGCAAAGTGAGTGATTGACCGGATCCAACCGCTGTGGTTGTAAAGGTGTTTTGCAAATCTGCTTTTGCAGCTTCAACCTTGTCTGCGTCGCTGACGCCGGTCACTTTGACAACCTGAATGGTGAGATAGCTGTTCGTTTTGCAGCCACGTACGTAGCCGTAGACAACAACCTCTTGATCGAGGAGTGCTTCGTCGTACAAATCATCGTAACCGTAAAGGCTGAGTTTTTGCGTGTAAGCGCCCGTAGAACCGGTACCTGCAGACTTAAAAGTGCCGTTCGCATAAAGCTTCAAGCCGGTAATCTTGTAGTACTTGCCGGTCATAGTGCCGATTGTATCCGAGGAAAGTGTGGACAAATCAAGCGTTGTGCCGTCAAGCTCGGTTGCGGTAGGCTCGGTGTAAGTTTCTGCTGCGAGCTTGGTTATATGGAGAGTGCCGAGTTGCGGTACACCATAGTTAACCGCTCTGTTTGCATAAACAGTGACCTTTTCGCCGACCGTTACGTCAAATTTAGCATAGCTGAACACTGCGCCCGTTGAGTCGGAAATGACAAACGAAGCTTCCGTGCCGGTTGCCGCGCCTTGTGCGGATACGAAGCCGGTGATTGCATAAACAGTGGTCGTGTCAACAGATTTCGTGAGGAATTCTGCAACGGTAACGGGAGTTACGTCGGTGTAGTTGACAACGATTGCGGTGTCGGAGGTGACTGTAACCGTAAAGGTTGTGCCGTATGCGACAGAGGTGTCTGCCGTGCCGCCGTTCACTTGGAAGGAAGCAAGAACCTTGTTTGCAGGAACTGCAACGGTGACGGTAACGGTTGTGCCTTCGTCAACCTTGTCTTCGCTTGCCAATGCCGTTTCGCCGTTCTTAACGGTGAGAGCGGTATCTGTCCAAGACACTTTGTATTGTGTGACGGTTGCGGTGATTGTAACTGTAAAATCTTTGGTTTGGCTTGCGCTACCCTTTGTGAGAGTTGCGGTGAGCTTAACCTGGGTGTCAGCTGCAGGAGGCGTAACTGTTGCGTTTGCACCGTCGATTGTGACGACTGCAGTGTTGTTAGATGCCCAGCTGATGGTGACGCCGTTTGCCGCTTCGGTCGGAAGCGTGAAGTTTGCGCCGAATTGATTGTTGGAAAGCTCGAGAGCCGTGTGTGCTGCTGCAACGATTTGTTCATCGGTGAGAGTTGAGGTGACTTTTACAACCTGAATGGTGAGGTATGTATTAGCCTTGAATCCACGAACGTAACCATAGACAAATACGTCTTGACCGATAAGGTCTTCATCGAACAAATCGGAATAACCGTAAAGGCTCAAAACTTGATTATATTCAGTTGTGGAACCGTCTTTAAGAGTACCGGCAGAATTGTATGAGCCGTCCTTATAGAGCTTCAAACCGCTAATCTTGTAGTACTTGCCGGTCATATCGCCGATTGTAGTTTGGGAAAGTTCGGACAAATCGATTGTCGTGCCGTCAAGGTCTTCCGGAGTAGGCTCGGTGTAGGTTTCGGCAGCGAGTTTAGTTACGCTGACAGTGCCGAGTTGCGGTACGCCATAGTTATCCGTTCTTGTTGCATAAACGGTAACCTTGTCGCCGACCGTTACGTCTGCTATTTCATAGCTGAACACTGCGCCCGTCGAATCGAGAAGAACGAATGCGCCTGCTTCGCCGGCTTTCTTGTTTGCAGCTGCGATGAAGCCGGTGAGTGCGTAAACCGTGTCACCCTTTTCTTTTGCGAGGAATTCTGCAACGGTGACTGCGGTCGGCTTATTGAGATTTACGGTGTACGTTCCGGTTGCGCTGAGAGTTGCGTCTTTAGCGTGCGTGAACGTTGCCGTGAGAGTGATGGTTTGAGGTTCGTCGGTGTAAGTATAGGTGTAGGTCACCTTGCCGGTTGCTACGTCGATTGCCGCCTTGGTTGCATCGGAAGATGCCCAAGCGATCTTGACGTCTGCAAACGTGGCGCCGACAAGCGGAAGAGTCTCTGTGCCGTTGGCAAAGATTTCCGTTGTGATAGAAGTGTTGTTTTTAGTGAACTCAAGCTCTTGAGCCGGAGTCAAGGTTGCCAAATCGCCGAACGTTACAGCACCTGCTGCAAGCGGTTGTACGTAGAACTTGCCGCTGTAAACGGTTGCTTGAACTTTGCTTGCATTGACAAGGTGCAGGTTGTTTTCGCCCCATGCCTGTATGAATGCGTTGACTTCATCAGACGTCATCGGAGAGCTGGAAGTGGACGGACGGATATAGGTCTTGAGAGTGCCGAGCGAGAAATAGCAATAGTTGTTGTCGCCGGCTTCGAGAACCATTGCGCCGTCAAATTTGACGAGCATACCTTGGAGTTTGACAAGAGCGTCGTCTTCTGTGGACGTTGCCGCCTTGAGAAGCTCTGTGATGTCCTTGGGTTCTACATTCGTGATGGTGGTGTCAACAACGGTAACCGCGGTGCTTGTAAGCTCATGCGTACCATTGTAGATGTCTTTCGTACCGGACATTTCAACGGTCATACCGACTTGAATGCCGAGGTCTGCCGGGTCATCCGTCATAGAATAGACGTAGAATGCGCCGTCAGCGTTTTGTGCATAAAGGCTGTTGTATTTTGCGCCGTTCTTCTTGGAGTTGAACATCGTTACAACGCCTTGAACCGTAACGCTATCGCCCTTTGCAGCTTCATAGTATTGTTGCCATGTGTTAAGTTCCCATTTGAGAACTTTGATTGTCCAATCACGTGTTACGGAATGATTGTCCGCAGAAATAGTTGCAGTCAAGGTAAATTCGATGTCCTGCTCTGCTCTGTCGGGAACCGTAACCTTAACGGTGTTGGTTTCTGTGTCAACCGCGCCGAGTGTGATTGCGTCTGCCGCAACGCCCTCTGTTTTGATTGCAAGCGTCCAGGTAACGTCATACTTGGTGCCGTTTGTATCAAGGGTTGTAGCAATCAAATCAAAGCTTGCCGTCGTGCTGGTCGGGATATGCGTATCTGCCCATTTGCGAACATATTGAAGCGCATTGTTCAGGTTGGTCATATCGTACTGATCGTCTTTGTTGTCGTTGCAGGCGACAAACGTGGCTACGCACAATACAAGCACAAGCACGCAAATCAAAGCCTTTTTGAGATTAAAAGCCTTTTTCATTTTGCTTCTCCTTTATAATTATTTTTTTTCTTTTTTTATACAACGCTCGGTCAAGCCGAAACAGTTATATCGTTTGCAGTCAATACCTTCACCTGGTATCCGCCGTCATAGTAATCGACAACGCCCTTGACGGAGATTGTCTTGTTCTTGTACGCAGATTCGGTGATGAGATTGCCGTTTTCGTCGTACAGCACTGCCGTACGCACGGTGATTGTCTTGCCGCTCGCGCTCTTGCAGGTGAGCGTCATTGCTCCCTTTTGAGAGGATTCCTCGTTCTTGGTGGTCCAAATGCTGACAACCTTGAGATTGTCCATAGCCACGCTGGAGCTAAGGATATATTCCGCATAAGCGACTGTCTTTGTTTCGATTTCGGTTTCGCTCTTTTCAAATTCGAGCGTGAACGTGCCGTCTACGAATTTATCCGCGTCAATAGGCTGATATGCCGCGTCGTACGTCTTGTCGTCAAGACGTTGGACGTTGTTGGGATCGTCGGGGACAAAATCTCTATAGCTCATGCCCGAGATTTGATACGTGCCGCCTGCCCCGTAGTACTGCACCGTGCCTACAATGCGCACTCTGTTGCCTACGGACAAGATTTCAAGCCCCGTTCCCGACAAATTGAATCCGTAGTAGCAATAAATGCCGCTACGAAGCCCTGTTTCGCCGTCAGGCTCGAGATCCTCAACATAAATACCGTTTGAATAATCGCACGCTACAATACCTTCAACAGCAACCTTCTTGTTGTTGTATTCGGTGATATTGCATCTCAATTCCTTCAACGTCACGGGGATAGCGTCGCCTGCATAGAGGTCGGGATCCGCTTTGCCGGAGTGAACGTAAAGTTTTTCGTTCTTCGCTTGAGTGAGCGCGGCGAATGCGATTTCGCCATAGCGATTGTTTGCCGTGTTGGAAGCAATCGCAAGCCCTTCTTGCAAAAGCTCGACGTTGAGATTGCGATAGTCGGAATTTGCGGAAGGCTTATACCACACCCACGTGAGGTATCTGCTTCCCGTGGAATCCGCTTCCCACGTATCACCGTCTGCTTCGATGACGATTGAAACCGCGCTCTTCAGTCTGGATTCTGTGAAATCAGACGCCTTGTGTCCGTACGCTTCGATTTTGCCGGTAGATTCGGGAGTGTTGACTGCAAGATAACGCGCCTTCAAAACGCCGCTCGGAAAATCGCTGCTAGTCACGCTAAAGTGCGTGGTGTCGCCGTCGATATAGTTGTATACCTTAACGTTTACAAACTTTGCCGTTGAAGAGTTCAAATCCAATTTAAGTTGGTCTACGTAATCGACGTGCACAGGCTCGTCGGGAGTGACCGGAGTGTCCGGTACGTCGGGATTATCGGGCGTTTCACCGCACGCGACAAGCACGCAAGCGAGCATCGCGACGACCAATATTATGGATATTATACTTACAAATTTCTTCATATTTAATTCTTTCCCCTCCCCGCTTGCGCTTTCGCGCAAGCGACAGAGGATTTGTTTTTGTTTAACTGCCGATTATATTCTGCTTATTGCAGGTTATTAGTCGGAAATTGCATATTCGCACTCGCCGATAGCGTCCTTGAATGCTTGATCGACGGTTTTTTCTCCGGAGATTGCAGCAACGAGCAATGCGCCAACTTGGTCACGTGCTTCGGAAGAACCTACGAATGCAGGAGAGGTGTAATATGCTTCTTCTTGCTCCATACAAACCTTTGCGGAAAGCGCTGCGATTTGTGCGCCGCCGTCTGCCTTGTTGAGGAATGCCGCATAAACGGGGTTCTCGGAAACAGACTTCAAAACGGGGACGTAACCGGACGCCATGGAGAATTCTGCTTGGAAGTTGACGTTGGTCGTCAAGAACTTAACGAAGAGCCAGCTTGCCACGACTTCTTGAGAATCTTCTTTGCCGAAGATGCAGAGTGACGGACCTTGAGAGATGACCTTCGGGTTGTTTTTGTCAACCTGCGGAATGGTTGCGATGCCGACTTCAAACGGATAATTGCCATCAACCTTGTCAGGTCTTTGGTGCGTTGCGCCTGCAGAAGAACCGATGGACATATAGCTCTTGCTGGTCGTTGTTTGAGACGTGAAGAGACCGGAGGTATATGAACCGTAAATCTTTTGAGTCGTCACGTAACCTTTGGACTTCCAATCCTTGAATCTTTCGATAAACGCTCTGTTGGTAGCATTGTCGAAGAGGAAGTGTTCACCGGTTGCGCTGGTGTAAGGAGAACCATACTGTTCGCACATGGTAATGAACCAGTTGGATTCGGAGTCGTATCCGAGAGGAATGCTGTTAGGATCGATTTCTTTGATTTTCTTGCAGAGAGCTTCGAGCTCGTCCCAAGTGGTGGGAACGGTGAGTTTGTTCGCATCAAAGAACGTCTTGTTGTAATAGAGAACCTCGGTGGATTTGGACAAAGGCATGGAATACATCAAGCCGTCACCGAATTGTTGACCTTCTTCATAGTAGCCCTTGATGAAGTCGTCGATTTGCTCTTGGGTGAGACCGAGAGTTTCCGTCGTGCCGTCTGCTCTTGTCACTTCGATTTTGCTTGCAATGAGGTTGTCAAGATGCGCAACCGCACCTGCCATGTTGTACATTGCAACGTGGTCGGGATAGCAATATGCGATGTTCGGTTGGTTGCCTGCGGTGATTTCCGTAGAGATTTGGTCCTTAACGTCGTCGTAACCGCCAACCTGCTCATGTTCTACGTGAATCTTCGGATAGAGCTTGTTGAATTCCGTGATGTAAAGGTCCAACACGTCACGCAAGTTTGATCCCATCGTGTGGTAGAACTTGATAGTGACATCTTTGCTTGAATCGTATCCGATTTCGGGGACCTCGAAGTTCGGTTCCGTAGAAACGGGGGGAGTATTTCCGCTGTTTGAACCGTCGTCACAAGCCACGAAGATGGACAACGAAGCAACTACGATTGCCAGAAGCATTACAACTGCCAATACTTTTTTCATGTTTGATCTCCTTTATAATTTGTTTTATATATATTGTCTATATATTTCAATAATATGACGGTGGCGTCTCCGTGCGGAGACGCTCCGAAATGCTTAACCCTTGATACCGCTTCTCGATACGCCCTTCATAATGTACTTGCGGAAGAACAAGAACACCAGGAACAACGGCGCGGAAACAAGCGCGACTGCCGCCATCTGTTGCGGATAGTTGGTAAGACCTGTAACCGAGTCGGTAAACGCCGCACCGCGCAAACCGTTTGAAACAAGCGGAATCGTGGTGTTTGCGACAAGTCTCGGCCATACGTACGAGTTCCATGCGCCCATCATCTTGAGAATGGTGATTGAAATGAGCGTCGGCGCCGCAAGAGGTATCATAACCTTCCACAGATATTTCGGGTCGCTTGTGCCGTCAACCTTTGCAGCCAGATACAGCTCGTTTGGTATCTGCATAAAGTTCTGTCTCAACAGATATATGTAGAATACGCTGACGAGGAAAGGCACAATCAACGCCGTATACGTGTTCATCCAGCCAAACTTGGTGACCGTGATGTAGTTGGTGATTGTAAACATCTCGCCCGGGATCATCATCGTTGCAAGCAAGCCTGCAAACAAAATGTTTTTGCCCTTGAACTCAAGTCTTGCAAACGCAAACGCCGCAAGAACGGTTATCACCAACGACAACAGAGTTGATACCACACCGACGATAACGGTGTTTTTGAAAAGTGTACCGAGATTTCCAAGCTCAAACGCCTTTGCGTAGTTGGACCACATAACCTGCGTCGGCCAGAAGGACGGGATTGTCCAACGATATTCCTCGTACGTCTTAAGAGATGAAATAATCATCCAATAGAACGGGAACAATACCGCGATTGCGACCGCAATAAGAAACGCGTATCTCAAGGTCGTGGAGATTACGCTCCAAACCTTTTGCTTGACGGCAACCTGCTTTATGCTTTTATCGTGCATTATTACAATATTTTCAGCCATAGCTCACCTCTTAATAATGCGTCTTCTTCTTGCTTACTTGCAAGTTGATAAGCGTAACCGCCAATATGATTGCAAACAATATTACCGCGGCGGCGCTGGCTCTACCCTGCTTGCCGTTGCCGAGCGAATCGTAAATAAATCCGACCATCGTATTCATTGCGCCGTTGTCGCCGGGGCCCATCTTTTCGCCGAAAATTGCGACGACGCTCGAATACTCCTTAAATCCGCCGATAAAGCCGGTTATGACAACGTAAACAATCATCGGTGAAAGGAGAGGCACGGTGATTCTCGTGAGAGTTCTAAACTTGGACGTGCCGTCAACCTTTGCGGCGTCGTAATATTGCTTGTTGACGCTCTGGAGCCCGCCGAGCAAAATGAGTATCTTGAACGGCAATGCGTTCCACACTATGTACACGACCATGACAAACATATTCGCCCAATAACTCGAGCCTACGTTTATCCAGTTGACCGGTTCTCCGCCGAACGCCATTATAATATTGTTTATAATACCTGCTGTTTCGATAATTCCGACGTCGCTATCGCCGACGATGTTGAACATCGACGCGAACACCAAGCCGATAGCAATCGAGTTGGTGACGTACGGCAGGAAGTATATCGTTTGAAGCAATCTCTTCAACGGACCGATGGAATTAAGCACGACCGCGATGAGCAACGCGATTATCGTCGAAAGAGGGACGGTCAGCACGCAAAGCAGTATCGTATTCTTAAGGCATTTTGTGAAGCCTTGATACGCAACAACCTTCTCGAAGTTGGCAAAGCCGTAGGTGTTGTACACCGTACCGCCAAGCTCCTTTTGCATACTGTAGCCCTCCAAAAAGGCGAGTCTAACCGTGTTAATCAGCGGCCAAACCGTAAAGATAGCCAACAATATCAATGCAGGCGCAAGATATAGCCAGGCTTTCCATTTGTGTTTGGAGTCTACCATATTATTTTACCTCGCTGTCGTTATTTTCCGCAACGTCGATTGCGTTTTCAACCGGAGTTTCTTCGTTTTCTGCAAGAGTTTCTACGTCAACGGGTACGTCTTCTATGCTCTCGAGAGCTTCTTCCGTAACCTCTTCTACGTCTGCCGCAGCCTCTTCAATCGATTGAGTCATAAACTCAAAGCATTTTTCTCTCTCTTCTTCGGAAAGGAAGATGCGTTGCTCGTCTTTATCCGCATTATGCACTGCAAAGGACGGATAAACGTCGTTTTCGCCGTCGTTGTATCTGACGTAATAACCGCCGTCGGTCTCCGTCGCAAGCACTCTGACTGCCTCGTTGATGTCTATCGTCGTTGTCAGCTTGCCGTCTTTAACGCCTGCGAAATAGAGTGTGTTTCCGCCGTCGGTCTCACCCGTAACGCACACGTATTCGGTGTCGAGATTGATTTCGACGGGTTTAGCCTTGGGTGTGCAAAGCGCGATGATTTTGCCGAATTTATCGTCAACCCAATTCTTGAAGCTCTTGACGATTTTCTTGACGAATTGCGGTTGATTTGCTTTCTTCTCTGCAACAGCCGCTTCTTTTTCTGCAACTTCAACTGTTTTGAGAACGCCCAAATCAAAGGATCTGCCGTCAATGTCAACGTACATGGCTTGACGAATCGGGCTCCATTGATACACGGTGCTCGGATCTACGTTCGCGTCCCAATCAACTCTCTTTCTCGAGAAAATGAATATCTTGTTCGGCTTGATGTCGAAGGCAACGGTGTCCTTGTCCGTGTCAACCTTCGTCGTTGCGTCGATGATGGAGCGGATAATCGGAGTTGCCGCGTGCTCGTTGGAAGAAACGATGCTTACGTCACGTCCCATAACCTCTACGCTCTTAAGGTTGCAATGGAGTGCGCCGTTTTCGTTGAGGATAAAGCCCTCGGGACGGATACCGACGTAAACGTCTTCGTCTTCGAGACCGTCAACGTCCAAAACCGCGTCTTCGCCGATATAGACCTTTCCGTTGCGGATAACGCCCTCGAATACGTTGATAGGCGGTGTGCCGAGGAATTTTGCGACAAACAGGTTCGCCGGGCTGTCATATACGTCTTGCGGTTTGCCGATTTGTTGCACTACGCCGAGCTTCATAACGACTATCATATCGGAAATGCTCATTGCTTCCTCTTGGTCGTGCGTTACGAACACCGTCGTGATTTGCGTTTCTCTTTGAATACGTCTGATTTCTTCACGCGTTTGAAGTCTCAAGCGCGCGTCGAGATTTGAAAGCGGTTCGTCCAGCAACAGAACGCGAGGCATTTTAACTAGTGCGCGCGCGATTGCGACACGTTGTTGTTGTCCGCCCGAAAGCTCGCTCGGCTTACGCTCCATAAGCTCGTCGATTTGAACGAGTCTTGCCGCGTCGTACGCTCTTTGAAGCATAACCTCTTTTGTGAGCTTGTCTTCGCCCTTGAGGTTTTGAAGCGGGAACAAAATGTTCTGCTTGACGGTCATATGCGGATAAAGCGCATAGTTTTGGAACACAAGACCTACGCCTCTGTTTTCCGGTGCCAATTCCGTAACGTCGTCGTCGCCGAAAAAGATTTGCCCTTTCGTCGGTTTTTGCAAACCGCAAATCATATAGAGCGTGGTGCTTTTTCCGCAACCGGACGGTCCGAGAAGTCCGACCAATTTACCATCGGGTATAGTGAAGGTAAAATTGTTGACCGCAACGACCTTTTCTTCCTTGTTGTGTCGACTGGGGAATTCTTTAGTCAAATTCTTTAATACAACTTTCATAATCCCTTATTTCCTTTCTTTTATTTGTTATATAACTTAACCATATAATAGGTTGTCGTATCTTATTGCTTTGTCCGCCGATTTTATCTTTGAGCCGCATCTCTTTGGGCGATTGCTCAAAATCGGCTCTGACGTTATTCCTCTGTTTTCGCTTCTGCCGTACAATCGTCTGCCGACTTGTCGCTTGCGCTCTCTGCGCCTTGCGCCGATTCGCTCACAGTCGATTCACTCGCCGTCGATTCCGACGCTTCTGCCTCGCTCGCAGCCGTATCGCACTGATTTTCGTTTTCATCGACAACGGCTTCGCTCTGTTTTGCGCTTTCGTCCGTCACCGCGCCGTCGCTTTGTTCGTCATATTTGATTATCTCGCCGTTTTCGTCAACGATTTTCTTTCCACCCCTCGAATTGAGTGAACTGTTGTAGAAATCGAAACCGCCGTGTTCCTTATAATCGTTTCTTTCTGCAATGGTGTTTTGCTCTTGCTTTTTGAACTCGAGCATTTCTTCTTCGCTGTCGAAAATCATCTGGCTTGCCAAATCGACCGTAACCGTTCTTGAAATAAGGTCGTGCAGGAACGAATGCGAAGTGTTTTTGGTATAGACAAATATCGCGATTTGAAGCACGAGTATCAGCACGAGCACTACTGCGCCGACAACCGTATTTATAACGCCGAAATACATCATTATCGCCAAATAAACGGGAACCATAATTTCAAAAACGTATTTGCCCAATATCGCGCGAACGAACATAGAAAAAGGCCTTACACGCAAGCCGTTTGTGTGCATAACGGCTATGCCAAAGACCTTTTTTCCGACAGTTTGTCCGTTTTTAAGAAACAACGGAACGATAAATTCCCAAATAAGCACGGCAAGTAAAATGCCGATTGAAGTCATCATAAGAGTGAGCGACATCCAAAGATTGTACTCCTTCATGTAGGTTGCATTCTCATACAACGCCTTGGTGTGCTCCGCATTCGCTTGATTTGCAAATGCGATAAACGCTTGTTGTTGATCCTCCGTAAGCTTTTCGTACTCCTCGCTCTCGATGCCGAGGTCGATGCCCTTTTCTTGATAACGCTCTATCCATTCAATCACGCTATCGCTATAGGTGTCGTCCTCGCCCATTTCGAGCGTTATACCGGGTTGCTTATACTTCTCGATAATCGCGGTGCGTTGCGTTTGCTGAATGTCATAGCAAACGTTGTAGTGCGTGTCGTAATCGCAAATGAGGGACAAAAGCGCCATGAATCCGACCGCGAGGCACGCGATAAGAATAATGTCCAAAAGAAAAGCTGACGCTCTCTTCAAAACACTGGCCTTTTGTACGTCGTATATCATCAACAATCCCTCTCTTCGGCTCGTTTGCCTACACAGCTTGTACGGGTGATTGCGCATCATATATCAAAGCACTATTTAATATATGCGCGCCATAACTATATTAACTCTTAATTATGCTAACACATTTCGACAAAATAATCAATGGGCATTTTGGAAATTATTTGATAAATCAAAATAATTCTGTTTTACGGCGCACGAAAAAACACCCCGAAAAAACGCAAAAAAAGCACTTAAAAGTATGCTTTTTCGCATATTTTCGCAGTGCTTTTTTACAAAATTTTCTAACGGATTTTTTTTAATGAAACGACACGATGCGTATTTCCCTTTTCGCAATACGGCGTTTTTAGACGTTATGCAAGCTCCAACGCTTTACACGTCTGCTCTATCGTCTGTTTGGGATTTAGCGCTTCTTCTATGCTGAAAGCAACCGAATCTCCCGCATTTTTTCCGCGCTTTTTCCTCTCTATTTCTTTAAGCTTCAAACGCAATTCTTCGGCTTCCGCGTCGCCCTTGATCGCCGTTTCGTCTTGATGCAAAAGCTGCTGTTCGGTCAGCCTTTCCACCTCGCTTCTGAAATGCGCCTCCATCTCGTCCTCGCTCACGCATTTGTTAAGCGAAAAATCTTGCATAAGAAACTTTTTCAATTCGATTTCCACGGACACCGCCACGCTTTCCACGTTAAGCGCGTCCTTATCGAAATGATACCGTTCCTTCATCTGCTCGTACGCCCCCGTCCACTTTGCTCTGAACAAACGCAAGCGTTCAAGCTCCGCCCTATATCTTGACTTAACGTCTTCCGACAGCCTGTTCGCATTTTCGGTTGCCGTCACCAAGGCAAGCTTTATTTGATTTTCGCGCCCCTCGTATACGGCGATTTTATCCTTTAGCTCGGCACACTCTTCCTTGAGACGATTTATTCTGTCTCGTTGCTGAAGCTGAACCTCGTCTGCCTTTGCCTGCTCAAGCGCTATATAGCTTTCAACGGCGTCGATGTCATAGCCTCTTCGGCATATTGCGAATCTGGTGATTTTTTTCTTTTTCATAAGCCCCTCGTTTATGAAAAAATCATACACCGAATATGCGCATAAACTAAAAACGCCTTTTGTCGAAAATCAAAATTTTTTCAACAAAAAGCGTGTTTTATGTTTATAAATCGATAGATAAACGTCGTTTTACGTTAAAACGTCAATCACAACGTATCCAACAACGAATGCTTCAAATCCCACAGTTTTTGAGATAAATCCACCTTGTATTCCTGCGTGTTTACAACGCGTCTATACTCGGGGAAGAAGGACGCGACGCACTCGTCTTCGCTCTTGCAAATATCGTTAAGCGCAGGCTTTTTATACACGAGCTTACCCTTTTCAAATATCGGAACCATAAGCTCTTTCACCTCGTAATCGGTATACGTCGTTTTCTTCCAGGTTTGCGTCGGGTGAAAAATCGTCAACGGCTCGGAGGCATCGAATTGCTCGTCGGCAAGACAAATCAAATCCGCCTGAGCCATGCCGTCCTTGAAAATTCTCACAATCTTTTTGACGCCGGGATTGGTGGTCTTTTCGTGGCTGTTCGAGACCTTAATTTTCGGCACAAGTTCTCCGTTTTCTTCAAGCGCGCAAAGCTTGTAAACTCCTCCGAGAGAAGCGTTGTTGTAGCTTGTAATAAGCTTTGTTCCTATGCCGTACACATCGATTTTTGCGTCCTGCGAATTGAGAGCGAGCAGTATATCCTCGTCAAGGTCGTTTGTCGCAAATATCAAGCAATCCTTATGCCCTGCCTCGTCAAGCATAACGCGCGCTTTACGGCTCAAATAAGCCAAATCTCCGCTGTCAAGTCTGATACCGACCGGCTTGTGTCCTTGCGCCTTCAATTTGTCGAAAACCTTTATCGCGTTCGGCACGCCGCTCTTAAGCGTATCGTACGTATCCACCAGCAACAAGCAATTATCGGGGTAAATTTCCGCATATTTTTCAAACGCTTCAAGCTCGCTGTCAAAGGACATAACCCAGCTATGAGAATGAGTGCCGGTAATAGGAATGCCGAACAGCTTGCCTGCGACCACGTTCGACGTAGTGCGACAACCGCCTATACAAGCGGCACGCGCGCCGTAAATGCCCGCGTCCGGACCTTGCGCTCTGCGCAAGCCGAATTCGCTGATTTTATTCTTGGTGCATTCGTTGAGTCTTGCCGCCTTTGTCGCAATAAGCGTTTGGTGATTTATAAAGGTTAAAAGTGCGGTTTCGACGAGCTGTGCTTCCCAAAGCGGAGCCGTAACTGTTAAAATCGGCTCGTACGGGAAAATCATCGTCCCCTCCGGCACAGCCTTTATATCGCCCGTAAACTCAAAATCCTTGAGTGCGGAAAGGAATTCTTCGCCGAATATATTGAGCGAGCGCAAATATGCAACGTCGCTTTCGTCGAAATGCAAATTCTGAATGTAATCTATAGCCTGCTCGAGCCCTGCGGCTATAGCGTAGGAATAACCGCCGCTTCCCCTGTAAAACACATCGAAAACCGCGGTTCTTTTATCCAAACCGCAAAGGTGATAACCGTTCATCATCGTAAGCTGATAAAGGTCGGTAAGCAGGGTTAGATTGTTGGTTTTGACACGTTCGGTCACATAATTCTTGTCCATATATTCTCCAAAACGTCCTCGCTTTTTATTTTGCGTACACGTCCTCTTTTGCAAACCTCTTGAAGGATTTTTTGTAATCCTTCGGCACGTGATAGTAATTCAATTCGTCGAAATTCACAGGCAAATATTCGCTTTCATTCTTGCGAGAATACCCGATTTTTACAATTAAATCGGCAAAAAATCGGCATATTTTATCGCCTTTTTTATCGCTTTCCGACGCGGATTTTTCATAAAATTTACCCACCGTCAAATAGTTTTTCACCTCGTATTCGGTAAGAATCGCACCCTCGAGCGTACCCGACGCGCACAATGCGCGAACCTTTCTATACGCAAGCGCACTGTTGCGTGCAAGCAAATATACGATACCGATAACAAGCGCGAGAATCGCCACGATAAGGCACGCGATTTTGGTGACGGGAACCGCGTCCATACGCAAAAACTCCAGCCAAAAACGTCCGATACAATACCAGAACAAATAGAAAATCATCAAAATTCCGGGGTATTTTTTATGATAATCCTTCCTCCAAAGCGCAACGCACGCGGCAACGCCTATCGCGTTCCAAACGCCCTCGTACAAGAAGGTTGCGCAGAACCAGTTTCCGCCGCCGCCTGCGGCGATATGGTCGTAAACCTTGGCGGCGAACTCCCCTTCAACTCCGCTCGGACGGGTTATATACACACCGAACGGGAAGAATTGGAAATGCTCGTTGGTAATCGGCAAGCCGAACGCCTCCTGATTGACAAAGTTGCCCCATCTGCCGATAATCTGACCGAGAAATACCGGCACTACAACAAGGTCTATAACGTTGAGATAATTCGTTTGTTTTTTATGACGGAGAGTGAAGAAAATCGCGCCGATAAGACCGCCTACCAAGCCGCCGATTATAGTTATACCGCCCTCCCAAATGGCGATGATATGCACAAATTTATCCCAGCCCTCATAACCGTTGTTTCCGAAATATTCGTCCGCACGCGGAATAACGTACAGCAATCTCGCAAAAACGATGGCAAGCGGAATAAGCCACAAAAACAGCTCCACCGTATCGTCCGAGGTTATACCGATTTTTTTAGACTGCCAGCAGGCATAAAGCAAGCCGACCATCATACCTATGACGATTATCAAGCCGTACCATTGAATGTCGGCATTACCTATTGTAAAGGCGACCGTCGGGTCGGAAGCCGTTGCTAAAACCGTATTAAACATAAGCCTCACTCCAATGTCAATTTAACTGCGCCGTCGTCACGAATCGCAAGCTTAAACACGTTTTCGTGTCCGAACATGACGTTCAAGGCGTCATCGACGCCCGTTTCGCTCTTCTTTGCGAACACGAGAATCGTACCCGCAAAGCCGCCGCCGTGAACGCGCGATGCCACAACGCCCTCGATTTTGACGACTCTGTCGAGTGCGTTTTCAAGATTGTGATTTTTACCTGCCGGCGAATATGTGTTTTGCAATTTGTGTCTAGAGCTGTAACCTGATTCGTTTACGACGTTCAAAAATTCTTGCTCATCGCCTTCGATAACTGATTTTATAGCTCTCTCCACGCGCTCGTTTTCCTCAAAGAAATGCTCCGCTCTCAAAAATGCGCGCTCGCTCACCTTGCCCACGATGTTCTCCTTGTCGCGTTCCCATTTGTCGCGCGGAATTTCGTGAAGTAACTTTACGCCGAAGCACTCCGCAACCTCTTTCATTTCGTGCGGTATGGCCGCATAGTCGTCGGTAAGGTCGCTATGGTCTCCGCCGGTTGCGATAACGTAAATATCAAGATCGTCAAAGCCCCAATGCGCCTTTTGAATAATCGGATTGTCGAAGTCCTTAAAATCGATAAGATTTACACCGCCCAATGCGATTGCGCTTTGATCCATAAGTCCGCACGGCTTTCCGAAAAATGTGTTTTCGGCATATTGCGAAGCCTTTGCCTTGAAAATCGGAGTAAGTTCTCCGCCGTTGAATTTTATATTCAGAATTTCGGCAATGATAAGCTCAAAGGAACTTGACGACGATACGCCCGAGCCTTTGGGGACAGACGACGTCATACACGCGCTGAAGCCGCCGACGTTTTTACCGGAACGCTTGTAATAATCGACAACGCCTTTTATCAACGCGACGGAGGTGCCGATTTCGGTGACTGAAAAATCAGGCTTGTTGACGTCAACGCGTAACATCGGATAGCCCTTTGATTTCACCTCTATAATTCCGTCGGTACGCTCCGAAACGCTTGCGAGCGTATCGCAGCTTATTGCGGCGCAAAGCACCTTGCCGCCGTTGTGGTCGGTGTGATTACCCACGATTTCGATACGACCGGGCGAAGAATAAAAATCGACGTCGCGAGTGTTAAACGTGCTTTTGTGCATATTTACAAGCTCGCGAAATCTGTCTGCGACGCACTTGTCGTATTTGCCGTAAACGTCAAGGCATACGTTTTTCAACGCCTCCGATTCAAAAAAATCAGATAACATAGTTGCCAAAACTCCTTAATAGCATATATTATGCTATATTGTAGCACGCAAAGTGTAAATTTGCAAGATAATTCGGTCAACTATAACTTGCAAGGATTAAACAATCATGCTATAATAACATCGTTGTGCATTTTTCACAAATTTTCGGAGGATTTATGTCACCAAGAATTTCTTTTGACGAAATTGCAAAACAGAACGTAGCCAAACTGGTTGATTACGCATCGAAGCGTCTCTATCTCGACGACGTGGATTCTTTGTATGCTCAAAATCAACTTCTCGACGCTTTGAAGCTCACCGAGCCTTGCGCGGAACAAAGCATAGGCAAGTACGACGTATACGACGTGCTGGAAGCTCTTTCCGAATACGCCGTGCGCAAAAAGCTGATTGACGAAAATTCGCGATTGCTTTTTGAAACGCGCCTTATGGGGTATCTTATGCCTGCTCCCTCAAGAGTTATCGAAACGTTTGACGACACCGCCTGTTACAGCGGTATAAAATCCGCTTGCGATTACCTTTACAAGCTCGGATTCGACAGCCTTTACCTGCGCCAAAAAGATTTTGCCAAAAATATAAAATGGCAACATGACGGCACAAGGGGCAACGTGATTGTCACAATCAATCTGTCGAAGCCCGAAAAAACGCCCGAACAGGTACGACTTGCAAAGGAAGCAAAAACAGGCTATCCCAAATGCGTACTTTGCGCAGAAACGCTCGGCTTTGTCGGCAACGCCGCAATGCCTGCTCGTCAAACGATACGCACGATACCCTTTGAGCTGGACGGCGAAAACTGGTTTATGCAGTTCTCCCCCTACAACTACTTTGACCAGCACATGATTGCCGTGTGCAGGGAGCATCGCCCGATGTGCGTAAGCGACGCGACCTTTAGAAGAATGCTGGACTTTTTGGATATGTTCCCGCACTATTTTATCGGCTCGAACGCGGCTCTTCCCATCGTCGGCGGTTCGATACTTGCGCATGACCATTATCAGGGCGGAAATAAGGTTCTTCCGGTTTTCTCTCGTCCGTCGCGCAAATATTATAAGGTTGCAGGCTATCCCGACGTCAACGTATCCATCGTGGACTGGTACAATTCGATAGTCAGAATCGAAAGCAAGAACCGCGAACAAGCGCTTAAGGTTGCAAACAAGTTCCGCACCGCATGGGACGATTATACGGACGAAAAATCAAACGTCGTAGCCTCGACCGTACAAAACGGAGAAAGATGTCCCCACAACGCAATCACCCCGATAGCGTCCTTTAATTCGGACGGCGAATATCAATTCAATTTGATATTGCGCAACAATCGCACGGACGAAGCGCACCCGTTCGGTATCTTCCACCCTGCCAAAGAGCTTCACAACATTAAGCAGGAATCGATTGGTATTATCGAGGTAATGGGCTTGTTTATTCTCCCGGGTAGATTAGCCGGCGAAATATCGCAAATAAGCGACCTTCTTACAGGCAAGACCAAATTGGATTTCCAAGCCTTGAGCGAAGAAACGCATCCTCTTCACAAGCATCTCGGAATGATAACCCAGCTTGTCGTGGACAACGGCACGTCATGCTCGAAGGAACAAGCTGACTCTGCAATACGCGATTATATCAATCACGCTTGCGAGCAAATTCTCGATACGACAGCGGTATTCAAAAACGACGAACAAGGTCAATCGGCATTCGACGCGTTTATCCACTCTGTTATCGACAAGTAAACAAGCGATAGTTTATCGATACAAAAACGCCGTATAAAACGGCGTTTTCGTGTTTTCATAAAATTGTTAAGCTTAAATGCTCGATACTTCGTTTACCAGCTGTTCGTCTCCGCTGATTATAGCGTTTCCACGCAATACAACCTTGGTGTCCTCATTGATTTCACGAGAATCATAAGCGGTTTTTGCCGCGTCTTCGCTAAGATATATGGTTATTGAGACGCATTTTTTATTCTTTTCAGCACTTATCCCAAAGCTCTCTATGCCGAAATCATTAAAATATATGCCATGTGCAATTATTATGTTATATCCCTTCTCCAATAATCCGTTTATGTATTCCTCCGGCGTCGGATTGCTGTCGCACGCACATAAAATACACGCGCATATCGCCAAAACTAAAACTAAAACGATAATACTTTTCTTTTTCATATTGCCCCTCACTTTGCGTCTTTCACACATTCCATATCTCCGAATATAACGGTATTGTTTTTTAAGACAATGGCCAAATATGCGTCGATGTTGTCGTTCCGCTGTGCTTTTAATTCATCATATCGCTGCTTTGCGTCGTCTTCATTGGCATAAATCTCTATATACACCCGTCCACCATAGGAATTACTTGCCATCTTGTTTTCCCAACTATCAAGACACTGATCACGTCTTTCTCTATTACTTGCTGTAATGCTCCAAGAGTATACCCCTGTTGTATATCTTTCTTCGTCATAATCAAATTTCACATCAACGTCAACGGGCTCATAACCTTTTTTGAGTAGTTTTTCTACATAATCCATAGGGGCGTTGGAGCTGTTGCACGCAAATAGACATATCGACAAAACGGACAGCAGCAACACA
>CAZUZK010000010.1:0-11757 GCA_964624745.1 uncultured Bacteroides sp. | reverse complement strand
GTTGGAGCTGTTGCACGCAAATAGACATATCGACAAAACGGACAGCAGCAACACAACGGATATAGTTACAATGATTTTTCTTTTCATATCTTCCTTCTCCTTTTGGTAATATGTAACAAATTGTTACATTTACATAGTAACAAACTGTTACAATATTGTCAATAATAAATTGTACGGGTAACTTGTGGAAAACAATTCGGGACTTATCGGCTTAAAAAAACTGCGTCGAGAAAGGGGCTACAGTCAATTAAAGGTAGCGCTTGACTTGAATATCAGCCGTGAAGCCCTTTCTTATTATGAAAACGGAAAACGCAATCCCGATATTCAAGCATTACGCTTGTTCTCCGAGTATTTCGACGCTTCTATAGACTACATCGTCAACGGAAAAGAATTTGAAAAGCACAATAAAAAATAGCCCTTGAAACGAGCTATTTTTTTGTGTAAAAACATAAGCTTTTTTTGCGTTTTTTACAAAAGAAAAACGTATATTTTTCACATCGAATTTGCAAAAAGCGCTAGTTTTGTTCGCGATTGTCGACACTATCGGAAGCCACGTCTTGTATAACCTGCTCCGTTATGTCCGTATCGTCGGCGGCTACGGCTTTCTCGTCGCAATCAGAGGTAGCAAACACAATTTCTTGAATGTTCTCTGACGCGTCAAGCGCCCCTTCCGCTCCCTCCTCCGTAGCAAGAGTTTTTCTTTGCTCGATTACCATAATCATTTCTTCCATTTTGCTTTCGTTCAGGAAGCATTTTTTCTTATAAATAACAAGCGCGACCGCAAGAAATACCATAGGAATCAAGCACGTGCATACAAGCAAAATCATTGTGCTTTTTTGTCCCTCCGCACTCGATTGAATTGCGTTGATAACGTCCTGCTGTTCCATATCCTGGATAATGTGTCTTTCAATATCGGTGAGCTGATTCGTATACGTCAACACCCCTGCTATTATGTACACAAGAGACACCAAGCCCTGCATCAAGGCGGAGCCCATCTTGGCGGTAAACGGACGAAGCGCAAAGATAAGACCTTCGTCACGCTTGCCTGTTTTATACTCGTTGTACTCGACGGTGTTTGCCATATTTATGACCATAATCATATAAAAGCCGCCGCCCCAGCCTGCTACCGTATACGCAAGAAGCATAAGCAAAAAGCGCAGGGTTATCGTCATGCCCATAACCTCGAAAAGTACGATTTTGGGCACGGTAAGACCGAAAACCATCATCAAGCCATAGCCGATTATGATTGCAAGTCCGCAAGAATACAGCAGTTTATCTCTGCCGAATTTTTTGGATAGCGCAGGATAAAACAACGTAAACGCCGTCGAAACCACCGCATACCCAAGTCCGAACACCGTCCACAGCGTACCGTTGTAGGCATTGTCGAAATATATGTACATCATGCCCAATCCGCCACCTACGACGTTTGTGCCGACGTTGAATAAAAGCATAACCAGCGCGCACCACAGCAACTGGTCGTTTTTGAACAGCACGCGGAACATATCCTTGAGCTTCATCGGCGGAGTTTTAAGCAGATTTTGAGGCAACGGCTTTTCTTTTACGCCGAAAATCGTAAACATTTGGAAGGCGAACATCAGCACGGACGCCACAATCGCAATTATGCCGAATGCGGTCTGCGCACTGCCGCCGATTGGCGAGCCCATAGTGAGAGTCGGAATAATAAGACCTGCCGCGCCGCCGCCTATACCGCAAGCTATCTGCGTAATCGACATAAGCTTGTCTCTATCGTGAGCATTGCTCGTCAGCGTGGGCATCATACCCCAATACGAGATATCGTTCATGGTAAACGTGATGCTGAAAAGGAAATACATCGCGGCAAGCAAGCCGACAAAGCCCCACCCCGTAACAGGTATATTAAACAACAAAATTATGACGACGGACGTGGTGACGCAACCGATAAGTTGCCACGGCTTATACTTGCCCCATTTCGTACGCGTATTCTCAACGATACCGCCCATAATCGGGTCGTTCAACGCGTCGAAAATTCTCGCCGCGATGATAATAAAAGTAATCGCCGTAAACTGCGCTGCTTCAAGGTGTTTTGCAAACACGCAATACGACAATAGGTATCCGTTGAAAAAGTTGTATAGAAAATCTCTTCCTATAGTGCCGAGCGCAAACATAAACAGATTGCGGTTCGACAATCTTTCCGTCGGAGTTTCAGAAGCTACAACCTCTTGTTCGATTGCTTCTACGCCTTCTTCTTGCATAATATTCCCCTATGCTTTTGTTTTGTTTATTGTATCAATAATATAAATATTTTTCAATATAAAACAAAAAAATCGTTTGTTTTTATAAGCTTATCGCTCAAATAAAAAAGCCCGATTTGCCTCTTACACAAATGTGCCATTTGCAAAATCGCAGCTTTAATCAATCGTTTTTGATATATAAAACGCCGTTATTGCATATGTCAATAATTTTTCAAATACTCTTCAAGCGCGCTAAATTCTTCAAAAACGCACTCCCTGCCGTCTATCGTTATTCTTACAGGGAAATGGCAAAAGGCAAGTTCGCATAGAGCTTGCCTTTTGTCTTCATATCGTTTTGAATCAAATTCGATAATCATGTTAACGCTTAATTAAGTCTCCAAATACTCTTTTGGGTAATCATCAAAACAAGGTCAACAATCCAAACGATATTGAAACCAAAGATAATACGAATAAGTCCCGCAAGAATTTTGCCTTCGGAAAATCTTGTAACGGCGCCCAAAATCCACGACGTCACGGGAATGATTGCCAAAACAAGACTTACCACTCTACCAAGACCAAAATAGTCACCTTTTTTCTTTGCCATAACCAGCCCTCTCTTTTATATATTTTAGGAAGAATCCTACAATAAGTATATTATCACGTATCAAAAGAAATGTAAATATGCAATGTAAAAATATCGATGTTTTTCGGCAACTTATTGCATAACGTAAACTGCGTTACTTGATTTTTACAACGACGGTATACTCGTATGCGCCCCTACTTGAACAAATAAACTATGGCAAGAAAAAAGCCCTCGGAAGCAACCCTAGCGTGCTTTGCGCACGCAAGCTGCGTTCCGAGGGCGTTTACCGCTATTAGACGCTATTTAGTCAAGTTTGGGGAATTTATCGCGAGCGGTATACGTCGTATGCAACAACTCGTGTGCCAAATGGCTGTTGGGTTCTCCCAAGAACTCGTCGTAAAGCTTCTTGATTTGTTCGTTTTGATGAGACACGCGAACAGGTCTGCTCTCGTCTTCGCGATAGAGCGCGGCTGCGCGTTTTTCACGGAACGTATCAAGGATATTATCGTCCTCGTTGGGAAGGAAGCACGGTTTGACGTACGGCTGTCCGCCACCTGCTACACAACCGCCCGGGCAACCCATAATTTCGATGAAATGATACGGGCTTGTGCCTTCTCTGATTTGGTCGAGAAGCACTTTTGCGTTCTTCATACCGTGTGCAACGGCAACCTTGATGTCCGTTCCGCCAAGATGATACGTCGCTTCCTTGATACCCTTTAGACCTCTTACGTCCGTAAGCTCGACGTGTTCAAGCTCTTTACCGTCAAGAACTGCCGCCGCCGTACGCAATGCCGCCTCCATAACGCCGCCGGTTGCGCCGAATATGACGCCTGCGCCGCTATATTCGCCAACTACGTCGTTGTCAAATTCCTCGTCGGGCAATCTGTTGAAGATAATGCCCGCGCGCTTAATCATCTTTGCGAGCTCTCTTGTCGTAAGAACCGCGTCAACGTCCTGCAAACCGTTGGTGGACAATTCCTTTCTATCCTTCTCGAATTTCTTTGCGGTGCACGGCATGACGGATACGACAAACATATCCTCGGGCTTGATTCCGTTTTGCTCAGCATAATAGGTCTTCAAAATCGCGCCGAACATCTCGTGCGGTGATTTGCAGGAGGAAAGGTGATTGAGAAGATCTCCGTAATAATACTCCGCATAGTTTATCCAACCCGGAGAGCATGACGTAATCATGGGAAGCACACCGCCGTCCTTTACGCGTTCAAGCAATTCGGTTGCCTCTTCCATAATGGTGAGGTCTGCAGCAAAGTTGGTGTCAAACACCTTTTTGAAGCCCAAGCGACGAAGCGCGGAAACCATTTTTCCTGTCACGAGAGAGCCGATGGGCATATCAAATTCTTCGCCCAAAGCCGCTCTGACAGCAGGCGCCGTCTGCACTACGACGTACTTGCCTGCCTTGAATGCCGCGTCAACCTTTTCTATTTCGCTTACCTCCATCAACGCACCCGTCGGGCATACGCTTACGCATTGTCCGCAAAGAATGCACGGAGAATTTGCAAAGCTTCTGTTTTCCGCCGGCGCGACAATAGTCTTAAAGCCTCTCTTTTCAAAGCCGAGAACGGAAAGTCCGTGTGCGTTTTTGCAACGCTCGATACATCTTCCGCAAAGTATGCACTTGCTCGTATCTCTCTTAATGGACGGAGTGAGCATATCAACCGTTACGGGAGTTTGTTCTCCGCTGTAAATGCCCTCTCTCGCACCGGTAAGAATCGCTACGTGAAGAAGCTCGCATTTACCGTTTTTATCGCATTCTTGGCAGTTGCGATTGTGGTTGGAAAGAAGAAGCTCGACGGATGATCTTCTAGCTTGCGTGGCCTTGGGAGAGGAAATAGTAATTTCCATACCCTCCGCAACGGGATATACGCAAGACGCGACAAGACCTCTTGCGCCCGTTGCCTCGACGAGGCATACGCGACAAGAACCTCTTGAGCATTCGCCGTGATTGTATGCGCAAAGGGACGGGATTTCGTATCCGCAAGCCTTTGCAGCTTCCAGAATAGTCATGCCTTGTTCAACTTGATATGGCACGCCTTCGATTTTTATATTTACTTTCGCCATAATAATCCCTCTCCTTATTTCTTTTCGATTGCCTTAAGCTTGCAGGCAGCGATACACATACCGCACTTGATGCACTTTTCCTTGTCGATTTCTCTTGAAGGAAGCTTATGCTTCGGAGCAACGTAATTGATTGTGTGAATTGCGCCGACGGGACAATTTCTTTCGCACAAGCCGCAGCCTACGCATTTATCCTTGTCTATCTCGTAGCTCATGAGGCTCTTGCAAACGTGTGCAGGACACTTCTTGTCTACGATATGCGCAATATATTCGTCTCTAAAGTGCGTCAACGTGGAAAGAATCGGGTTCGGAGCCGTTTGTCCGAGAGCGCAAAGTGAATCCGCTTTGATATTGTTTGCAAGATCCATAAGCTTATCCAAATCCTCCATAGTCGCCGTACCTTTTGTTATCTTGGTGAGCAACTCGAGCATTCTCTTGGTGCCGATACGGCAGGGCGAGCATTTTCCGCACGACTCGTCGCAAATAAATTCCATATAGAACTTTGCAACGTCAACCATACAGTTGTCTTCGTCCATAACGATTGCGCCGCCGCTTCCCATCATCGAGCCTTTTGCAACGAGGTTGTCAAAGTCGATAAGCGCGTCTAGGTCGTCTGCCGTCAAGCAACCGCCCGAAGGACCGCCGGTTTGGATAGCCTTAAACTTCTTGCCGTTGGGGATACCGCCGCCGATGTCGTAAATAAGTTCTCTCAACGTAGTACCCATAGGCACTTCGACAAGACCGACGTTGTTGACCTTTCCGCCGAGAGCGAAAACCTTTGTTCCTTTAGATTTATCCGTGCCGAACTTTGTAAACTTCTCGTAGCCCTCTCTCATAATGTAAGGCACGCACGCGAGAGTCTCGACGTTGTTGACAATCGTCGGAGAATCCCAAAGCCCCTTGACAGCCGGGAACGGAGGACGCGGACGCGGCATACCTCTCTTGCCCTCTATGGAGTTGAGAAGCGCGGTTTCTTCACCGCAAACGAATGCGCCTGCACCCAATCTGATATGTACGCGGAAAGAGAAATCGGTGCCGAGAATGTTGTCGCCGAGCAAGCCAAGCTCTTCTGCCTGCTTGATTGCTATGCGCAGTCTGTTAACCGCAATCGGATATTCCGCGCGAACGTAGAAATAACCGTTTTGTGCGCCGATAGCGTAGCCTGCTATCATCATGCCCTCGATAACGGCAAGCGGATTGCCTTCGAGAATGGAACGGTCCATAAACGCGCCCGGGTCGCCCTCGTCGCCGTTGCAGACAACGTATTTGTCGCCGTCGGGTTGAGCGTATGCAAATTGCCACTTTCTGCCCGTCGGGAAGCCGCCGCCGCCACGACCGCGCAAACCGGAAGCGAGAATCTCGTTGATGACCTCTTGTCTATCCATTTGAAGCGCACGTTCGAGTCCGCGGAATGCGCCTGCGCCGAGAGCCTCTTCTATCTTTTCGGGATTGATGCTTCCGCAACCGTGCAATGCGATACGAACCTGTTTTTTGTAGAACGTAATATCGTCTTGCTTTGAAATTTTCTCTTGAGTGTTCGGATCTACGTACAAAAGTCTATCGACGATTTCGCCGTTTTCAATATCCTTTTCGACGATTTCGCGTACGTCTGCGATTTGAACCATTCTGTAAAGCGTATCTTCGGGATAAATTTTTACAAACGGACCTTGAGAGCAGAAGCCGAAGCAACCGACTTGGTTGACGGTAACCTTGTCTTGCAGACCTTTTTCTTCAATGAGCTTTACAAATTCTTCTCTGATTTCGTCGGAATGAGAGGAAAGGCATCCCGTACCGCCGCAAAGAACGATGTGTCTTTTGCCGTCGCTACCCGTAAACTTGGCGTCTAGGCAAGCAGAACAATCGTTGCAAGCTTTTTCAAGTTCAGCAAAATTCTTTATCATAATTGATTCTCCTTCGCTCTATACTCGTCAATAATGCCGGGAACGGCGCTGACGGAAACCTTCGGATATACCTGTCCGTTGATGGAAACTGCGGGAGCTATACCGCAAGCACCGATACAACGCAATGCGTCAATGGTGAAAAGACCGTCCTTTGTGGTTTCGCCGGGCTTTACGCCAAGCAATTCGCAGAACTTATCGATAACCTGTTGCGCGCCCTTGACATAACACGCCGTACCGAGGCAACAACCGATAACGTATTTCCCCTTCGGTGTAAGAGAGAAAAACGAATAGAAAGTTACTACGCCGTAAATTTCGGCAACAGAAATCCCCGTCCTATCAGAGACGATTTGTTGCACTTCAATCGGAATATAGCCGTATTCCTTTTGAATGTCGCTCAAAATCATCATAAGCGGAGTTTTTTCATCGACGTATCTATCGCAAATCTTGTTGATTTGAACAACCGCCGCTTCGCTTAAATGAGCCATAAAAAGCCCCTCCTTTTGTTGAATAATTGTAACTTGTATTATAATAGCACATAAAAGTGCGGGCGCGCAAGAGCAAATCGAAATATTTGTCGTTTATTATCGAGATTCTTTACAAATTGAAGCAAACATCAAAATATTACGCTGTGTTTTATTGTTTTTGTTTTTCCGAATCACAAATCGTTTTTCGCAAAAATTTGCAGGCGCGCCGCTATTAAAATGCAGAATTTTTACAAGCGCTCAAGCACCGAATCCGTACGAGATGTTTCATTTTTGTTTAGGTGTTACACTTGAAGACATAATTCGTCGTGATGCAAAAAAAACACGGCATCTAACCGTGTTTTTTGATATATTTACAGATGTTTATTCCCCGAATTTCATCGGCATACGCAGCTTGTGAAGAGAGCGTTTTTTTGCATTTTCTATCTTTTGTTTTACGTCTTCGGATATTTCTTCGCCCCTTAAATATTTATCGACGTCCGAATACTTTATTCCAAGCTCGTCTTCGTCGGTTTGCCCCTGATAAAGCCCTGCCGACGGAGCCTTGTCTATAATGCCGGACGGAGCATTTAAGGCGCGTAGATGCTCATAAACCTCGCCTACCGTCAAATCTGCAATCGGATTGAAATCGTGCGCGCCGTCGCCCCATTTGGTGAAATAACCCAGCGTTATTTCGTCAAGATTTCCCGTTCCGGCGACAAGGTATCCTTTTGCCTGTCCCAAAGCATAAAGCGTTGTCATTCTCAAGCGCGGATTGATATTTACTCCCGCCATTTTGAGATTGCTATCCCCGGCGTTATCCTCGCAAAGGGAATCTCCGAGAGCCTCCGTCAACGCCTGCTTTGTCGCGCTTAAATCTATTTCAATTTGTTTTATGCCGAAGCGTTCGCCTGCAAGCAACGCGTCGTCACGGTCACTGCCGTAATTCTGCGTAGATTGACACGGCATTATAACTCCCAAAACGTTGTCCGTGGCAAGCTTGCACAACGCGCCGACCAACGTACAATCCTTTCCGCCGCTGTTGCCGTAAATAATACCTTTTGCGCCCGTTTGCAAAAGCAAATTTTTTATCCATTCCACACGTTTACGTATCGAGGTTTCGACGTCCATTTTTCACTCCGAAATATTGATTTTTATTACAAATTCATTATAAGCCCATTTTCATAAGATTCAACTTTTTTGAGTAAAAACCTTAATTTTTTATTAATTTTTAACGTTTTGTCGTGTAAAAATGCGATTTTTTGAGATTTTTTTTGCAAAAAATCGTTTTTTTAGAAAAATTGGGTATTGAATTATTGCTTTACACGATATATAATGTTTTTATCTTAAAAAAATAACCTTAAATAAAGGAGAGTATTATGAGAAAAGCATTTATTTGTCCCACAAAGTACGTGCAAGGCGAAAACGAATTGTTGAACCTTGGTTATTTTGTAAAAACCTTCGGTAAGAAAGCACTTCTTATCGCAGACCCGTTCGCACTTAACCTCGTCAAAGACAAACTCGAGGCTACGCAAGCAAAATACGGCGTGGAATTCGTTTCGTGCGACCTCTTCAAGGGCGAATGCTCTCGCACCGTCGTAAAGGCGTTGCAAGATTTTGCAAAAGCAAACAAATGCGCTTGCACCATCGGTCTCGGCGGAGGCAAAGCAATCGATACTTCAAAATGCGTTGCAGCAGGCAATCCGTTGATTATCTGCCCGACTATCGCCGCAACCGACGCACCGACGTCCCACTCTGCGGTTCTCTACACCGACGATCACGAATTTGACGATTACGCATATTTCCGTCAAAGCCCGTCCGTAGTTCTTATCGACCTCAACGTTATCGCAAACGCTCCCTCTCGCTTCCTCGTAAGCGGCATGGGCGACGCACTCTCCACATATTTTGAAGCAAGAGCCAACGTCAACAGCGTTTCCAACGTCAACGCAGGTCTTCCCTGCGGAGCAGACCGCAAGAAAAAGACTCTTCTCGGCTATGGCACACACACCGCCGCGGCACTTGCAGAGCTTTGCTATCGCAACCTCATCAGCGACGGCGCAAAAGCGAAATCCGCTTGCGACTGCAACGTTGTAACTCCCGCACTTGAAAAAATCGTAGAAACCAATATCCTTCTTTCCGGTCTCGGCTTTGAATCCGGCGGTCTTGCAGCGGCACACGCAATTCACGACGGTCTCACCGCAGTACACGACATTCACTCCTGCTGCATGCACGGTGAAGTGGTCGCATTCGGCACCATCTGCCAACTCGTTCTCGAAAACAGCCCCGAAGAAGAGCTTTACGAGGTTCTCAATTTCTGCGACGAAGTAGGTCTCCCCGTCTGCTTGCATGACCTTATGACAAATCCGCGCACAGGCGAAGTCATCAGAGAAGAACTCACCGAGGAAGAATACAAGATTGTCGCCGCAAAGACTTGCATCCCCGACGAATCAATCCACAATATGCCCTTCCCCGTAACCGAAGATATGGTTATTGCGGCAATCAAGACCGCAGACAAACTCGGTCACGATTACAGATACGGTTGCGATTGCGACTGCTGCCACTAATCTATAATTTCGACGCTCCCTTGCGCGCAAGGGAGCGTCTTAAAAAAAACCGCATTCCGAAATCATTTATTGTTAGGATAATTACAGCGGTTCTATAAGGAGATAATTATGAAGAAAATAATGAACACCCCCGAAACTTTCGTTTACGATATGTGTCACGGCTTGGCTTTGGCGCATCCCGAACTCGAATTCGTGGAGAAATATAAAGTCGTCAAGAAAAAAGAAATCAACGACAATAAGGTCAGCTTGATTTCCGGCGGCGGAAGCGGTCACGAACCCGCACACGCAGGCTTTGTCGGAAAAGGAATGCTCGACGCCGCAGTATGCGGAGACGTGTTTGCCTCCCCGTCACAAGTACAGGTGTACAACGCAATCAAAAAGTGCGCAACCGACAAGGGCGTGCTTCTCATCATCAAAAACTATTCGGGCGACTGCATGAACTTCAACAACGCAATGGCAGACGCACAAGATGACGGCTTGAAGGTTGACGCGGTATACGTAAACGACGACATCGCCGTTAAAGACTCTCTCTACACCGTCGGCCGTAGAGGCGTTGCAGGCACCGTGCTCGTCCACAAATGCGCAGGCGCCGCCGCAGAACAAGGCAAAGAACTCGACGAAGTGAAACGCGTTGCAAACAAGGTTATCGACAACGTACGCTCATTCGGTTTTGCATTCACAAGCTGTACCGTTCCCGCGGCAGGTCACCCCACCTTTGAAATCGGCGACGACGAAATGGAATTTGGCGTTGGCATTCATGGCGAACCCGGTCGTTTCCGTGAAAAAATCAACTATTCGACAGGCACGTTCTGCGACGATTTGTCACGCAGAATCCTCACCGACCTCGAAGAAGATCTCAAGCTCCAAAAGGGCGAAGACGTCGTGCTTCTTATCAACGGCTTTGGCGGAACTCCTCTCCAAGAGCTTTATATCCTCAACAATTCCGTTACAAAAGCTCTCAATGCAGACGGAATCAACATTCACCGCACTATCGTAGGCAACTTTATGACGTCAATCGATATGGCTGGCGCGTCCATTTCCGTATTGAGAGTTGACAGCGAGCTGAAAGCACTTGTAGACTACCCCGTTTCGACTCCGGCACTCACTTGGGGCGCCGCTATGAGCGAGCAAGCTCAATCCGCACTCGAAGCAATTAAAGCAATCGGCAAGGCATTGGGTTATACCCCCTGCGAAAACGCACCTAAAGCCAGCGCGAAAAAAGCGGTTGCAGACGTAGCCGAAGAAAATGCGGTATACGAAGTTGAAGGCACTCCCGCAGTCGGAGAAACGATCAACACTCCCGCCTTTGTACAAATCGTAGACAAAATGGCAGACGTCGTAATTGAAAACGAAGTTCCTTTCTGCGAAGCGGATAAAATGGGCGACGGCGACTTCGGCATGTCAATAGCAAAAGGCTTCAAGCAGCTTAAAGCGGATTGGGCAACAAGAAAGAAAGGCGACATCGGTCAATTCCTGGTAAGCTGTAGTGAAATCATCAAAGAATACTGCGGCGGCGCGTCCGGTCCTATTTGGGGTTCTGCCTTCAAATACGCAGGCAAAGCAATGCTCGGCAAAAAGGAAGTCAATCTTGCCGATATAGCCCTTCTCTTCACCGAAGCAAACCGTGGCGTATACGAAACCGGCAAAAAGTCCTTCGGTAAAGGCGCGGAAATCGGCGACAAAACGCTTGTTGACGCTCTCAAGCCCTGCGCTATGGCACTCACAAAAGCCGCTGAAGACGGAAAGAGTTTGCAGGAAGGCTTAAACCTCGGCGCAAAAGCGGCGCATGACGGCGCAGAAGCCACAAAGACGCACGTTGCGACTCTCGGAAGAGCAGGCACCGTCGGCGAACGCAGCATCGGATATCCCGACGCAGGCGCACACGGTCTTGACGTAATCTTCAACGCTCTTGCAGACTACATTTCAAAAATGTAAAATTCAATAAAAACGAACCGCCCTCGAAAG
>CAZUZK010000009.1:0-48603 GCA_964624745.1 uncultured Bacteroides sp. | reverse complement strand
GAAAGTCATCGGGAAACGCCGATGACTTTTTGTATAAATACGCTGCAAAATCGTGCTTTTTTAACATTAAAAACCGAATAAAAAAAATTCGCCTAATAATATATTAGGCGTTAATTTTTACACGTTGATTTTACAACTTGTCATACGGATTGTAAAGAGATATATTTAATATTTATATAATATATGGTTTTATTGTTCGTTTTGTCTCGTAACGAAACAAGGCTGTTATTCCTGCTTGCAAAAAAATTCATCTAATATATTATTAGACGAAAAAATTTCAGGAGCGAATTATGGGCAATTCAAGAAAGAAAACGTTGTTGTTTTTGTTGACGATTGTTTTTGTTGCGGCGGCTTGCTGTATGCTTGCGGCTTGCGGAGAAGGGAATTATACCGTGACTTTTATCGTTGACGGTGAAGAATATGACACGGTGATAACTAAAAACGGTATGAATATAACGTTTCCCGACAAGCCTACAAAAACGTGTCATGTTTTTGAGGGCTGGTATCTCGACGAGGCAGGCGTCAAACAATTTGATTCTGCAAAGGGAATTTCGTTAGATGTTAAGCTTTATGCAAAGTGGACGGAAAATCATACACCTGTGGTAGACGAGGCGGTCGATGCGACCTGCACTGCGACCGGTTTGACGGAAGGCTCGCATTGCAGTGTTTGCAATAAAACTCTCATTGAGCAACAAATCGTTCCTGCGCTCGACCATGATTTGATACATCACGACGGGCAGACACCGACCTGTACCGAGGTCGGTTGGAATGCTTATGACACCTGCTCTCGCTGTGAATATACAACCTATCAAGAAATACCGGCACAGCATGATTTAGTACATCATGAAGCGCAAGCTCCTACTTGTACAGAAGTCGGTTGGAAAGCATATGATACTTGCTCTTGCTGTGATTATACAACATATCAAGAGTTAGGCGCACTCAATCACGACTTGATACATCATGAGTCGCAAGCTCCTACCTGCACTGAAGTTGGTTGGGAAGCATATGATGCTTGTTCGCGTTGTGATTATACAACATATCGTGAGATAGGTGCGCTAAATCACGACTTAGTACATCATGAGTTGCAAGCTCCGACTTGTACGGAAATCGGTTGGGAAGTGGATACTTGTTCGCGTTGCGATTATACAACATATCACGAGATAGGCGCACTCAATCACGACTTAGTACACCACGAAGCAAAAGCCCCCACTTGCACTAAAGTGGGCTGGGAAGCATATGATACTTGTTCGCGTTGCGATTATACAACTTATAATGAGATAGCAACACATTTTTTCGACGATGATGGGGTTTGCGAGCAGTGCGGATATTTTGAAACAGGATTAAAATTTACGCGTAATTGTAGTTCTGATTGGCCCGGTTTTGATGGGGAAGACTATTCTGTTACGGGAATAGGCACATTTAGAGGTGCCGAACTAAAGATTCCTGCTGTAAACTATGATAAAAGGCCAATTACAAGTATAGGAAAGTACGCCTTTGAAAATTGCACGGGTTTGCGAAGCATAACAATCCCCGACAGTGTCACAAGCATAGGAGATTTTGCCTTCGGCTTTTGCATGGACTTGACGAGTGTTACAATCGGCGCGGGAGTGACGAGCATAGGCAAATATGCCTTCGATAATTGCACTGGCTTGACAAGTGTAACGATACCGGATAGCGTAACGAGCATAGGAGATTTTGCCTTCGAAGATTGCACAAATTTAACAAGCATAACGATACCGAATAGCGTGACGAGCATAGGCCGTTTGGCTTTCAGTGGGTGCAGTGATTTGACGAGAATAGAATTCAAAGGAACAATAGAACAGTGGGAAGCCATAACAAAATATAAGTACTGGAATTATGATACCGGTAATTACACTGTGTATTGCACAAACGGGACAATTGCAAAGGACGGAACTGTTACGATGTACTGATAGGGGAGGAATAGATTTCGAGTTAGGTGTTGCACCTGAAAGGATAATTTGTTCTGGATATTGACAAAAGCGGCGGTTTATCCGTCGCTTTTGCGTTGATTACACTTGTGATTTGTGTTTTGATTGTGTAAATCCAAGCTGTTATTTTTCGGACGAAATCATAACGTCAAGCGGGTTTATACATTCTCCGTCCTTCAGGATTTCAAAGTGTAAATGTGCGCCGTCAAGGCTTTCGCTTCCTTGAGTGGTGGACATTTGTCCGAGAAGCTGTCCTTGCTTGATGCTTGCGCCGAGCTTCAAGGTGCAGGGCTCTGCCAAAGAAAGATAGCGCGACGTGTAACCGTCCTTGTGGGTGATTTCAACGTAGTTTCCGTCAAGCGCATTGTATCCGATTTCCTTGATTGTGCCGTCGGCGGCGGCATACACGTTGAGGTCTTCCGCCTTGAAATCGAGTGCAAGGTGCGTGGAAAATTGCTTGAGAGTGGCGTTCCAAACAAGCGTTGCGTCGTCATAGCTTTTGCTTACCTCGCCGTCGTTGCAGGGCGCACAGAATTTCAGCGTTTCTTCAACGGGCGTATTCGGATTGACGGTCGGATCGTTTGGATTGTCCGGATTGTCGGGTTGATCCGAGGGATCGTTCCCGGGGTTGACGGTCGGTTGATTGTCGTCGCCTATAGACGCGTCTATATCGGGCATTGTCGTGTCGCGCGTGACCGCCAAAGCGATAACTGCGGCAACGGAAGCTATGCACAGAACGATAAGAAAATAGACGGCGTTGCGTTTCATAAAACCGCCAAAGCGTTTCATTGCAACAGTAAATTTGCTCATGTTTTTACCTCCAATTTGTCTTGATTATGGACGGCGCAAACGTAATTTATACACGTATCGAGCAAATATTTTCAAAAGGCGGAAAACGCGCGCGCTTTTGCGAGCGCAAAATACTTTCTTTTTCGACTGTCACCGTGTTGACGGCGAATATGTGTAATGGTATAATTTAGATATGACTGATATTCACAAAAGCTTTTATGATTTCATGCGCACGTATCGCGAGAAAAACGACGAAAATATCGCCGTCGTTCGCGCAAATCGCAAAATGCGCAACGATTTTTTTTTCAATCAGATAGACGGGGTCGCAGGCGGTTTGTATAGGCTCGGTGTGCGCAAGGGCGACGTTGTGATGATTGCTTTACCCAACATCGAGCAATGCGTTGTCGCCGTTTATGCCTGCTCGAGAATCGGCGCGATAGCGTCTATGATTCACCCGAAGCTTTCGTCGGACGAATTTGCCGCGGCGGTGCAAAAGCTCAAGCCGAAGGTCGTTTTTATGAGCGATATAAATCAACGAGCGTATTTTTCCAGATGCAACGGCGCAAGACGCGTCATATGTCATTTCGGTTTGTATGATTATTTAGGGCTTCCGCGCTCGAGAGGCTTTGAGATTTTCAAGGGCGACGGGGAAGAAGTTGTGTTTTATATGCAGTCCGGCGGTACGTCCGGCGTGCCTAAAACGGTGGCGATTTCTTCGCGTTGCGCCAATGCTATGGCAGGCAATCTGCTCCAATATCTCGACGACAAATTTTCCGAGAGGGATTCTATGCTTGTCGCGCTTCCGATGTTTCACGGCTTCGGGCTTGTCGTCGGCGTGCACGCGGCGATGTCTACAAATATGAGTATCGTTTTGCAGACCGTCTTCAATGCCAAAAAAACGGTCAAGACGATTGCCAAAAACAGAGTGACAACTATGATTGCGGTGCCGAGAATGGTGTCCAAATTGCTCGATTGCGCCGAGTTTTGCGGCGATAACGTATCCAGCATAAAAGACGTGTTTGTCGGAGGCGACGTCGTGAGCGAGGAGCTTGTCGAGCGTTTTGACGAACGTATGCGCCAATGCGGTGGCAAGGGCGTTTTGTCCCCGGGCTACGGTCTTACGGAAACCGCAAGCGTTTGTGCTGTGACAAAGGGCGATTATGTTTTCGGAACGGTAGGCAAGCCTATTAAGGACGTATTTGTGCGTATTGTGGACGACAAGCTTTGCGACGTTCCCGTCGGGGAGGTCGGGGAATTGCTTATCTGCGGCGATCAGCTTATGAGCGGCTACGTCGGCGACGAGGAAGCTACAAAAAAGGCAATGATAGAGCTTGACGGCAAGGTGTGGGTGCGCACGGGCGACTATTTCAAAAGCGACGATACGGGCAGGCTGTTCTTTATGGGCAGAAAAAAACGCCTTATAAAGATTTCGGGTATCAACGTTTTTCCGCTCGAAATCGAGCAGGTCGCAAAAGAATTGCCGTACGTGAAGGAATGCGTGTGTATCGAGTACCGCATAAACTTTAAGCCGTATATAAGATTGCTTGTCGAGGGCGAACTTTCCGAGGAGTCGAAGAGTGCGATTATCGCGCATATTTCAAAGCGTATGTCCCATTGGAATATTCCTCGCGAGGTGGTGTGTGTAAAGGAATTTCCGCGCACGCAAATAGGCAAAATCGATATTGAGGGCTTGAAAAACGAATACGGCGTCAACGTGCAGAGAGATTGACGAAACGCAAAAATCGTGGGGCGTTCTCGTTTTTTTTGAGAGAAGGCTCTGTTGTTTTAATCAAATTTACGTGCAAAAAATCGCATTTTTTCATATGAAAATATGCGATTTTTTTATTGTTTTTCAACGCACAATTTGGACATATGCGGATATTTCCATGCGTAAAAGCGTTCGGCGTTTCGGGGCGGTGAAGTCGAATATGCAAATGCTTTTGAGATAGATTTTAGATGTTTTTATTGTAAACAACGCTCGCTTCAGCCGCATATATTGCGTTATGGACTTTCTGGGTAAGCGAGTGCATTTTATAGGCGTCGGGGGCGTGGGGGTAAACGCGCTTGCGAAATTCGTTATCGACTTCGGCGGAACGGTGAGCGGAAGCGATAAAAAACTCAATTCTCTTTGCGAGGATATAAGGAAGAGAGGCGCTCGAATTTGGCAGGGCGAAAACGAAAAAAATATGTGCGATAGCGATATGGTGGTGTTTTCCTCTGCGATAAAGGAAGATAACGCCGAATATGCTTGTGCCGTTTCAAGGCATATTCCGATGCTTGAAAGACACGAGTTTTTGGCGGAAATCGCGCGCTTTTTCGGCAAGACTATCGCGGTCGGCGGAACGCACGGAAAGACAAGCACTTGTGCGATGATTACACATTTGTTAAAGGAATACGATTGTAAATTTTTATCGATGATCGGCGGTGAGAGTGTAGATTTTTCAAATTATGTCAATAATACCGAAGCAGACAAAATCTCCGAGCTTCAAAGCTGCGTGTTTGTGTGTGAGGCTTGCGAGTATAGGCAAAATTTGCTTGCGTTGTCGCCTAACGTTGCAGTGGTGACGAATATGGAATGCGATCACCCCGATTGCTATAAGGATATAGAAAGCGTGAAAAATACGTTTGCAAAATTTCTTGATAGGGCAAGCGTAAAAATCGTGTCTTTTGAAAACGCCGACGTAATAGGCGGTGAAAAGCGCGACGGCTTCGGTGTTATCGTAAACGATAATAAAATAGAATGCGTCGCCCAAAACGACTTTGCGGACATATCGGTAAACGGAAAATATTGCGGACGTTTTTCACTGTGCGACGGCGGAGAATATAATTATCGAAACGCAACGTTTGCAATCGCAATCGCGCGTGCTCTCGATATTGACGTCGAAAAATCATTGCGCTTGCTAGAGAGCTATTCGGGGGTGAAAAGGCGGTTTGAATTTTCGGGAGAAATATGCGGAAAAAGAATCTATTTCGACTTTGCACATCACCCGAGCGAAATAGCCTGCGTGCTTAAGCGTGCCGCCGCTTATGGCAAAATACTGCTTGTATTTCAGCCACACACTTATTCTAGAACCAAGGCGTATTTGAATGACTTTGTAGACGTGCTCGGCGCACCCGAAAACGGCGTTTGCGTTTTGGGAATTATGTCGACGTATGCGGCGCGAGAGCTTCCAAAGGACGGCGCGGATAGCGTTGAATTGAAAAATGCGATTTTCGACAAATATCGCAATCGCGATGTTTATCTGCTCGAAAACGCGCAATCAACAATCGATTTTGTCAATAAGCACGTAAGCAAATGTGACGTTGTGCTTATGGTAGGCGCAGGCGACATTTATGATTTGAAAGATAAATTACGCTCGAAATTCTAATATCGATATATGCGCATATTTGCATATGGTGACGTGTAGATATTGTAACGAGCGCAAATGCGAGCTTGTTAAATTGGGGTATCCTCGTATTCGTTGTCTTGCATATTAGAGGTCTTTTTTAGATTATGTCTTCGGCGTTGAAGTCGAGTAGGCGTTTGATGTTGTCCGCCATAATTATAAGCGAGTGGCATTTCGACATCGCGTTTGCATAATCGCCGTATTCCAACGAGCCTGCCGTTTCTCCGAGTGCCACGGAGAAGGCGCGTACGTCCGGCGAATATGCAAACAGCTCGATATACGCGCGCCGTTTTTCCCACCACTGCGTAAGGTCTTCAAGCTGTTCCGTTGCCGATTCGTCCTCGGCTTTTATCGAGCTTTCCAATTCGTGCAGGCGCGAATCTAGCTCTGTGAACGTTTTTGTAACGTAATAGTTTTCCAAAATTCCTGCGGTTAAAATGATTGCCAGCATGACAAATGCCACGATAACCTTTTTCATTGCGCATTCCCCTCTTCGCCGTTGTTTTGCGTGTAATTAAGCGCGTTTTCTCTTTCGGAACAATCCTCGTCGTCTTGGGGCAAAGCTGCCATAATAAAATCGTCTTTGTACGGCTGAACGAATACGTTTTGTCCTGCGACCAAAAGCACAAGCACGTCTGCTTCCTTTAGATTGATTTCGCTTAAATACGCAAGCACCTTTTCTTTTACGTCGCCCTTAAGGCGAGATAGATTTTCGGCGACAAATTCTCCCTCCATTATGACGGCAATCGGGATTTGTGCTTTTTCAACCTGAATGTCCACGTCGTCGGGAGAAAGAGGACGGTTTTGTGCCTTAGGCATGACGCTTAAATTGCCGTTCGTTTCCAAAATCGCATATTCAACCTCGGACGGATTGAAATACCCTGCGCCTCGCAACGCTTCCATAATATCGTCTATATTTAGATTTAATTCTTTCATGACGTCGGGCAGAATATTGCCGTTTTGTATGATGATAATCGGTTTGCCGTTGAGAAATTTGCGGAAGCGTATGCTTTTGGTTGCGAGCTTTGTTATGAGAATATGCACCAAAAACAGTGAAAAGACGGGGATAATTCCGTATAAAATCGGTATCGACGAATCCGCCATCGGGATACACACCAAATCGCTTGCGACAAGGGTTATGGCAAGCTCGAACGGTTGTAGCTCGCCGAGCTGTCGTTTTCCCATAAGGCGCATGGCAATGAGCAAAACGAAATATAAAACAAGGCATCGTATAAACAAATTCAGCATATGCCTAGTTTGACAATAAACTATGCTTTTATGCGAACGATAAAGTAGATTATATATATGGTTAATGCGCGCGCTTTTTCCGTATCGTGCGTTTTGCCTGCTTGACTTTTGCGTCGTCGGGGGCAAACATCTTTATACACGCCGCGATGTCCGCAATATCGAATGCGTTGATTATCAAGAAGAAAAAGAACACCGTGTAAACGCCGATAACTATGACGGCGGTTAAATTGCCTGCGTATTTGCAAAGCAATCTTGCGCCGAAAACGCCTATAACGCCTATGGGTACGGACAATAGGATTAACGGCACTGTTTTTTTGTGGTTTATAAACGAGCCGACCTCCTTATGCAAAGCAATCAGATTGCATATGGCTATTATAAGAAAGCATACGCCCGAGGCAAGAGCCATTGCATATACGCCGATATATTTCGGCATAAAGAAAATGCAGGGGAGCATTGCAAGCGCGCCTAAAAGCGTGTGTAGCAGAGTGAGCTTTTCTTTGCCCAACGAATTGAGCATAGGCGTCGTGGCTTGAGCGGTTGCAATGGGAAACAGCATAAGCGAACAGTAGGAAACGAATTTACCGGCCTGTTCGTCGCCGAACAACAGCTTTCCAAGGCTTTGTCCCAGCGGTAAATAGACGGCAAAAAATAGGCCTGCAATGATTATTGCAAACAGTATAGACGCGCTCATTTTCGATTTGACGGCGTTTATGTCGTTTTGCGCGCGCAGTCTTGCGATGTCGGGAACCATAACGACGGCAAGCGCGCTGATAAAGGTTACCGGTGCCATTATAAGAGGAAGAGCCATTCCGGCTACTCGTCCGTATTCGGCGGTGGCTTCTTGCACGCTGAAGCCGTTTTTTACCAATAATTGCGGTATAACAAGCGCGGTGAGCGACGCTCCCAGAGAAGTGATTATTCTCGTTGCAGAGAGCGGTATTATGCGCTTTGTAAGGTCCTTAAATCCCGACGGCTTGACAATTCTTCCGCCCGAAACGAAAAACATAATCGCAAGAACGATTACGCATACGAAGTCCGACAGTGTAATCGCAAGCGCGATTCCCGTCGCTCCGCTTATTGCGGATACCAAGCCGCCTGCGAATACGGCGGAAAGTATGATTTTTACAATCTCGTCAAGAAGCTCCGTAGACGAAAAGGCAATAAAGTTTTTTCGTCCCCAAAACCAGCTCCTAATCGAAGCATAGAGCGTGGACGAAATAAGGGTGGGGAGCATAATTAGAAATAGCGGAAGGCATTTCGGGTTGGAAAACAATACGGCGAGCTTATCGCCCAGTGCGTACAGTATCGCGCAAATCGCCGTCGATACGGTCAGCCCGAGAATTACGGAAGCGGTAAGCAGAGAGTTTTGTTTTTTTATGCTATCGCATTCGGCTATTTTTCTCGATAGAACGGTGGGCGCGCCTGCGGTGACGGTAAACAGCATCATAAGAACGCTTAACGCAATTTGGTAAAGACCTACGATTTCCGCGCCGAGAGCGCGCGACATCCACATTTTGAACACAAAAGATATAAGTCGCGTAACGATAGAAAACCCCGTTACAACGGTGAACGATTTTGCGGTGCTATTCATAGAAAAAGCTTATGAGCGCACGCATAAAAAAATGCACCTGCGAGTACAAGTGCATTTTTTGTTAATTATCTTTGATAATTATTCCTTGTTGTCATCGTATCTGTCGCGTTTTGCGTCGAGAGAAGGAGTTTCGATAGCGACCTTGGTTGCTTTCTTTTCTTTCTTCTTTGCAATCGGTTTTCTGACCTTGCGCACAACGTATACGATAAGCACGATTATGATGAGAACCGCAAGAACGATTGTCGGAATCATCCACCACAACGCTTCGGTGTTGAAGGTGTTGGAAGGCGTTTCGCTGTCGGAGTTATCCGTTTCGTCGCCCGTACCCTTGGATTCGGTGGATACCTGACGAGTGATAAGGGTTGCGCCCTCGTTGTTCTTTGCTTCGTCGTAAGTTGCTTCGTCAACCTTCTTAATCGTCACGTCGTCGAACATCGCATAGCCGCTTGTGATACCCGTGACAACCGTTTCGCCGTCAATCTCGTCTGCGATATATCTGCCGAGCGAGAGTTTTACGGTTGCGGACGTTACGTCATCGTCAAGAGTCTTGACGTAGAACTTGTATTCCGTCCATTCGTCGTTTCTGATTTGCGTAAACTCGAAGGGCTTGTCGGTTTCGTTTGCGGAGCCGAGATAGAATTCGATGTTGGCACCCGTGCCTTCGCCTTCGCTCAAGCCGTACGTTCTCACCCAAACGCTTACCTCGTAGTAGCTTTCTTCCTTGAGAGTGAAGGAGGAGCTTGTGTACGTGTATGCGCTCTTATCGGTGTTGTTGATGACGAGCATTTGATTTCCGCTGTGCGTCGAAAGCTGGCTGAGCGGGAACCAGTTTGCTTTCTTGAGGTCGAGAGCCTTTTTAGCCTTGAGAGCCGCAAGAATAGCTTCGTCCGTCATGCTTGCGTATTGGTCTTGTTTCTTTGCTTCTGCAAGCTCTTCGTCGGTGATGTCGATGTCGTCTTCGTTGTAATCGCTACCGAGAATGCCGACGTAATGCTCGTTTTCGATTTCCTTGGTCTCAAAGAAGTTGGAGTCGGCATAGATGACGCCCGACTTGGTGTTCTTGGAGCTCTGGTTTGTGCCAACCGTACCGGACCAACCGTCGGGGGTTGTGAGCTTCGCTCTCGATTCGATTGTAGAGGAGAGTGAATCGAAGCTGTCTGTGAGGAAGGAAAGAACCTGCGTCGTTGCGGTTGCCGTTGCGCTGTTGTAGGCGTCCTCGTCGATAGAGGTGTAGTTTACGTTATCGAAGAAGACTGCGCCTGCGGATTTCGCATTTTCGGCTTTTTCTTCGTCGGTTGCGCCTTGAACCTGTACGTAATCGGTGTTTTGACCGAGCCACAGATTCATCTTAACGGAAACGCTGGAGTTGCCCGTTCTGATATAGAAGGTATATTTTGTCCAATCGCTCGTTCCGCTTTCGATAGTGAAGATGTTGGAACCTTCAGAGAGAGAGGATTCACCGGTGAGATAGATTGTCGCTTTCGTGTTGCCTTGCGTTCTTGCGTATACAGAGAGCGCGTAGAAACTGTTGGAGGAAAGCGTTACGCTCGTTGAGGAGAAGCCTGCCGCATAGCCGGTGGTTCCGTCATTGCTTCCGATTGCGAGGAGGTGAGCCTTGTTGCCGGGATAGCTGTTCAAGTCGGTGTTCTTATCCGTGAACTTTCCGTAGAAGTTGTCAAATACGCTTGCGGAAATGTTGGGGAACACGTTGTTTGTTTGTGTGCTATGAGCAAAGCTCATGTTGTCCGTTGTGTTGAGTGCGATAACGCCTGCGACGAGCTTGGAGTCTGCCGTGTTGGGCTTGAGCGTGTTGTCGCTGAAAGTCCAGCTCGAAGGCATACCGGCGTGTTGTTGTTCGTTCAAAGCGACAGTGGCTTCGATATTGTCGTCGTCGAGATCATATTCGTCAAATCCGCCGTTTGAGAAGGTGTAGTTCTTGCCGTCGGAGAAATCAACCGCCTTGATATACGTTCCTGTAGACGTATTGCTGTAGGTCGAGTGAGAGATTTCCGAGCCGTTGACGTTGGCAATGTAGAGCGCGCCGCTCGTAAGAGTCGAGGTTGCCCAACGGTTGCCCGTGCCGAGCGTGAACTTGAGAGATACGTGGGAATCCTCGTCTCCGCCTTGGAAGAGGAGAGTAATCTCGCACCAGTCGTTTTGATATTCGTCGTAATCCTTGGTGTTAATCTTGGTGAAGGAGGCGATTTGCGCGTCGTCCTCGTTCTTGTCGAGAACGTATACGTATGCGCCGCTCGTCGATTTGACGTCAACGGTCTTCAACCAGAAGGAGATACGATAGGATTTATGCTTTTCGATGGTAATCGGAGCGGATTCTATTTCATAATAGCTGTCCGAAGAAGCGTGCATGGTATATGCCACTTTGTCCACGATGTCGTAGGGGAGAGCGGGGTATGTGCCGTTTACGCCGTTGAAGCTTGTTTCGTCTGCGATGTTTACAACGCCTTCGCTGATGATGCCGTCGATAACGGGATTGGTGGTTTCGGAAGCGTCATAATTGCTTGTCCAGCCTGTCGGAACGCCTGCGCCGAGAGAGGTAACACCCTCTTTAGTGCTTGCGCTCGTAGTGCCGTTGAGAATATAAGAGCCGTTTACGCCGAACATATTGGTCGTCGTAAGGTCCACGATAAGTCCGGTATAGTTGTCCTTGCCCTTTGCGGTGCAGTCAAGAGTTTGGTCTTGATTGTTTGCTTCGATTGTCGTACCTGCGTCGGGGAGCTTATCCAATTCGTTCAAGGTAAGCTCGTCGATGAACACCCAACCGTTGGAGAACGTGCCGTTTGCCTTGTACGTGGTGGCTTGCTTGTCCGAGTTGTAGCTCATATAGGTTACGGGGTAGTTGTCGGACGTGCCGTCGGTGCCGAGCCATACGGACATATTGTAGCTGTAGTTCTTGTATTGATTGCCTTTAATATAGAAGGTGTAGGTTTTCCAGCCGCCCGTCGTTGCGCCGTCTTCGGTGGTGGTTGCATAGCCGTTGTCGTCGGGGTCGATAACCTGACTGCCGATAAGAACGGAATCGGACTTCTTGGAGGAGATACCCTTTATGATAATGTCGTTGCCGTCTCCGCCGCTAAGGATAAGGGATACGCCTGCGCCGTGTACGCCGTAGGTGTAGATGTCAACGGAAAGCGCATAGGTTTTGTTCTTTTCAATCGTGATTGCGCGAGAAGACTTGATGCCTTGTGCGGTCATGAGTTGTTGAGAAAGCATATATACGCTGTTGCCCACCACGTTTTCGCGAAGGACGATGCTTTCGGAAATTCCGCTGAGGCTTTGTGCCGGGATATATGTTTCTTTAGACGTGCTACCTGCGCTCTTTGTGTAATACGTTGTGGAGTATTTTGTATAATTGTCCGCGAAGTTTGCTACGTCGATAATCGCGTTGTAGCCCAAAGACGTGGGAGCGGAATCGTCCTTGCCGCTGTTGCCAGTAACCAACGTCCAGTTGTTGGGGGTGGTGGAAGAGGAAAGCGTCGTGGAGCCGAAATCGAAACGACCGTTGGGAACTTTGAGCGTTGCGGTTGCGGTATAAGCGTCGTTTGCAAGCTCTTTTTCCACTGCGTTGTCGAATGCGACCTTGCCTTCGACCTCTGCCGTGTCTGCCTTATCCTCGATTTCTACGAGAGAGAAGTTGTCAAACACTGCATAGCCCGTGGTAAGTCCGGACGTGAAGGACGCGGAATAATTGCCCAAGCCGAGAAGAACGGTAAGGCTGGTTGACGACGTGGGAGAGGATTCGATTACGATTTCGTACGTTTTCCACTCGCCGTTGGTGTCGATGCCGCTGAATTCCGCATAGGTGTTGGAGCTCAAATAAATGCGCGCGCCGCGCTCGTCTTCGTTCGTACCGCCGATTTTGTGGGTGAGAACGTCAACGGAAAGCTTATAATATTTTCCTTTTTCAAGCGTGAACGACGTGGAGGTGTAGCCGTAAGCCGTCGGACCGTGAACCTTTTTGCCGTCGGAATCGGTGCCTGCTTCGGGCATATAAACCATAAGTGCGTTCTTTACGTCGTCGTCATCGCCGTATCTGTTGCCTGCGATGAGAAGATTGTAAAGCTCGTCGTTATCGTCGTCCCATTTGCTCTTGTTTGCGTCGTAAAGGGCTTTGTCGAGGCTGATTGCGCCTGCGGTAACGTCGTCCTTATAGCTTCCGGACGAATACATTTTTGCGCCCGTCCAGCTTGTTACCGAGCGGGGATAGCTTGTTACCGTCGTATCGACGACCTTGAAATCTCCGTTCTTTACGAGCAAGCCTTCGGTTTCTTCGATTTTGGTCGTAGAATCCGGGGTTTCCGTGTTGTCGTCGTTGCAGGCGACAAACATACATGACGAGAGTGCGATAACCGCAATCATCATTAGTGCCAAAACTACAAATTTCTTCTTGTTCATACCAAACCTATAATAGATTTATTTTGCTTGGACTTGCGTCCTATTGTTGTTCGTATTTTCGCATATTGCGTGCATACACGCGCATTGTATAAATCAATATGCTTTAACAGTCTAATACAAAAACATTATTTTTGCAATCGAAATTCATACTTTCTCGTATTTTAATTAAAACTAATTTTATGAGAAACGACGTATTTTCACAAAAGATTATTGCTTCAAATTGCTTCAAGTATAACCAAAGCGAACAAAGGCTTTCCGTCAAAAAGAAAATATTGCTGATTTTGTGCGGTTTGGGGATAGGCGTCGTAAACGGCTTGTTCGGCGCGGGCGGAGGTATGCTCACGGTGCCTGCGTTGTCGCTTATAGGCGGACTCGAGCAGAAAAAGGCGCACGCCACCGCCATAGCGGTTATTCTTCCGTTATGCGTCGTAAGCTCGATAATCTATTTTGTGTCTGGAAGTTTCGAGAGCGGTGTGATTTTGCCCACGGTGATAGGTGTGTCGATAGGCGGAATCATGGGCGCGTGCCTGTTGAAAAAACTGTCGGACGGCTTTGTTTCTTTTATGTTTTACGGGTTAATGCTGTTTGCCGGATTCAAAATGGTTTTTGCATAAAACGATATTTTATATGTCAAAAATCGATTATTAAACATCGATTTTCGATAAAACGAGGACGATATGGAGTTTTTGTATTTTATATTGGCTGGGCTTTTGGGCGGTGTGCTTGCAGGTATGGGAATGGGCGGCGGAACGCTGACGTTGCCGATATTGGTGCTATTGTTGGGGGTAGGACAGCTCACCGCTCAATTTGCAAATCTAATCGCGTTTTTACCCTCGGGCTTCGGCGCGCTCTGCGTGCATTTGAAAAACGGCTTGGTTGAGAGGAACGTGATTGCTTATTTGCTTGTCCCGGCAATTATAACCTGTGCGATTTGTTCGTTTTTTGCAACCAAGGCGGACGGCGAGCTGTTAAAGAAATTGTTTGGCGGTTTTTTGATTGCGGTAGCGATAGCTTCGCTTACCGCGTCCGTGAAAAACGAAAAATAAATTTCGCTTTCCAATAGTCGGGTTCTATCTGCACGCTTTCGGATTTTTCGCAAAAAAAGCGAAAAAGGGGTATTTACATTGTAAAAAATCTAATGTATAATTGAAATATAATTTTAATTATGCGACAAGGAAGATAGATATGACGTTTCCTTTAAGAACTTTTCGCAGAGGTATTCATCCGCCTGCGAACAAGTTTACGAAAGATATTCCTTTAGAGGATTTTCCGATACCCGACAAGGTGTATCTTTCTTTGTCTCAACATATCGGAGCGCCGGCAACGCCGATTGTGCAAATAGGAGACCACGTGGACGAGGGACAGCTGATTGCAGAGGCAAGCGGTTTTGTTTCCGCAAACGTGTATTCTTCTGTATCGGGCACCGTCAAGGCGTTTGTTTCATTGCCGACGGCAAACGGCGGCGAGGCTCGCCATATCGAGATAGAAAACGACCATCTTTATACGAGGCAAACCCTGCAACCGTTGAAAAATCCCACCAAGGACGAGATTATTCAACGCGTAAAGGAAGCCGGTATCGTGGGCATGGGGGGAGCCGCTTTCCCCACGCACGTAAAGCTTATGCCGAAGGATAAGGTGGATACGCTTATTATCAACGGCGCGGAATGCGAGCCGTATATAACCTGCGATTATCGCTTGTTCTTGGAGGAAGCCACCACTATTCTCAAGGGAATAAAGCTTCTTCTCAAGGCGTTGGATATAGACCGCGCCTTCGTCGGTATAGAGGCAAACAAGCCACAGGCAATCAAGCACTTTGCGGCAATAGTGCCTGAAAATATCAGCGTTATGCGCCTCAAGGCGAAGTATCCGCAAGGCGCGGAAAAGCAACTGATATATGCCATTACGCACAGAATCGTTCCCACGGGAGAGTTGCCGTCAAAGGTCGGTTGCGTCGTTTGCAACGCACACACTGCATATGCGGTGGCAAAAGCCGTTTACGACGGAGAGCCGTGCTACAAAAGGACGATGACGGTATCGGGTGGCGGCGTCGAGAACAGAGGCAATTTCTGGGTGCGCAACGGCGTTCCGTACAGATTTATTTACGATACGTGCAGAGGCAACGTTGCCGAGGACGCCACGCGTAAGGTTGTGAGCGGAGGTCCGATGATGGGCTTTGCTCAAGCGGATTTGGAGCCTGTTTGCACAAAGGGCTCGTCGTGCTTGCTGTTCCTCACTAAAAAGGAATTTAACACAAGCCCCACTACGCCGTGCATAAGCTGCGGAAAGTGCATACTCAACTGTCCGATGTCGCTCGTGCCGAGAGAAATCGAAAAATCCGTTGAGAAAAACGACTACGAAAGCACGTTTAGACTCGGTGTACTGAATTGCATAGAATGCGGCGCTTGTTCGTATTCGTGTCCTGCAAAGCGTCCGTTGGTTCAAGCGATGCGCCTTGCAAAAAAAGAAATAAAAGCAAGGGGGATAAAGTGATATGCAAAAATATATCGTATCGCCCTCTCCCCATATATCCACGACGTTTACGACGCAGAGAATGATGCTCGACGTCATAATCGCGCTTATTCCTGCCACTATCGCAAGCGTGTTGCTGTACGGCTTCTATCCGCTGTGCATGATGATCTTGTGCGTCGGCACCTGCGTATTTTCGGAATGGCTGTTCAACCTTATAGGAAAGCGTTATCAAAGCGTCGGCGATTTGTCTGCCGTCGTTACGGGTATGATATTGTCGCTCAACCTTCCTCCCGTCGTTCCGTTTTACGTGCCGATGGTGGGCGGATTTTTTGCGATAGTCGTCGTCAAAATGCTTTTTGGCGGAATAGGCAAGAACTTTGCGAATCCGGCAATAACCGCAAGAATATTTCTGTTGCTTTGCTGGACGGGGGTTATGACGAGCTTTGTTGCGCCCATTGACCTTTCGGACGGTAAAAACCTGTTCTCGTTCTTTGAGAATGCGGTGAATATAGACATAAGCGCGATAACAAGCGCGACGCCGCTTGCAGGAGTAAAGCAATCTATTTCTACGGGAACGGATCCGTCGCAGGGCTTAAGCGCGCTGGATATGTTTTTGGGACGTATCGGCGGAAGCGCAGGCGAGGTAAGCGCGCTTGCCGTGCTTATCGGCGGTGTGTATCTTATGATTCGCAAGGTTATAGACTGGCGTATTCCTGCGTTGTATATAGGCTCTGTGGTGGTGTTTACGGCGATTTTCTTCGCAAACACCGGCTACGTCGGCGAATATATCTGGACGTACCTCCTTGGCGGCGGTCTTATGTTCGGCGCGTTCTTTATGGCGACGGACTATGCAACGTCCCCAAAGAGTTGTCTTGCCGTCGTAATCTACGGCATAGGCATGGGATTTTTGACTGTTATCTTCAGAAAATTCGGCACGATGAACGAGGGTGTATCCTTCTCGATATTGCTTATGAACATACTCACGCCGTTGCTTGATAAGATAATGCCTCGCGTCTTCGGCGCACCGAAGAGATTTAACGTGGCAAGGCTTGTCAAGAAGGTCAGAAAACACGAAGGCGAAGATGTCGCTCTTTCGGAAGGAGGCGGAAATGATTGACGAAAAAATGCTTCCCGAAGAGTCGATAAAAGAGGAAAATATTGCTGTAAACGCAAAAGCCGAGGTTGAAAATAAAGAGGCTAAAAGCAATGAGATAAATTGCGAAAACGTTGTAAAAACAAGCGATAACAACGTAGCAACGACAGCGGAAAACATCGTTGAAAGCGCTGATAAAACGACGGAAAACGACGTGGAAAACCTCGAAAAAACCTCGAAAAAACATCAAAAAAACGGCGAAAAAACCGCAAAAAATGCGCAAAAAAACGACGAAAATTTGCAAAAAAACGAGGCTAAAACCGATAAAAACGGCAAGAAATTTAAGCTTGGGGACGTCGGTAAATGTACGCTGGTGTTAGTTGTCATAGCGTTGGTCGCAGGCTTGTTGCTCGGCGTCGTAAATTGGGTTACGTACGTTGACCCGGACGGTACGATAAGCGAAAATTGCGCAACTTATTACGGGGCTTCCGAGGTGAAAAAGGAAGAAACGCTTGCCGTTGCGTATGACAAAAACAACTACGTAAAGGCGTGCTTCGTCGCATACGGCGATGACGGCAATCCAATAGGATATTGCTATTATTCCGTAGGAGGAGGAGCAAAGGACGGCTCCTTGGAATTGCTTGTGTATATCGGTAGCGACGGAGTGATTGACGAAATCACCGTGTACGAGCAAGGCGAGACCGCAGGATATTTCGACAAGGTTGAAAAGGCGAACAAACAAAAATATATCGGATTAGATATAGGAAAAATCAACAAGCTTCAGCTTTTGTCTTCGGGGCAGACGGCGACCGAGGCAGGCGAGGTTTCGGCGGTAAGTCAAGCAACGTACACCTCTACGGGTTATCACAACGCTATTGCGTCTGCGGTGTACGCGTACCATGAGATTTTCGGAGGCGCGCAATGAATAAGAAGGGTAAGCTTCAAATAGTCTCCAACGGTATTTTTGCGTCGAATCCGACGTTTAGGCTTGTGCTCGGTATGTGTCCGACGCTTGCAATCACTACAAGCGCGTTTAACGGCTTGGGTATGGGGCTTGCGGCGACGTTGATATTGATTTGCTCGAATGCGCTCGTGTCGCTTTTGAGAAAGGTTATTCCCGACAAGGTGCGCATACCTGCGTACGTGTTGATAATAGCGACGTTCGTTACGTTGCTTGAAATGCTCCTCAAAAAGTTTATTCCGACCTTGTACAGCGCATTGGGCATATATCTGCCGCTTATAGTAGTCAACTGTATAATCCTGGCAAGAGCGGAAGCGTTTGCGAGCATGAACACGGTGGGCGACAGCATTCTCGACGGCTTGGGAATGGGCTTGGGCTTTACGCTTGCGCTGACGGCTCTCGGCTTTGTAAGAGAGCTTATCGGCAACGGAACGATATTTGCAGGCTCGCTCGGCAGCTTGCAATTCGGCGTGGATTTGGGAGCGTTAAGAAATTACTCGTTGTCCTTCTTCGTATTGCCTGCAGGCGGGTTTTTGACGCTCGGACTTGCAATGGCGTTGGTCAACGCGGTGGTAGACGCAAAGGCGAAGAAGAAGCAAGCCGAAGCCGAATATATCGCAGGCTGTATCGAAAACGCGAAATCGGAGCTTGACGAATCATACTATACGGAGGGAATGTGATGGAATACTTTTTGCTAATAATCGGCGCAATGTTCGTCAATAACTTCGTATTGAGTCAGTTCTTGGGAATATGCCCGTTTTTGGGTGTGTCGAAGAAGACCGATACCGCGCTCGGTATGGGACTTGCGGTTACGTTCGTTATGGGCGTATCGAGCATATTTACCTGGTGCGTACAAAAGGTGCTGGTGTTGCTTGGCGTGGAATATTTGCAAACCATTGCTTTTATTCTTGTAATCGCCGCGCTCGTTCAGCTTATAGAAATGGTGCTTAAAAAGTATATGCCAGCGCTTTACAGCGCGCTTGGCGTATATCTGCCGCTTATCACGACAAATTGCGCGGTGTTGGGCGTTGCTATACTCAACATCGACACCTACGGCGTGGCAAGCGGTATAAGCTTGCTGCAATCCTTCCTCAACGGCGTGTTTAGCGGCGTCGGCTTTATGATAGCGATTCTATTGCTTGCCGGCATACGCGAAAAAATGGACGTCGACGCGGTGCCGAAGCCGTTTAGAGGCTTTCCGATTACGCTTATCACCGCGAGCATATTGAGCATGGGCTTTGTCGCTTTCGGCGGATTGATTTCCTCCTCGGGCGCGATAACTCTGCTTTTCAGGTGACGGGAGGGTACGAGTATGTTGATTTCGGCTGTATCGGTTGAACCAATGACTATTTTGTGGTCTACACTAGTATTGCTCGTGCTTGCGTTGGTGTTCGGAATTACGCTTGCGGTGCTGGGTAAGAAATTTGCGGTTGCCGAGGACGAAAGAGTATCTCAAGTAAGGGACAAACTTTCGGGCGCAAACTGCGGCGGCTGCGGATATGCAGGCTGTGACGCGTTTGCAAAAGCGGTTGTCGAAGGGAAAGCGGATATAAACGCTTGTTCGGCAACGTCGGCGGAGAATAAAAAGCTTATCGCCGACATAATGGGACAAAGCATTGACGCGCAAGAAACGATAATCGTCGTTGCGTGCAGAGGCGGTAAAAACGCCGCGGACAAGTACGAATACATGGGCTACGGAAATTGCCGAAGCATGGAGCTTTTGGGCGGCGGTCGTAAGCAGTGTAAGTGGGGCTGTCTAGGCATGGGAAGCTGTGTTGACGCGTGTCCGTATATGGCTATTCAGGTCGGGCAAGACGGCTATGCGGTTGTAAACAGAGAAAAGTGCGTCAAGTGCGGAAGATGCGTGAGTATTTGCCCTAAAGGAATCGTGAAGAGAGTCCCTGCCACCGCAAAATATTACGTGGCTTGCTCCAACTGCCTACGCGGCGGCAAAGAGGTGCGCGCGTTATGCTCTGTCGGGTGTATCGGTTGCGGACTGTGCGCAAGGGTATGTCCGCAAGGGGCAATTACCCTTCAAAACAACCTTGCCGTAATAGATTACGACAAGTGCACGGGGTGCGGATTGTGCGCTCAAAAGTGTCCGTCAAAGTGCATTCTTGAAACGGATAAACAAAGATATTGAAAATAAAACAAGGTCGGTTATGCCGACGATAAGCGGAAAATAAAGAGAAAACAGAAAGAGAAGAAACAATATGTCCTTTATGGACACGGCAAAGCCGTATAGGAGAATTATATGGAAAAAATAGCGATTATCGACATTGGCTCAAACTCTGCAAGACTCGTGCTCGTCAACGTGCTTGACGGCGGATACTTCGTTGTATTCGACGAGCTTAAGGAAACCGTCAGACTCGGACAGGATATGGACTGGGACGGCTTCATTAAACCGCAGCGCATTGCACAGACGATAAAGACGCTTACTATGTTCCGCCGTCTTTGCGACGCAAACAAGGTCGACAAGATATTTGCGTATGCAACGGCAGCGGTAAGACGTGCAAAAAACCAAAAGAGCTTCCTCGATGAGGTGGCTATGACCTGCGGTATCAAAATAAAGGTTCTTTCACCCGAGGAGCAGGCGATGCTCGTGTATCAAGGCGTAATCAACTCGATGGATATTCCAAAGGGCTTGATTATGGAAATGGGCGGAGGCTCTACAAATCTTATCTATTACAACCGCAGAAATCTGATACATTTTGAAACGCTCCCGTTCGGCGCGGTTACGCTTACGGATTTGTTTAAGAACGACAGCTCGACGCCGCAAGAAAGAGCGCAGAAAATCGAAGATTTTATCGGCGAACAGCTTGAAAAGGTGTCTTGGCTTGACGAGGTTGAGCCTGATACGTCGTTTGTCGGCGTTGGCGGAAGCTTCCGCAATCTCGGCAGAATAAGCAGGCTTATCAAGAAGTATCCGTTCAATATGACGCACAATTACGAGTTGAGCGTTGCCGAGTTTGAAAACATATACGGCACGGTGAGAAAGCTCGATCTCAACAGCACGATGAAGATAAAAGGGCTTTCAAGCGGAAGAGCGGACATTTTCCCGAGCGCGCTTGCAGTGATGAAGGCTGTACTTTCTCGCTTCAATTTCAGCAAGATTACAATAAGCGGTTGCGGCTTGAGAGAGGGCGCGATGTTCCGTTATGCGGTGCCCGGCGTAAGCGAAAGACCGTTGAGCGACGTTTTGGGACATTCGTTGTATACGCAAATGAAGTATCACGATATAAATATCGCACACGCAGAGCACGTGTACAATTTGTCCATACAGCTTTTCAAACAGCTCAAGGTGTTGCACAAGATGCCCAGATTGTACGTAAGAGTGCTTAAAATTGCCGCGCTTTTGCACGACAGCGGTATGAGAATCAAGTTCTACAATCATCAGCTGCATTCGTCGTACATCATTCTCAACAGCAATCTTTACGGCGTTCCGCACAAGGATATCGTAATCGCTGCGTTTGTTGCGGCAGGACACAGAAAAGCGGAAAACTCCGTAAACGACCTTATCAAGTACAAGGATATGCTCACGCCTGAAGACGTTGACGCAATAAAGAAATTGAGCGTGATTTTGCGTATTGCAGAGAGCTTCGATCGTAGTCAAAGCGGCGTCGTGACAGGCATAAATTGCGACGTGCTGGGCGACAGCGTTATCGTTAAGACAGAATGCGAAAACGGCGGAGATTGCGCGCTCGAGGTTAAAGACGCGCTCGGTGCCGCCGCCGACTTCAAGGCTTCGTACGGAAAGAATCTTGAAATTCTGTAATAGATGAAAAAGTTTTCAAAAAAGGTTATTCTCGCGTCCGCGTCTCCGAGAAGAAGAGAAATCCTTTCGGAGATGGGCGTTGAGTTTGACATAATGCCGTCAAATATCGATGAGGACGACGTGATCGACGCATCACCGTCCAGGCTTGTAAAGAAGCTTGCAAGGGCAAAGGCGAAGCCCGTTGCGGACGTTTATCCTGCATATACCGTGATAGCGTCGGATACCGTTGTCGCGCGAAGAGGCAGAATATACGGAAAGCCTAGGGACAGAGAAGACGCCTTTGAGATGCTGTCTTCGCTCAACGGAAGAGTCCATAAGGTGTATACGGGCGTATGCGTCGTATGCAACGGCGAAAGCGTGACGTTTTGCGTGGCGTCTTACGTGAAGTTCAAAAAGCTTTCGGAACAGGCGATATATCGGTATATAGACGAATGCAAGCCCTATGACAAGGCAGGCGCATACGGAATACAGGATAAAATTATAGTAGAAAAATACATGGGTAGCTACACGAACATCGTGGGCTTGCCCGAAGAAAAGCTCGCAAAGGTGTTAAGGCGAGTCGGAGTTACAGATGGCAACGATTGAACTTTCGATTGATTTGGGAAGCAAATTTATCACGATATACCAAAAGGGTATCGGGCTTGTTTTGCGCGAGCCTGCTATCGCTATTGCGACAAAAGGGCGCAATCGTCTTGAAATCAGAGACGCAGGGTATCGCGCCGAAAGCGTTATGACGGGCGCGCTCGGCGGCGCAAGAATTATCGCGCCGATAAAAGAGGGCATTATCGTAGACGAGGAAATGGCTACGATGCTTTTGAAATACTTTCTTAAAAAGATTATTCCCGACGGCTTGTTTATGCCCAGAATCAAGGCTATCGTGTCCATATGCGAATCGTCGTCCGGCTCGGATAGACGCGCGGTTGAGAAATGCTGTATAAAAGCCGGGATAAAGGAGGTTACGCTCGTAGAATCGGGGCTTAGCCTTTTGGCATACACCAACAGCATAGGCGGATTGTTCGTGGACATCGGCGGCGGAAAAACCGAAATCTCGGCAGTTACCAATCACGGTATAGCAACGGGGTGCTCGGTGAATATCGCAGGCGACGCCTTCAACAACGCGATTATCGATAGACTCTATTTGCATTACGGCGTAAAGGTTGGGGAATTTACTATTGAAAATCTCAAAAAATCAGCACTTTCGTTCTATATAAACGACGAGGGCAGTTATGCCGTAAGCGGAGGAAGCAGCGACGGTACGCCTCGCAGTCTTTACGTGTCGGCAGGGGAAATGAGAGACGCGGTTATTCCGCTTGTGGACGACATCATCGAGGTGATTATGTCCGTTCTCAATCAAACGCCGCCCGAGCTGTCTGCGGAAATTCTGCGCAAGGGCATCTTTGTATCGGGCGGAAGCTTGCATATTCCCGGGCTTATCGATTATCTCGAACAAGCCTTGGAGCTTCCCGTAACGCCTCTTAAAGATATTGAAAACGCAATCGCTATCGGTGGCGCAAGATTCTTTGACGAGAAGAATTTGCTTAGCGATATGCTCGGAGTGAAGCTTTATTAAACAGCGATTTGCGTTGCCGATTCAAAGCGTTCTTGCGGTATGTATGTGATTGTTTAGAATCGCTTGAAAATAAAGGAAAGATGTGATGTTGCAAACAAACACATTCTAATTAGACAAACAAAATGATAAATCTACCAAAACAGACATTATTTAGCGGTGTCTGTTTTTTATTATGTGAATATGAGAAAAATCGTTGTTACGTCGGGGAAGGGCGGTGTGGGGAAGACAACCGTTACCGCTACGCTCGGAAGAAAACTGGCTCTTTGCGGATACAAGGTTGTGCTTATAGACGGCGACGTCGGGCTTAACAATTTGGACGTCGTAACGGGCATTGAAAGGCGAGTTGTATATGACATCGGCGACGTGCTTTCGGGGCGTTGTCGGGCTTTTCAGGCGCTTGTGTGCGACAGCGAAAGCCCTATGAGAATATTGCCGTCCTCAAGGGATAGCGCGCAAATAACGGCGCAGGCGTTTAGGGGAATTGCGGACGGATTTTTTGATTTTGATTTTGTCATTGTCGATTGCCCTGCCGGTATAGAGCACGGCTTTCATCGCGCGGTATCCGCGTGCGAAGAGGCTATTGTTGTCACAACGCCGTCGGCGTCTGCCATAAGGGACGCGGATAAGGTGATAAGTCTGCTTGCAAGCTATCGCCTTAAGGACGTGTCGATTGTGATAAATCGAGTGCGCCCGGATATGGTCGCGCGCGGTGAAATGCTGAGCGCAAGCGAAATTGCGTCGCTATTGCACGTCGCTCCGATTGGCGTGATTCCCGAGGACGATATGATAACGCTGTATCAGCAGTTGGGAGCGATTCCCGAGCGCGCAAATTCCAATCGTGCCTTTGACGTGTTGGCAAAAAACGTGGCGCAGTGCAGTAAGGATTTTGTGGACGTGCGAGCGAAGCGCAGATTCGGGAGGTTTTTATGAGGGCGTCGGGCGAAATGGCAAAGCGTATGCGAGATATGCTTACGCAGGATAAGGTGGGAATAAAAGACGGTTTTGCGGCGGCTATGGAAAACGACGTAAACGACGCGCTGGGGGACTATTTCGATTTGAAGGATAGGGCAAAAATTAAGATCGGACAAAACGAAAATGGCGAATATACTATTTGCATAGAAGCGGTTGCGATTCGCATAAAGCATTTCGATACGACGCTTGACGTGAAAAGATATTAGTTATATTTCGGTCGGTTGCGTCATAAGCTATTTGCGAGGTGGCAATATGGAATATGATGAAGCTAAAAAATTGAACGTTGAAATTTCTCAAAACGAGTTTGTCGAGAACCGAGTGGATAAAAAGCATAAGCGCGCAAAGGGTGCCTTCGACGCTTTGGACATCGCGATAATTCCGATTGCAGTCGGTGTTTTCGTTTCGCTGGGATTTCTTTTTGCAAACATTTTTAGAGCGACTTCCATCGTGGAAACGTTGTCGGGATTATCCAATGCTATAACGGCTATATTTTGACGTAAACAGGGTTTTATCTTTGTGAAATTAAAGGTTAATCCTCTGTTTGTTGCGCTTGCGCTTGCGCTAGTCGCGTTCGGACACGCGCTTGAATTTGCATGGACGCTTGTTGCGCTTATATTTCACGAATGCGCCCACGCGGTTATGGCAAGACTGCGTGGCTTTGTCGTAAAAAGAGTGGTGCTTATGCCGTACGGCGCGATGATGAGCGCGGGCGAACGTTTCGATAAAACGTCAAGCGTGCTTATAGGCCTGGCAGGTCCCGTCGCAAACATTTTGCTTGCGCTGATTTTGCTTGGCGCGTGGTGGTTGTTTCCGAGCATATATCCGTATTCGATAAGCTTTTTTTATGCTAATTTGTCGCTTGGATTATTCAACCTTTTGCCCGTATATCCTCTCGACGGCTCGCGTGTGGTGTTGGGAGTTTGTAAGAATAAACTGCGCGCAATCAAGGGCTTGCAACTTGCAGGAATAATATGCTCGTTTGCGCTTTTTATATTGTTTGTCGCTTCCTTCTTTTTCGGCGTGAATTTCAGCTTCGGAATTATGGCGACGTTTTTGTTTTACGGCGCGGCATTCGGCACAAAAGAGGAGGCGTATATCAGCGTGCTTGACGGAGCAAGCAAGAATTATGCCGTCGGCGTGCAATATAAAAGAATCGCAATTTTGGCATCGACGCCCATTGTAAGGCTTTATCACCACGTAAGCTCGACTGCGGAAACGATTTTTGACATCGTTGACGAAAGCGGCAAGATTGTTGCCGTCTGCGACGAAAAAATGCTGAAGGACGTTGCGGTGAAAAATAAGCTTTCTAGGGCGATAGGCGATTGCTTGCTTAAAAACAAGCCGAAATTTAACTGATTTTCTATTTTAATTCTTGCGGCGGTTTCGCCGCGAAGCATATGCGTGGTATATAAGATTGACATTTTGCCTTTATTCTTGTAAAATGAACATATATGACTAAAAAGGCAAAGTCTTTTAGACTTTGGACGGTGATAACGTGAAATATGTCGGAATTGATATAGGCGGTATGACGATAAAGGGCGGAATCGTTGACGAAAACGGCAATATCCTTTCAAGAAAGGTTATTGTTACATCTCCCGGTAAAGAAGATTTCCTTATCGTGCAGGACATAGCAAAGCTTATCGACGATTTGGTTGACGGACAACGCAACGAAATATCGGGCGTCGGTGTGGGCTGTCCCGGCTCCATTTACGACGAAAAAGGAATCGTGAGATACTCTTGCAATATCAACTTCCGCAATACGCCGATGGCAAAAATGCTCGCGGAAAAGACGCAATTTCAAAACGTCAAAATAAGCAACGACGCAAACTGCGCCGCGCTTGCCGAAACGCTTTTCGGCGCAGGCAACGGTGCAAAAAATTCCGTTATGGTTACGCTCGGCACGGGAGTCGGCACGGGCATAGTCGTTGACGGAAAGCTGATGACGGGCAATCGCTCGGCGGGCTCGGAGGGCGGACATATACAAATCAATCTCGGTGGAGCCGTTTGCGGCTGCGGCAAAAAGGGCTGTTACGAAGCGTATGCCTCGGCAACCGCGCTTATGAATCAAATTCAAGCCGCTTGCGAAAAGCACCCCGACAGCAAGCTTGCAAAAGCCGTCGAGGATTACGGCAATAGCGGAAAAGTGGTGTTTGACTGTGCGCAAGACGGCGATAAAGTGGCGATTGCGGTGGTTAAGCGTTATATTAAATACGTCGGAGTCGGGCTTGTAAATTATGCAAATATCTTTGCGCCGGAGGTTATTATTATCGGCGGCGGAATTTCAAATCAAGGCGACAACATCATCAAACCGTTGCAAAGATACGTGTCGAGAAATATGTACGGAGCAGCCTACAATCCGAAGATAAAGGTTGTTGCGGCAACCCTCAAAAACGATGCCGGAATTATCGGTGCGGCGGCACTTTGCATGAATTGAACGGTGAAATATGGAAGAGTATAAAAACAAATATTTGGATTTGCTTCAGGACGTCGAGAAGCCCGCAAGATACGTCGGAGGAGAATGGAATATCCCCGATATGAATAAGCCTCGCAAGGGGGATATGGTTTTTTGTTTTCCCGAACTTTACGAGATAGGCATGAGCAATCTCGGCGTTGCCATTCTTTACGACATCGTAAACAAAACGGACGGCTACGTTGCGGAGAGGTGCTATGCGCCTGCTCCCGATTTGGCGGAAAAGCTCAAGGCAAACAATATTCCGCTTTTGTCCTTGGAGACGAAAAAGCCTCTTAAGGATTTTACGGTGGTAGGCTTTTCGGTCGGCTACGAGCTTTTGTATACGAACGTGCTTTATATGCTGGATTTGGCGCAGATTCCTTTCCGCTCGAAGGATCGTGACGACAGCTATCCTATTTTGCTCGCAGGCGGTCCCTGCTCGGTAAATCCCGAGCCGTTTGCGGATTTCTTCGATATAATCCTTGTCGGTGAAGGAGAGAATGCGGATATAAACATTCTCAAGGTTGTTGCCGAGGGCAGAGAACAGGGCTTGAGCAAGCTTGAAATTCTCAAAAGAGTTAAGGGTATGGAGGGAGCATACGTGCCTGCGTTGCATGAAGAAGGCGAAAAGGTCGTAAAAGCCGTCGTGCAGGATTTTGAAAATGCGGAATATCCCACAAGACCTCTCGTTTCCAATATCGAGGCGGTGCATGACCGCGCCACGCTCGAGCTGTATCGCGGTTGCGCGAGCGGTTGCAGATTCTGCCAAGCAGGTTTTTGGTATCGTCCGATAAGGGAGAGAAGCGCAAAAAGATGTGCGGAAATAGCAAAGGAAATGGTGGATAGCACCGGCTTTGGCGAAATATCTCTTTGTTCGCTCTCCACAAGCGATTATACGGGGCTTGAAGAGCTTGAAAGCGAATTGGGCGAATATTGCAAGCAAAAGCGTATCAATTTGGCTTTGCCGAGCTTGCGCATAAGCAGTTTTAAGCCGGATATGGCAAACAATTCTCGTCGTAGTTCCTTGACGTTCGCGCCCGAAGCCGGCACTCAAAGACTGCGCAACGTCATCAATAAAAACGTGAGCGAAGAGGAAATAGACAAAATTTCCGTTGCCTTTGAGGCGGGATATGATAGCGTAAAGCTTTATTTTATGATGGGACTTCCCACGGAAACAGACGAGGACATAGCCGGTATTGCGGAGATTTGCAAACGCTTGAAGAGTTTGTATTATCAAAAGAGAAACAAGCGCGGCTTGAATATTTCCGTAAGCTGTGCGGTGTTTATTCCAAAGCCCTGTACTCCTTTTCAATGGGAGGCGCAGATTAGCCGTGAGGAAATGCTCCGCAAGCAAAGCTATTTGCGCGGATTGTTGAGGGAAATCAAGGGCGTAAGCTTTTCCTGGCACGGCGCGGAGCCTTCGGTGTTGGAGGCGGCTCTTGCAAGAGGAGATAGAAAGCAATCCTACGCAATCGAAAGAGCGTATGAGTTGGGCGCGAAATTCGACGGCTGGACGGAGCATTTCAAATGGGATATTTGGGAGCGCGCGTTTAACGAGTGCGGCTTGAAGATGGAAGATTATTACGGGGCGATTCCGCTTGACAGAAAGCTTCCGTGGGATTTTATAGATTCGGGCGTTTCAAAAAAATATCTTCTTAAACAACGCGAGCTTGCGTATCTCGGCGTGACGACTAAAAATTGCCGAGAGGGCTGCAACGGCTGCGGAGCAAATAAGCTTGGGAGATGCACGATATGATAGTTTTGAAATACCAAAAAACGGGAAGCGTTTGCTTCATTTCGCATATCGACTTGTTGCGCCATATGGAAAGAGTGCTTCGCAGAGGACAAATAGAAGTCAAATTTTCACAGGGCTTCAATCCGCATCCGCTAATGTTTTTCTCGCCGCCCTTGTCCTTGGGGGTGTCGTCTAGAGCGGAATACCTATCTATAGACAGCGATATGGACGAAAACGACGTGCTTGCGCGTTACAACGCGTCCGTCCCCGATACGCTAAAGGCAAGCAAGGCGTTCAAATGCGAAAAGAATCCGAATTTGCAGGCAAAGGTCGTATGGGCAGATTACGTATTTCCGACGGAATATCGCGATTTGAAGCTTGACGATTTTGAAATAGAGTACGTAAAAAAAGGCGAATCCGTAAAAGAAAACGTAGCGAACAAAATTTACGGCACGTTTAATATCGACGGTAAGCTTGGGCTTCGTTTGGCGTCGGGCAACAGCAATCTGCGCCCCGACAGAGTGCTTCCCAAGCTCAACGAGCTTTTGGGAACGGATATGCGACTTTTGGACGTGGTTAAGGTTGCGCAATACGTGGACGATAACGGAACGCTAGTAGACGTGGACGGATTTTTGCAAAGATAAAATCCTCTGAAAATCCGCAGATATTGCGGTGTGATTTCCGATTAAAATTTTAGGGAATATAGATGAAACAACTTATTTTGGACTACACGCCCTATTGTACGCGCGTAGCTTTGGTCGAGAACGGCGAAATGAAGGATTTTTCCGTTGAAAGAGCAAGCGTTAGGGGGATAGTCGGCAACATTTACAAGGGCAAGGTTGAAAATGTCGTGGGCGGTATGCAGGCGGCGTTTGTCAATATCGGAGAAGATCGCAACGGATTTTTGTACGTCGGGGACTCTCTCGTGGATAGTCGCGGTTTGCAGACGGTGATGCCGAAGAACGCCGTTTTCAACGTGTCTGCAGGCGATATTATCATGTGTCAGGCGGTTAAGGAGCCGTTCGGACAAAAGGGCGCGCGACTTACAACCGACGTTACGCTTCCCGGCTATTATCTGGTGCTATTGCCTCTGTCCGATTTTATCGGCGTTTCTCGCAAAATAGAAGATCCGAAGCGTAGGGCGTATCTCGAGCAGTATGTAAAATCCATTTGTCCCGAGGGCATGGGCGCGATTATTCGCTCGGCTGCCAATAAGGCGAGCGATAAGGATATGCTCAACGAGATAGAGGTGCTGCTGAATAGATGGGAAAAGGTTAAACGCGATTACGCGTGTGCAAGCGAAAAAAGCTTGGTATTCGAGGAAGCCAGCCTTTTTGAAAGGGCATTGAGAGATTCGTTCAACGAAGAAGTGGATCAGGTTGTCGTTAACGACGCAAAAATCGCAAAGCAGCTACAAGGCAAGGTCGGAAGACGCGTGGAGCTCTACGAGGGCGAACGCAATATTATGTCGCATTACAATTTGTCTTCGCAGATAAATCACCTGTGCGACCACAAGGTTTGGTTGCCTGGCGGCGCGTATATCGTCATCGATAAGACGGAGGCACTCACCGTTATTGACGTAAACACGGGTAAATTCGTCGGCTCGAAGCACCTCGAAGACACGGTTTTCAAAACGAATTTGTTGGCGGCGGATTGCATAGCAAGACAGTTAAGGCTGAGAAATATCAGCGGCATCGTGGTTATCGATTTTATCGATATGGTGGAGCAAGTGCACAGGGACGAAGTGTTGTCCGCCTTGCAAAACGCCTTGAAAAAGGACAGGCTCAAGACGTCCGCGATAGGAATGACGGCGTTGGGACTTGTCGAACTTACGAGAAAAAAGACTCGGCTGCCGCTTGACGATTTTATGCTTCAGCCGTGCAAGGATTGCTCGGGCGGATTTGTCATAAGCGACGCACAACTGGCGTTTATGCTTCGTGACGATTTGGTCGATTTTATGATTTCGACAAGATGCGAGACCGCATACGTCGGAGCACATTCGGATATAGTAAATATGGTGTTTGAAAGCAATATTCTGCAACGCCAGATTTCAAACGCGTGGAAAAACAAACATATATACTTTTATGCGGACGACAATATCCCTCGCGAGAAATGGAAAATAGACCGCGAAAAGCCCGAGGATATGACAAGTTACGTGCGAGTGCTGTCCGACGTCTGCGAAAGGGAAAAGAGCTGAAAGAATCGCAATAATTCGCAGTGTGCGTGAAGACTCAAATGCAGTAAAACGTCAAGCGAGATATTGCGTGTTGCATTGCGTTTGAATTTGTGTTAGAATGTCGCTATAAAAGAGAAGGTGCGTATGAAAGAATGGCATATTAACAAGGAAGACGGGGTTGTGTTGCTCGAAAACGCTTGTCCCAAGGAAGACGGTCAGGTCAAGGTGAAAATCGCCAAAATTGCCGTATCGTCTGCCGATTTATCCTCCCTTGCGACGGCGGACAAGGAAATTGCGGTCGTTCCCGGACATTCGGCGATAGCGCACGTCTCGGAATCCGACGACGAAAGCGGGCTTAAATTGGGCGCGCGCGTCGTGATAAGTCCTTATATCGAAGAGAACGAACACGGTGAAAACGTCGTTAAAACTATGGGCGTCGATATAGACGGACTGTTGAGAGATTTCGTTTGCGTTCCGCAGGAAAACGTATTCGCGCTTCCCGACGGAATAAGCGACGAGGAGGCATTGTTTGCGGAATATATCGCAATGGGCAACAACGTTTTCGAGGCTCTCGATTGCGAAAAGGGCGATTATATAGTCATTCTCGGCGCAAGTACTTTGGGACTTATTTTGGGGCAAATGGCGGCGTATTATCAATTTGTTCCCATTCTTATCGACCTCGATTCCGAAAAACTTGCGTTGGCGCAGAAATGGGGCGTTGCCTATACGCTCAATCCGACATATGACAATCTTGAAAGAAGAGTTGAGGAAATTACGGGGGGAAGAATGAGCGAGGCTGCGATATTTGCAGGCGAAAACGTGGAAATCAACAATGCGATACGTCTTGTTCAAAATCACGGAGACGTCATAATCGCAGGTTATGCGACGCGCGCAAAACATGCTATCGACGCATATTCCATTTTGAAAAAACAGCTTAAAATTAAGGGCGTATGCAACGGCAACGGAGAGATGTCGTCCGCAATCAATTTGCTTGCAAACAAGGTTGTTAAGACCGAGGGCATAATCAATGCGACGGCAAGTTTCGACGAGCTTCCCAAGGTTGTGGATAATTGCGTAAAATATCCGTATCAATACGGCAAGATACTTATCAACTGCGATTGATATTTTCAAAAGCATTTCGCGCTCCGCAAGGAGCGTTTTTTATTTTTAGGGCGTTTCGGATTTTGAAAGGATAAAACGCAAAGACAAAGCTCGGTATAGAGTCGGTTGCGCCGTGTTTTAAGATTCTTACAATTCTTACAAATATTACGGATTTGAAAGAAATATGAGAAATTTATTGTGAAAATGTAAGGTTTTTGTCAAGACTTTATGGACAAAAAAGTGCGATAATCTATACGAAAATTAAAGGAGGCTTCGCACATGAAGAAAGTGATTGCGCTTACCGGCGCAAGCGGAAATATGGGGCTTGAAACGCTTACGCAGCTTATGGAAAGCGACGTAGTAGGCAAAATAAAGGTGTTGCTCGTTAGAGCGGCAAGAGAAAGAAGATACGCAAGAGCGTGGAAACGTAAATATCGTGAACGCATAGAAATAAGGTTCGGAGATTTGGCGGAGGTCGAGGATTGCAAATGGCTCGTGGACGGCAGCGATTACGTGTTGAATCTGGCGGCGGTAATTCCGCCTATTGCCGACCATCACCCCGATTTGACGGATAGATGCAACCGTATCGGCGCAATGAACGTTGTGGACGTTATATCCGAGATAAAGGAAAATCAGCCGAAGCTCGTGCATATTTCCACCGTTGCGATTTACGGAAACAGAAATTATAAGCACCCGTGGGGAAGAGTGGGCGATCCGCTTATTTCAAGCACGTACGACGAATATTCCGCAAGCAAAATAAAGGGCGAGCGTTACGTCGTGGACAGCGAAATAGAGCATTGGGCGGTGTTGCGCCAAACGGGAATGCTCCATAATCGTATGCTGACAAACAATATGAAGGACGGTTTGATGTTCCACACTTGTTTTAACGCTCCGATTGAATGGGTGACGGCGCGCGACAGCGGACTTCTCATGCGCAACCTCGTAGAAAAAGACGCAAGGGGAGAATTGGAAGAGAAGTTCTGGAAAAAATGCTATAATATCGGCGGCGGTGCGCGCAATCGCGTTACGGGCTACGATACGTTTGACGAGGGGTTCAAAATTATCGGCGGCTCTACGCAAAAATATATGAAGCCGCAGTGGAATTCGTTGAGAAATTTCCATTGTATGTGGTTTCAAGACAGCGACGTTTTGAACGAGTATTTCGATTTCCAAAAGGAAGACGTCAAGGATTATTGGCAAGAGATACTGCATACGCATTGGTATTACGCGCTCGGCAAGGCGGTGCCTGCAAGAGTCGTGTCGAAGCTCGCAATCGAGCCGTTGCTTAAAGATACGAACGCGCCTAGATATTGGGTGAATACAAAGCAGACGGGAAGAGTAAAGGCATTCTTCGGCGGCAGTGAAAATTTGCAATGTATGCCGTCGGATTGGTCGCAATTCCCCATTCTTGCAAAGGGACAGCTTCCCGACGCGGATATAGACTACGACGATATGCGCGACATAACGAAGCTTAAGGAACACGGATATATTCTCGATCACGGCTATGACGAAAGCAAGAGCGACGACGAATTGGACATAGAGGATATGCGCGATGCCGCTAAATTCAGGGGCGGAAAATGTATTTCCGAATCTATGGTTAAGGGCGATATGTATACAAAGCTCGAGTGGGAGTGCCACGACGGACATAGATTTTTTGCGTCTCCGTACTGCGTGCTTAAGGCAGGACATTGGTGCCCGGAATGCTGTCAACCGCAGCCGTGGGACTATGACAGATTGTCCAAATTCATGCCGTTTTACGCGCAGGTGTGGTATGACACTCACGCGAAAGCCGAAAACTGCACCTATTATTTCGACAAAGACCATAATGCGATGTTCAAGCATTTTCAAGAGGAGAACTATTGATGAGAAAAGCGATTATATATGTCTTTTCGGGGACGGGAAACACTCAACGAGTATGCGAGGCGTTCAAGGCGCAGTTTGAAAAAAACGAGGTCGAAACTGCGATTTATCCGATTGCGAAGGGTAGCGAAGACGCCCCGAATCCTAACGATTTCGAGCTTGTGGGCTTTGCTTATCCCGTACACGCGTTCAACGCGCCCGTGAACGTATTGGATTTTGCAAGAAAATTGCCTAAGGTTCAAGGAAAGAAATATTTTGTTCTTAAATCGTCGGGAGAGCCTCTTAAGCTAAACAACATATCCTCGCTCAAACTCAATTCTATTTTGAAAAAGAAAGGCTTTGTTGCGGGAAGCGAATATCATTATGCTATGCCGTACAATATGATTTTCAGACATACCGACGCTATGACGGTAAAGATGAAAAACGCCATGGAGGGGCTTGCTCCTATCGAGGCAAACGAAATATTGAACGGGGTGGAACACAAATTAAGCAGAGTGCCTTTCGGACGTTTGATAGCTTGGATATTTAGAATCGAACACCCGGCAATGAAGGTGAACGGAAGATTCTTCAAGGTTGACGAAAGCAAGTGCGTCGGGTGCGGCTTGTGCGCGAAAAATTGTCCGCAACACAATATAATAATTGACGCAAACGGAAAAATTAAGTTTTCGGGTGATTGCATAATGTGTACGAGATGTTCGTTTTTCTGTCCTATGGACGCATTTAGCATAGGTATGCTGAACGGCTGGAGAGTGAACGGAAAATATACCTACAAGCTTCCCGAAAAAGAAGAAAAGGATAAGCACGCCTGGTATTGCAAAAAAGCGTATGCGAGATATTTTGCAAATGCCGAGAAAAAAATTGCTGACAGCAATAGCGATAATGGTGTACAATAAGAATAAGGAGCGTAAATATGAGAAAAGTGTTGATTGCCGAAGATAACGGCGAAATCTCCGATATGATGAAAAGCTATCTTACAAGAGCAGGCTACGAGGTGTGTCAAGCCTACGACGGAGCCGAAGCCTTGAAGCTTGCAAAAGAGGTCAAGCCCGATATTGCGCTTTTGGATATTATGATGCCGAAGGTGGACGGCTATGACGTTTGCAGAACTCTTCGTCAGACAATGACGATTCCGATAATCGTCGTGTCCGCAAAGGCAAGTGAAGACGATAAGGTGCGAATGTTCGAGCTTGGCGCGGACGACTATATTACAAAACCGTTTTCCTTCAAGGAAATGGTGGTGCGCGTAAACGCACAGCTACGCAGATATTACGAGTTCAATACCGTGAACAAGCAAGAGGATCGCCGTTACGGAAAGCTTACCATTTCTTCGACGCGATTCGAGGCGAAGGTGGACGGCGAACCGCTCGGACTTACCGCAAAAGAGTTTAAGATTTTAGACTATCTTACCTTGCACGAGAATCAGATTATGCCCAAGCAAAAGCTGATTGACGACGTATGGGGAATAGAGGAATATATAGACGAAAACACCGTCGCCGTGACGATAGCGCGTTTGAGAGACAAGCTTTCAAAAGCGGATATAAACAACGTCGTTACCGTATGGGGCTTGGGCTATAAGTGGCAGGATTAAAAAAAAGAAAATGCGCAAATACGATGTTTATTTGCGCATTTTATAGGTATAAACCGCATTTATGAACAAAAAACAGATATGTGAAATCGAAAATACATTGGCGCGCCTGGAGTCGGGAGATTTGTACACTCCCGTAGATACGCACGGCGTTGGCGTGTACGGCGCGATAATGAAAAGCGTCGAGGAACTGCGCCGCAAGCTGCTTGCATATGCCGATAAGGAAGCGGATATGTCGCAGCGCGCAAACAAGGCAATCGCGTCCGTCGCGCACGATATGAAAACGCCGCTGGCGGTTATTTCGGGATACGCCGAATGCTTGAGCGACGGCTTGGACGACAAGGATTACGCCGCTCTCATTTCGCAGAAAACAAAGGAAATGAACGAGATGGTTATCGGACTTGTGGAGACCTCTCGCGAGGAAATCAAAAAGCAATCCGCACATATGCTCGTTCACGAGGCAAGGGTGACATTCGGCAAAATAATGCAGAAATTAAAGCCTATTGCCGAATCGAAAAACATAACGCTGAAGGTGAGCAAAATACCCGACGTCAAGATAAGGCTCGACGAACTTCAAATGGAAAGGGTTATGCAAAATCTCATTTCAAATGCGGTGAAGTATTCCGACGAGGGTACGACTATCAAGGTGCGCTTCGAGACAAGAAAAACCGATTTCATTATATCCGTGAAGGACAAGGGTATAGGCATTTCAAAGGAGAGTTTGCCCCTCGTTTTCGACAGATTTTACACGGAGGATCAATCGAGGTCGAGCGGAAACAGTCAGGGCGTCGGCCTTTATATCGTCAAGGGTATAGTGGGCGAGCATGGCGGAAGCGTTAGCGTAAAAAGCAAAAAGGGGAGCGGTAGTCGATTTTTCGTCACGCTGCCGATGGAGCCGAACAATAAGGACGGACGTTCCTTTGCGTATCGTTTCGACAATCGCCCGAAATGGCAAAAGGGCTTGCTGTATTTCTTTTTCGGCTGGTTCATTTCCTGGATATATCGATTTTCAAAATTTGCGCAAAGCAATTCTATGGCAACTCTCGTAACGGGTATAACCTGTCTTGCGCCGTTGCCCTTTGTCTATTTTATCGACAACCTTACGATTTGGGCGAGCGGAAAAATAACGTTTATAGCCGATTGAGGCGAAGACTTGCACCCGACGGTGCGCTAAAACGCAATATATCTTTATAAGTCGATAAAAAAATACGCAAATTATAGTTGCATAATTTGTGTAATAATTGTAAAATAATGACGGTTGGAAATCCAATCGAATATCGAATACACCTTTATGGAGGAATTTATAATGGCAAACGTAAAAGTCGCTATCAACGGTTTTGGTCGTATCGGACGTCTTGCTTTCAGACAAATGTTCGGTGCAGAGGGTTATGAAGTCGTAGCTATCAACGACCTCACAAGCCCCAAGATGCTCGCACATCTTTTGAAATACGATTCAACTCAAGGCAACTATGCAAATTCTCACACGGTTGAAAGCTGTGACGCAGTTCTCAACGAAGACGGCACGATCAAAGAAGACGGCTACATCGTAGTAGACGGCAAGAAGATCACAATTTACGCAAAAGCAAAAGCTGCAGAGCTTCCCTGGGGCGAGCTTGGAGTAGACGTCGTTTTGGAATGCACGGGCTTCTACACCTCTAAGGCAAAAGCTCAAGCGCACATCGACGCAGGCGCACGTAAGGTTGTTATTTCCGCTCCCGCAGGCAACGACCTTCCCACAATCGTTTACAACGTCAACCACACCACGTTGAAAGCAACGGACAACATCATTTCCGCAGCAAGCTGCACCACCAACTGCCTCGCACCTATGGCAAAGGCACTCAACGATTATGCTCCCATCATGAGCGGTATCATGACCACCGTTCACGCATACACCGGTGACCAAATGCCTCTTGACGGTCCGCAAAGAAAGGGCGATCTCCGTCGTTCTCGCGCAGCTGCGGTGAACATCGTTCCCAACAGCACCGGCGCAGCAAAGGCAATCGGTCTTGTTATCCCCGAGCTTAACGGCAAGCTTATCGGTTCTGCACAACGCGTTCCCACTCCGACCGGCTCCACGACCATTCTCGTAGCAGTCGTTAAAGGTCACGTAACGGTTGACGGCATCAACGCCGCAATGAAGGCAGCTGCAACCGAATCCTTCGGTTACAACACGGACCAAATCGTTTCCTCCGACATCATCGGAAGCCGTTTCGGTTCTATCTTCGACGCAACTCAAACGATGGTTGCTCCGATGGAAGACGGCAACAGCCAAGTTCAAGTGGTATCCTGGTACGACAATGAGAACAGCTACACATCTCAAATGGTTCGTACAATCAAATACTTCTCCGAGCTTAAGTAATCTACGTTATAATTCGACGGCGGTGCGATTTTCGCATCGCCGTTATTTTTTTGCGATTTTTTTGTTTTGGCAAGCGTAGCATAGCGATAAAAACACGGCAATCGAACAGATTGTTTATTTATAATATTTGTTTGTTATATATTTGTATAAAAAAGTGTGCATAAATCCTTGAATAATTGATTTTGCGGTGTTAAAATGACATTAAAATAATATCACGTTCAGTAGCGGGTTTTCCCCTACGATGGAGGGTACAATGAACATAATTGCGAAAGCAGGTTGCAGAGTCTTTCAACAAGTTGCTCGCGTTGCGATGAATTTGGTTCCGTGGAATCAATGTAAAAAGACATTCTCCGGTCCCGGTAGCATTTCCAAGCTTCCGAAGTTCCTTAAGGATAACGGCTTTAAGAGCATTCTTATCGTCACCGACGGTTTCCTTTTCACGTCTGGAAAGGTTGATCCCATTATCGCGGCTTGCGAAGCGGAAGGAATGCACAGCTGCTGCTATCACGACGTAGTACCCAATCCGACCATTCAAAATATCGAGGACGGCTTGGCTCTTTACAAGGCAAACGAATGCGACGCTATCGTAGCCGTCGGCGGCGGTTCCGCAATGGACTGCGCAAAGGTTATCGCGGCAAGAGTATGCTGCCCGAAGAAGAGCGTACAGCAAATGAAAGGACTTGTCAAAATTTGGTTGAGTAGCTTCTCGTCCACAAAACATTTCCCGCCGCTTGTCGCTATTCCGACAACGTCCGGTACGGGCAGTGAAGCTACGCTTGCGGCAATCGTTTCCAATCCTGAAACGCATGAAAAATACCCGATTGAAGATCCGCTTCTTATCCCGAGATACGTGGTTATGGATCCCGAGCTTACAAAGTCGCTTCCGCAACATCTCACTTCTACGACGGGTATGGACGCTCTCACTCATGCCGTAGAATCGTATATCGGCAGTGAAAACACAAAGCAGACCAAGAAGGACGCAGTTGAAGCAGTGCAGCTTATCTACAAATATCTCAAGAAGGCTTACGACAACGGCGAGGACCTCGAGGCTCGCGTACAAATGCAAAACGCTGCTTATCTTGCAGGTAAGGCGTTTACTCGCGCCTACGTCGGTTACGTACACGCGATTGCGCACTCCTTGGGCGGACAATACGGCGTACCGCACGGTCTTGCGAATGCGGTTATTTTACCGCGCGTGCTTAAAGCGTACGGAAAATCCGCGCATAAGAAGCTCGCTCAACTTGCAGATTGCGTAGGTATCACGGGCGCAAACAACGCAGAAAAAGCAAACAACTTTATCAAATGGATCGACGATATGAATACTTATATGAATATCCCCGATCGTATTCTGTCACGCGACGGCGAACAACTCATCAAAGAGGAAGATTTGCCGCGTATGGTTGCACACGCATGTTCAGAGGCAAATCCGCTTTATCCCTGTCCGCAGGTTTGGGGCAAGAAAGAGCTCGAAAAGATTTACCGCGAAATTATGTAATGACAATGCGTTGCGAAGCTTCGGCTTCGCAACGCATATAATCGCAACCCCGTTTGACGCATGACAGACGTCTTGATTTATCAAGCGGGGCTTTTTATGCTCAAAAAACGGAACGATACACGCTCGATTTTGTGTGCTTTTTGCACTAAAACGACACTTTGTTTAGTTCGACGCATAAAGCCTTCTCAAATCCAAAAAAGGAAAGAATTATGCTGTTTGGAAAATACATAAACAAATACTATTTGAAATACGCATGGCTGTTTTTGATAGGACTTGCCGGTCTTATTGCCGTAGACGTGTTTCAATTATATATCCCCGAATACCTCGGAAGGCTTGTTGATTTGTTCGACGGTAGCGAAGGCGGCGCGATAAATTCGGCGGAGCTGAAGGAGATTATCTTCGGCGTTCTCGTCGTGGCGTTGGTGATGTTTGCAGGGCGCGTAACCTGGAGACTTTCACTGTTCAACGCGTCGCAGAAAATCGACGCGGATTTGCGCCATACAATGTTCAGAAAGAGCGAAAGACTTTCGCAACGCTATTTCCACGAAAATAAAGTGGGCGCGGTTATGGCGTGGTTTACTACCGACCTCGAGACGATAGAGGAGTTTTTCGGTTGGGGTTCGGTTATGCTCGTTGACGCGATATTCCTGTCCGTGCTTACGTTATACAAAATGATAAAGCTCGACTGGGCATTGTCTTGCATATTGCTTATTCCGCTCGTGCTTATCGTCATATGGGGTATGCTCGTTGAAAAATTCATGGCTCTTAAATGGGAAAACAGACAAAAACAGTTTGACAGATTATACGATTTTTCTCAAGAGAGCTTTACGGGAATTAGAGTTATAAAAGCGTTCGTTAAGGAAACGCAACAGCTGCACGCATTCGCCAAAATCGCGAAGAAAAACGCGGACGCGAATATGGATATGGTTAAGGTGTCCGTTCTGTTCGACGCAATTATCGAGATAATCATTTCCGTCATTTTTGCGATAATTCTCGGCTTGGGCGGATATTTGGTGTATAGATACGTTACGGGTACGCCGATTTATATCTTCTCTCATGAAATCGATATGACGGCAGGCAACCTGATAACCTTTGTCACTTACGTGGATACGCTTATCTGGCCGATGATTGCGTTGGGACAGGTCGTCACAATGCGCTCACGCTCCAAGGCGTCGCTGAAGCGTATCACAAATTACCTTGACGAGGAAGAGGAAATCCACAATCCCGAAAACGCGTTCGTGCTTGAAGACGTGAAGGGCGACGTGAAATTCGACGGCTTTTCGTTTTCTTATCCCAACACCGACGCGGACGTGTTGAAGAACGTTAGCCTTGACATTAAGGCAGGCGAAAGTATAGGCGTCGTGGGTAAAATCGGTTGCGGTAAAACAACGCTGGTCAATACGCTGTTGCGACTCTACAACATAGAAAAGGGCAAGGTGTTTATCGACGGACACGACATTATGGATTGCGATATCGACAGCGTAAGAAACGCCATAGGATACGTTCCGCAGGACAACTTCCTTTTTAGCGACAAGATTAAGAACAATATCGCGTTTTCAAATCTCGACGCGGATATTGAGAGCGTGTACGAGGCGGCGGAATTTGCGGACGTGCATTCCAATATCGAAGAGTTTGCAGAGGGCTACGACACAATATCGGGCGAAAGAGGCGTTACGCTTTCGGGCGGACAAAAGCAACGTATTTCTATAGCGCGCGCGTATTTGAAGAATGCGCCGATAATGATTCTCGACGATTCGGTGTCTGCCGTTGACGTGAAGACGGAAGAAACAATCCTTGCAAATATCGCCGAAAAACGCAGGGGAAAAACCACAATAGTAATAGCCTCGCGCGTGTCTACGGTTGCGCATCTCGATAAAATTTTGGTGCTAAACAACGGCGAGGTGGAAGCCTTCGATACTCCTGAACGCTTGAACGAAATTTCTCCTACGTTCAAGAAAATGGTGTATTTGCAGAAGCTCGAAAAAGAAGTTGAAGGAGGTGCGGCATAATGCAATCGGATATCGAAAAGCTTAAGGGCGACGTGCATATTCCGACAAAAGATATGCTTAAACGCGTCGCACATTACCTCAAGCCCGAAATGAAAAAATTTGTCGGGGCGATGCTTCTTATATTGGTCAACGTTGTGCTGGACATCGTTTTGCCGCTTTTTGTAAGCGCGATAACGAACAACCTTAAATCCGACGGAATCAACTTTGAGTTTATAATCGGAATGGCGGTTGCATATCTCGCAATCGGGGTGTTTAATCAGGCGTTTTTGGTGTGGGAATCCTTGCTTTTGCAAAAAGCGGGACAGAACATCATATATACCTTGCGCAACGAGGTGTTTGAGCATATCGAAAAGCTGGCGCAAAATCAGCTGGACGAAATGCCGGTAGGCTCGCTTGTTACGAGAGTCGCGTCGTATACGGCGTCTATGTCGGATTTGTTTACAAACGTTATCGTAAACGTAATCAGAAACGTTTTGACGGTGGTAGGCGTTTACGGAATAATGCTGTATATTTCGTGGCAGCTTTCGCTTGTAATGCTCATCGTCATTGCAGTGGTGTTTGCGACGTCTTTTGTGTTCCGCAAAATCGTGCGCAAAATCTTTACGAAGGAAAGACAATATATTTCCGAACTTAACACGTTCTTGAACGAAAATTTATCGGGCATGAAGCTTATACAAATTTTCAACCGTCAAGAGCAAAAGGATTTGGAATTCTTGGAGAAGAACGAGAATTTGCGTAAGGCGAGATACAAAGTGGTGCTTGCATTCGGAATTTATCGTCCCTTCATAACCCTGTTGTATATCGCTTCTATTGCGATAACGTTCTGGTTGGGTACGCAATTCGGCTTGGATCCGGGCATGATTGTAGCGTTCTATCTGTATTTGTCGCGTTTCTTCAACCCGATTCAAAATCTTGCAGACCAACTTAACAATTTGCAGAAGGCAATGACCGCTTCCGAAAGGCTGTTCAATCTGCTCGACGTCGAGCCGGATATAATAGATAAGCCCGCCGCAAAGGAAATAGACAGCTTCAAGGGTAAAATCGAATTTAGGAACGTGTGGTTCGCTTATAAGGGCGAAGATTGGATATTGAAAGACGTATCGTTTATAATAAATCCTAAAGAAACCTGCGCCTTCGTTGGCGCGACCGGCGCAGGCAAGACTACGATTTTGTCGTTGATTGTGCGCAATTACGAAATACAAAAAGGACAAATATTGATAGACGACGTTGATATTTCCACTATAAGCGTGCGCTCTTTGCGAAAGGCGGTGGGACAGATGCTTCAAGACGTGTTCTTGTTCAGCGGTACGGTGAGAAGCAATATTACGCTTAACGACGATAGCTTTTCGGACGAGGAAATCGAAAACGCGTGCAAGTACGTTAATGCCGATACGTTTATTTCGTCGCAGGAGCACGGGCTCGACGAAGAGGTTATCGAACGAGGAGAGAATTTCTCGCAGGGACAAAGACAGCTATTGTCGTTTGCAAGAACGGTATTGCATAAACCGCAAATTCTTATCCTTGACGAGGCGACTGCAAATATCGATACCGAAACGGAGGTTGTCATTCAACAATCCCTTGAAAATATCCGCAATATCGGCACAATGTTGGTTGTCGCGCACAGATTGTCTACGATTCAACACGCAGATCAGATAATAGTTTTGCAACACGGTAGAATAATCGAAAGAGGCACGCATCAACAGCTTCTGCACAACAAAGGCTACTATCACAAATTGTACGAATTGCAATTTGAAAACAGAGCGTAAGATTATCAAACAAATGTCCAAGATATTGGACATTTTGTTTATCAATTCGCATTTTGTTGACAATTTGCGCATATGTGGTAAAATTAATTAACAAATATAACATGGAGAGTGAGATATGTATCATATCATTATCAATCCGCATGGCGGAAAGGGCAAAAGCTTAAAGGCACTTGACAAGGTGGAAAAGTTGTTCGCCGCTAAAAATGCGGAATATGTTGTACATAAAACAGAATACGCAGGTCACGCAACGGATATTGCGCGAGAGTTGTCAAAGAATCCCGATACAAATATCGTGGTTATGGGCGGTGACGGTTCTTTCCACGAGGTTCTTTGCGGTATAGAAAATTTTGACAACGTAACGCTGGGGCTTATTGCTTGCGGTAGCGGAAACGATTTTATCAAAAAGTCAGGACATTCAAAGGATATCGAAAAAGCGGTTGACGTTATTCTTAAGGGAAACGTAGGCTTCGTCGATTATATGGAGCTTGGCAAATATCGTTGCCTCAATGTCGGCGGCGGAGGAATGGACGTAGACGTTTTGCTTAAATACGCACAATGCAAAACGCTCAAGGGTAAAGCCGCATATTATTATTCGCTGTTTTATACCTTGCTGCACACAAGATTCCATCATCTGCGCATTACCGCAGACGGAGAAACAAAAGATACCAGCGTGTTTATGATAGGCGTCGGCAACGGCGGTTTTATCGGCGGCGGTATTCCCATTTGCCCCGGCGCGGTGGTAGACGACGGACTTCTCAACGTCGGCTATGTCAGCGAAATGAAAAAGAGCAAAATTATATTCCTGCTCGGCAAATTCCTGAAGGGCAAACACGTCGGCACTTCTTGGGGCGGAGAATACACTGCAAAGAAGATCACGATAGAAGCATTGGACGATAGTAGATTTGAGCTTGACGGCGAAATAATCGAAGACACGAAGCTCGATATAGAGGTCGTTCACGACAAACTCAGAGTGTTTAGATAATATCAAAATAAACGCAAAAACCGTCTCTAGACGAGGCGGTTTTTCTATTTGCCGTCCGTTCAAACAAAGACAAATGGTTTTAATTGGCGAATAGAGAACAAAATTGCGATTGATGTTTACTAACCGGCGATTGTGTGCTATAATTCACCAAAGAATGCACCCATGGCGCAACTGGATAGCGCATCAGATTCCGATTCTGACGGTTGGCGGTTCAAATCCGTTTGGGTGCGCCAAAGAAAAGCATAGGTTTGGTACGATATGTGTCAGACCTTTTTTCTTTACATAAAGGATTTATTTTCTTATCTGTAATGTATTAAGTTGGTAGCGTTTTTAGGTGCTTTTGCAGGATTTTTTAATTTTAGAATATAACTACGGAAGGGAAGACGTTTTGGTAGGTTTAACAAAATGCGGTATTGCAATCTTAAATGCACGGTGTTATACTATTTTGTGTGCGGAGGATAAAAGAAATGGGAAGGATTTTCAAGTTTATTAAACTTAATAGCGGCAATGAGACAAAAAAGTCCCATTGACTGAATTATTATATAAAAGAAGCAAAACAAGAAGTGTTTTGTGCACTGAAATAAAACGCTATAAAAAGCAAAAAACTCGCAAAGCGAGTTTTGAGACCGCATAACATGCGGACCGGACTATCCGGCGGTGTGAAAAAATTTTATTTGAACTACATGGTGTTATCTTAAATGGTAGTCAGTCATTTAAGCAAACCCATTATAACACAAGATAAGGAGATGTCAATACATATGGCAAAAAATTATTATTTAGGTTTCGATATCGGCACAAATTCCATAGGTTGGGCAACAACCGACGAAGAATATAACCTGCTAAAAGCACGTGGAAATGACTTTTGGGGTACATATCTGTTTGACGAGGCACAAACCGCAGAGTCGAGGAGAATGAACAGAACCTCACGTAGGCGTTATGCGCGCAGAAGACAGCGTATAAAGCTATTGCAAGAGCTATTTGCAGAGGAAATCGCGAAGGTTGATTTTGCCTTCTTTGAGCGTCTCAACAACAGTAAATACTTTTTTGAAGATAAATCCGAAGGGGTGAGATACGACGACAACCTCTTCCACGACGCGAATTATACCGACAGGGATTTTCACAGAGATTATCCGACGATATACCATTTGAGGCGCGATTTGCTGGATAAGACAAAGGCGAAGAATATTACCGACATCAGGATTTTGTATCTTGCCGTTGCCCACATAATTAAGAATCGCGGGCATTTCTTGTTTGAGGGACAACGGATAAAGGCGGGCGATAAGGCACTTGTCGAGAAATCTTTTGAAAACATCAAGGAGATTTTGAAACAAATGTTTGACGAGGCGCCGTCCTTATGTATTACCGATTTAAGCAAAGCTTTGGATATTGTTTCGGACAAAAACATGACCAAATCCGATAAGGAACGCAAATTAAAAGACATTTTGGGGGCAAAGGGCGATAGTACCTGTGAAATGCTTATAAAAGCAATGGTAGGAGGAAAGGTTTCCGTGAAAAAGCTTTTCCCCGAAACGGAATCGGAAGTCAAGGATTTTTGCTTTAATGACGATGGATTTGTGATAGAGCAGCTTGCGTCGGTTTTTTCCGATGACGAATACGCGCTGATATGCGAGGCGAAGAAGATATACGATTGGGCAGTTTTGTCGCAAATTTTGGGAGAGTACAAGTATATATCCGACGCGATGTGCGCCAAGTTTGAAAGACACAAAGAGGATAAAAGCCTACTTAAAGAGTATATCCGTACAAATTTTGGAAAGAAGGTATACGACGACGTATTCTCATATCGAGAGAAACTGGCAAATTACGCCGCATATGTGGGGAGAGATAGGGAAGTCAACGTAAAGCCCTGCAAAAAGGAGGACTTTTATGCGTTTTTGAAAAAATACGTTAACGAAAGCCAATGCCCCGAAATAATGCAAAGGATAAACGACGGTACTTTCCTTGAAAAGCAGCGCGCAAGTGAAAACGGAGTGATACCTTACCAGCTGCATCTAGCAGAGCTTGAGCTAATTTTGGAAAACGCAAGCGAGAATTTCCCGTTCCTCAACAACGTAGAGGACGGCTATAGCGTAAAGGACAAGATTGTTGCGCTTATGACGTTCAGAATTCCCTATTACGTCGGACCGCTCAACGACGCCCATTCCGACGGAAAGAACGGTTTTGCTTGGGTAAAAAAGTATTCGGGTACCGAGAATGTGAAAATCACGCCGTGGAATTTCAAGCAGGTAGTAGACGAGCAAGCGTGCGAGGACGCTTTTATTGAGAGAATGACGAACAAATGTACCTATCTTATCGGAGAGGACGTCTTGCCGAAGCAATCGTTGTTGTACAGCGAATTTGCCTTCTTGAACGAGCTTAACAACGTGACCTACAAGGGTAACAGACTCGATAAGAGCGCAAGAGACGCGATACTTGATTATGCAAAATCGCATAAGAGCAAAATTAACCGCAAAAAAATAGGAGAAATACTCGAAAATAACGGCTTGATAGAAAAGGGTGAGGGTAAAAAAGAGGAGAACTTTGCCGGAATAGACAAGGAAATCAAGAGTAATTTTTCTTCATACATATTCTTAACAGGATTGTTCGGCGACAATCTCGACGTCGATATGTGCGAGGAAATTATAAGATGCTTCACCATTATGGGGGATAGCAAGCGTGCAACCGAACGTATCAAGAGACAATACAAAATCTCCGACGAGGTGGCAAAACGCCTCAAAGACTGGTCGTGTTCTGGTTGGGGAAGAATGTCGAGGGAATTTCTTGACGGAGATGCGATTTTCACCGTGTCAAAGACAAGCGGCGAAATGCTTACTATTATCGAAGCGATGCGCGAGACGGGATGCAATCTCATGGAATTGCTCTCAAATAAGTACGACTTTTTAGACAAAATCGAAGAATATAATGCGCAATATCGCAATGACAACAAGGTGACGTACGGAACCGTCGAGGATTTGTACTGCTCGCCTGCCGTCAAGCGTGCTATTTGGCGTTCGGTGTGTCTTGCAAGAGAGATAGAAAAGGTGCAAGGATGTCCGCCGAAACGCATATTTATCGAAATGGCAAGAGGAGAAGAAAAAGACAAGAAACGTACAAAGTCGAGAAAAGAAAAGCTACTCGATTTGTATAAATCTATCGAAGACGACAAACGAGACGGTTGGATTAAAGAAATCGAGGCGACGGAAGATAGACGCTTTTTGAGCGATAAGCTGTATTTGTACTATATGCAAATGGGAAGAAGCGCGTATTCCGGCAAGCCGATAAGGATAGAAGAAGCGCTCGATACCAGAGTTTGCGATATAGATCATATTTATCCGCAATCCAAGCTGAAAGACGATAGCGTTATCAATAATAAGGTGCTATGCTACAAGACGGAAAACAGTGCGAAACAAGACATATATCCGTTGCCGCAAGACATAAGAGATAAGATGTTGCCGATGTGGACAGCTTGGTATAATAAGGGGCTTATCTCGGACGAGAAATTCAAACGTCTTACAAGAAATACAGCTCTGTCAAGCGAGGAGTTGGACGCGTTTATCGCTCGTCAAATCGTGTGTACGCAGCAAAGCACTAAAGAGGTCGCAAATATCCTTAAACAAATGTATCCGAACACTCAAGTGGTGTATTCAAAGGCCGGCAACGTGGTTGAATTCAAAAACACCGTCAATAAAAACGAGCACGTCGAGGATATTATAAAGGTAAGGGAAATCAATGATTTGCACCATGCAAAAGACGCATATCTTAATATAGTTGTCGGAAACGTTTTCTATACAAAATTCAACCGTTTCTATAAGACTACTGCACAAGAGACTCTTGCCAAAACCGACGAGGAGAAAAAGGACGGCTACGATTTCAGAAAACTCTTCTATGAAAAAATAGACGGAGCATCATGGAATTATGACACGATGCGCAAAGTGTGTCATATCGCAAATAAAAACACTCCAAGAGTGGTACGTTTCACCTCTTCAGGGCACGGTCAACTGTGGGAGGCAACGATAAGGCAAAAAGGCGCAAACGACAAGTTGGTTCCTCTTAAACGCAACGGAGTTTTAGAGCAAATCGACAAATACGGCGGTTATGATGCTGCCGCAACATCTCATTTTGCGCTTGTCGAAAGTTTGGATAAGAAAGGCAAAAGACTTATTACTCTTGAGCCTATCCCTATTTATGTTACATTGCTTGGGAAGTGTGTGATCATGGATTTCCTCAAAGAAAATGTGAAATTAAAACAGCCAAGGGTTTTGATTGATAAAATCAAGAAAAACTCTCTTGTGAAATTCAATGGAGCATATTATTGGCTCAAGGGAAAGACCGAAGATAGAATTATACTTTGTAATGCCAACCAACTTGTGTTAGATGGCGAAAGCACTGCTTATCTAAAAAAGGTTTGCGCTTTTAAAGACAAAAAAACCAAACAGAAGAACATTGAGCCTTCATTTGAGTTTGATAAAATATCTAAAGCACAAAATGTTGCCCTATACGACACATTGTGCCAGAAACTTTCACATGAGCCATACATAAATTTGATTACGATGAAGAAACAATGTGCATTTCTTGAAGAGAAAAGAGAAACATTTGTTCAAATGGACGAAAAAAGTCAAATTGAATTGATAATGTCAGTATTACATTTTATGCAGTGTAACGGTGACACGTCAGATTTAACGTTAATTGGAGGCAAGGCTGGTGTTGGAGGACAAAAACGTTCAAAGAAAATCGATGCCGATGAAGAAGCGCTCCTCATCACCCAATCGCCGACGGGATATTATAGAGAAACCATAGATCTAACGGCATATTATCGACAATGAGTTGGCGCACGGTTGTCGTTTCTACACACAGTAAACTCGAATACAAA
>CAZUZK010000008.1:4579-49984 GCA_964624745.1 uncultured Bacteroides sp. | reverse complement strand
TCACCGTGTACGATAAAAAGTCAATATTATATGCCGAGAGAGAGTTTTGAAGAGCCGAATTTTCGTACATATGGTTAAATATTGCATAAATTGTTGCAAAAGCCGATTATAGAGTGATATACTATTAAAAAATAATTAAAAGGGGTGGAGAACCTATGAAAAAGCAAACAAGTTTTGTGTTGATAGCAATATTGGTGCTTTGCATGGCGTTGACGTTTGTTGCGTGCGACAAGACCGTTACTTACACGGTTGAGTTTGACGCTAACGGCGGAACGGGAACTTTAGACGCAGTGACCGTTAACGAAGGCGAAGCAGTCAATTTGCCCACTAACACATTTGTTAAACAGAACTGCACCTTTGCAGGTTGGGCGACCTCTGCGGACGGAGAAGTGGTTTACGCCGACGGCGCAACCGTATCACCGACTGCGGACCTTAAGCTGTATGCGGTGTGGAGCCAAAATCAACATACGATAAGTTTTAATGCAAATGGCGGAACGGGTACTTTGGCTACGGTGACCGTCAACGAAGGCGCGGAGACAAATCTGCCTTCTAACACGTTTGTTAATCCGAATCATACCTTTGCAGGTTGGGCGACCTCTGCAGACGGAGAAGTGGTTTACGCAGACGGCGCAGCCGTAACGTTGAGTGCAGACCTTAATTTGTATGCAGTGTGGAACAGAGTCCAATACACGATAAGCTTCGACGCTAACGGCGGAACGGGAACAATGGCTTCTATGACCGTTGACGCGGGAAGCGAGGTTGCGCTCACTGCAAATGCGTTTGCAAATCCCACATATACGTTTGCAGGTTGGGCAAAAGACGATACAAATACCGTTGCTTATGAAGACGGACAAACAGTTACAGCATCGTCAAATTTGACCTTGAAAGCACTTTGGACGAAGAATCCCATAACAGCCGATGTAACCGCAGCTCAAAAGCAAGACGAGCAAAAGGTTGTCGTAGGCTGGGCAAATCCGTCCGAAACCATTGTGAAAATCGAAATCACCGTTAAGCACGGCGACGACGTTGTTGATCAAACAACTCTCGATAAAGCGGAAGATATTGCAAACGGTAACATCGAATACGACGTGTTCTATGGTAAATGGGACGTCGAAGTGACGATTTGCGGCGCGGTTGAAGATTGCAAAGCAACGTATAACCTCACTGCAAACGTAAGTGCAGACGAATACGGAATCGCATTCTTCAACGGAACGTTCCCCGTGTCGATATTTACTTTGCACATGATGGACGCCGATAATACCGCAATAGCAAGCACGCTTGACACGTACATTTGGTTGAGCAGACCCAATGCGTATGACTGGGATAATTTGCCCGAGCATATGCACGAAATGCCCGTTGCAAAGGCAGGTACCTTGTGGAACGACGCTTTTGCAAAGGTTAAAGCATGGGTTGCAGAACTTTATGAAATCAACAACGATTCGCACTTCACGATTTATTGCACGGATAACTATTCAAGAATTGCGGCAGATTTCACCATCGCAAACGGAATCCCCACCGATAAGTGGAATGCCGTTATGTTTGCGGACGGCACGTGGACTGCAAACGAATTGAACAACCTTTTCGGCAACACCAACGCACAAGACACTTACAATACAATGGCTGCGGCGTGGAATCAGTTTGTTGCAGGCGAAATCAAAATGACGGAGCTTCCGAGATATAGCGCTTCATTGTCGAAATATATTGCGATTATCGCAAATGAGATGGACAACGTAAAGTGGTATACGGGAAGACTTCGCGTCGGCGAAAACCTTACCGATAACGAGTTTATCTCGAATCTCCTTTCCGGTCTTAAGAGCGACGGCAAACTGAAGGAAAACTATCTCAACAGTTTGCTTGCGGCGTTGACGGCAGAAGAAAAAGCAACGTTTAAGTCACTGTATCATATCGACGAAAATACCTTTGCGGAAGCGACCGACTCTAATAAAAAAGTCATGATGATTCTCGGAACGAGCTGGAGCGGAGAAGGTGAAGATCTCGAGGATTACATGAGAATAACAATGCAAACCTATGGAACGGATTACGTCTACTATTACAAGGGACACCCGGGCTATCCGACGAGCAGTTATCCTGTAAGACAAACGATAATCGATACGTTGAAGGGTGAAGGATATGAGCTTTACGAGCTTGATAATTCGGTAGCGGCAGAGTTCTTCCTGTTCTTCTTTGAAGATATCGAGATGATAGGATACAGCTCAACGACGTTTGAAAGCGCGACCGACGCCAACGCGGCAGGTGCATACAACAAGACTGCGGACAGCGCATACTGCGAAGGTTTGCTTGAAACCTATATCAGCAAGGTAACCGATATAAGTGCGTTTAATACGAAATATGCAAACAACGGTATTGCGTTGAAAGAGGGCGGAAGCTACTATCTGGTCGAGTTCACCGACGAAATGGCAACCGACAAGGACATTGCTATTTACGACGTTGCGACAAAGACCTTGACGACGTATAGCTTGATTTCCGTGACGGCAACAGCTACGCAAAATGAAGAAAACGAGCAAATAAAAGTCGCTTGGACAGATGCTTCCGAAACGATTTCCAAAATCGAGCTCAAGGCATATCACGGCAATACGCTTGTTGAAAGCAAAACGCTTACCACAGCAGCGGATATTGCCGCCGGAAATGCAAATTTGGACGTATTCTGGGGTGCATATAGCGTAAATGCCGTATTCTACGGCGCAAGCGACAATGCGATTGCGGAGTACAACTTGACGGTTGGCGTAAGCTCCGATAATTACAATATTGCATTCTTCAATGCAACGTTCCCCGTTTCGATATTCACGCTTCACAAGATGGACTTGGATAGCGTTGCGCTTACAAGCAAAACCAGTGCAGACAATACGTACGTATGGTTGAGCAGAAAGGGAGCGTACGATTGGGATAATCTTCCTGATAATATGTCGGAAATCCCCGTTGCGGATCATAACGTTGCTTGGAATGCGGCATTGGCAAATACAAAAGCATGGGTTGCAGAACTTTACGCACTCAACAATGACGCACATTTCAACGTTTACTGCACGGATAACTATTCCAGAATAATCGTTGAATTGCTTATTTCAAACGGTATTCCTTCTGCAAACTGGAATGCAGGAATGTTTACGGACGGCACGTGGACTGCAAATAACATTAACGATTTGTTCGGCAATGAGAATGCTCAAGCATTGTACACCGAAATGTCCACCGCATGGAATCAGTTTGTCGCAGGCGAAATCGGAATGACACAACTTCCGTATTATAGAGCTTCATTGTCCGTATATGCTCCGATTATCGCAAAAGAAATGAATAACGTGAAGTGGTTTACGGGAAGACTTCGCATCGGCGAGAACCTTACCGACAATACGTTTATCACGAGCTTCTTATCCGAACTTAAGAATAACGAAACAATTAAAGAGAACTATCTCAACAGCCTGCTTGCGGCATTGTCCGAAGAAGAAAAGGCAACGTTCAAGTCATTGTATCATATCGACGAAAACACCTTTGCGGAAGCGACCAACTCAAATAAAAAGGTCATGATGATTCTCGGAACGAGCTGGAGCGGAGAAGGTGAAGATCTCGAGGATTACATGAGAATAACAATGCAAACCTATGGAACGGATTACGTCTACTATTACAAGGGACACCCGGGCTATCCGACGAGCAGTTATCCTGTAAGACAAACGATAATCGATACGTTGAAGGGTGAAGGATATGAGCTTTACGAGCTTGATAATTCGGTAGCGGCAGAGTTCTTCCTGTTCTTCTTTGAAGATATCGAGATGATAGGATACAGCTCAACGACGTTTGAAAGCGCGACCGACGCCAACGCGGCAGGTGCATACAACAAGACTGCGGACAGCGCATACTGCGAAGGTTTGCTTGAAACCTATATCAGCAAAATAACCGACGTAAGCGCATTCAACAGCGCAAATACGGATAAGGGCTTGACCTTGACGGAAGGCGGAAGCTACTATCTTGTCGAGTTCAAGGACGAAATGGCAACTGATAAGGACATTGCTATTTACGATAAGGCAACCAAGACGACGAAATTCTACAAGCTTGTGGACGGAACGTACTCTCAGGTTGCATAGGTTCTCGGATAATATAAAATCCAACCGATTTTTACAAGAGGACGAGCATTGGCTCGTCCTCTTGCATAAATACCTCTTGCTATTTGGAATATAATACTATATAATATAATAAACTATAGTGGAGGATTATACTCCTAAAATACGAGAGAAAGAAAATGAAAATACCTTATTTGGATCTTGGAGCAATGCACAACGAGCTTAAGCAGGATTTGACATCTGCTTTTGAAAGAGTGCTGAATGCAAACGATTTTATTCTCGGAAACGAGGTTAAAGCTTTCGAGGCGGATTTTGCAGATTATTGCGGAACGAAATATGCCATCGGTTGCGGTAACGGCTTGGACGCCTTGTATTTGATTTTGAAGGCGATGGGAATTGGCGCGGGCGACGAGGTTATCGTGCCGTCTAACACATATATCGCCACCGCGCTTGCAGTGTCGTACGTTGGAGCGACGCCGGTGTTTGTCGAGCCGACCTTGGATACGTTTAATATAAATCCCGATAGAATCGAAGAAGCAATCACCGCAAACACGAAGGCTATTATGGCGGTGAATCTTTACGGTCGCATGGCGGACTTGGATAAAATCAAAGAAATTGCCGACAAGCACGGATTGAAGCTTATCGAGGATTCCGCACAAGCGCACGGCGCAAAGTATAAGGGACATAAGTCGGGCTATTACAGCGACGCCGCCGGCTTCAGCTTCTACCCCGGGAAAAATCTCGGCGCGCTCGGCGACGCAGGAGCGATTGTCACAAACGACGACGAGCTTGCAGATAAGCTGTATTGCTTGAGAAATTACGGCTCGAAGGTGAAATACGAGCATATTATGCAGGGGACAAATTCCAGATTGGACGAGCTGCAGGCAGCGTTTTTGCACGCGAAACTCAAGGATTTGGACAAGTGGAATACCGAAAGAAATAGAATTGCGCAGAGATTGATAAACGAGATTCATAATCCGCTTATCGTTATGCCGCAACCGTGCGACGAAAATCATTATAACGTCTGGCACATTTTTGCGGTGCTGTGCGATAAGCGCGCCGAGCTTGAAAAATATTTGAACGATAAGGGTATCGGGACCAACAAGCATTATCCGAAGCCGATGCATATGCAGGGCGCATATAAAAATCTCGGGTTCGAGCAGGGCGCGTTCCCGATTGCCGAAAAGATTTCAGCGTGCGAATTGTCTATTCCCGTGTATTACGGCATGACGGACGAGCAGGTCGATTATCTTATCGACGCATTAAACGGATTTGAGGCGTGATATGATACATCATCTTTCCGACGTGCAAAGTGCAAATATCGGCAAAAACACCAACGTGTGGCAATTTGTCGTTATTCTAAAGGGTGCCGTTATAGGCGAAAATTGCAATATTTGCGCAAATTGTTTTGTGGAAAACGACGTTATCGTAGGGAATAACGTTACTGTAAAATGTGGCGTTCAGTTGTGGGACGGTGTTAGATTGGAGGACGATGTTTTTGTCGGCCCCAACGCAACGTTTTGCAACGATAAATTTCCCAAATCACACAACAAAGATTTCAAATTGTTGCAAACAATCGTAAAAAAAGGCGCATCTATCGGTGCAAACGCAACGATATTGCCCGGAGTTACGATAGGCGAAAACGCTTTGATAGGAGCAGGGGCAATCGTCACGAAGGACGTTCCTGCAAATGCCGTTATAAAAGGGAAATTTTAATATGGCACAAAGAAAGAAAATAGTTTTTTATTTCAGAAAAAACGTTTTGGCGAAAGGAGATTTTGCGCTATATTATTGCGTTGCAAACGCAATAGCCGAAAATAAAGACGTCGACGTTTTTTGTGTAAATAACTCAAACAAGGAAATTCAAGAGGGCTATCTCGATTCAAAAATCAATTTCTGCGATATTACAGAGGAAAACAAAGCTATGTTTTCCGATGCGTTTTTCGTGACGGCATACAATCAGTTGTTCTATTTGTTGGAGGAAATTAAAGATCTTAAAAACGCAAAAATATTGCTTTTATTTTTGCATCCGCAAATTATTGATTGGATGAATTATCAGCTTCCTAAACGCGCAAACGTAAAAAGTGTTTACAAATTGCTTTTTAACAATAATGCCTATGGCTTTATGGATTGCGCGAACTGGTATGCGCTTGAAAAACAGTCGAAGTTAAGCTTTGAAAAACGATATTTTCCCGTTGTTTTCGACGAATTGCACGCGCCCACTCGGATTCCTGCTAGGGGTATAATTAAAGACGGTGAAATAAATATCGGCTGGTTCGGGAGGCTCGACGGAGATAAAATTTATTCCTTGTTAAACGTGCTAAACAATATAGCCGAAGAAGAAATAAAGGACGTTAAATTCCACCTGATTGGCGACGGGAACGCTACAAAGCTTATCAACGTCAACAAGTTTTCGCCGAATATGAAGATTGTGTTTAATTCGTATTTGTTTGGCGATGAAAAAACAAATTATTTCCGTGAAAATACCGATTTGGTTGTGGCAATGGGAATTTCGGCATTGGACGTTTCGTTGGCATCCGTGCCGACCGTTGTTCCGATTGTATCGGGCGTGCCGTTTAGAGACGATAAATTCGCCTATATTTTCGACGCAAAGGATTATTGCCTGGGCTGGAGCGTCGAGGACGTTGAAAAAACTACTGAAAAAACGTACGGTATAAAACAGGTAATCGACCATATTTATAACGGACAAAAGGTTGAAATCGCCGAAAAATGTTATGATTTCGTGCAGGAAAAATTTAACGTTGTAAATCAGGTCGATTCTTTGGTGACGTTGATAACGTCAAGCAGGTTAAGCGTCGGTGCGTGTTTGGCGAATTCGACGATTTCGCATCAGATGGCGAAGCTGAAATTATATAAAGCCTTGAGAGGGAAAGCCCGTTATTACGGCGATTATCTGATGTTTAGAGCAAAATATAACAAGTTCAGCAATATGAATTTTTTAGACAAAACAAAGCTTCTTATAAATAGATTTATAAAAAGAGGGAGAAAATGATGAATAAAACGGTGTTTTTTCTTGAGACGGGTGCGACATTAACGGACACACAGAAAATAGTAATGAAGCTCGCTACCTCCGTTGCAAAGCTTGGAAACGACGTTATTTTTGTTAACGACGTTTTGCCCGATGATGAGGATTTTACGGACGAGGTGGCAAATATTTTCCAATTAACGGCGGACACCGATTTTGCAAGTCTAAACGGTGCGACGTTTTTTGCACCGTGCAATTATTTGTTGCATTTGCTTGCGCATATCAAGGGCTTAAACGATGCAAAAGTGTGCTTGTATAGCTATAATGCAAGAGCGGTCGATTGGCTCGTTTCGCATTTTAACAACGCTCATTGTGCGCAAAGCATAAAGTCGTTATTGACCGATACAAACGCTTTATCTTATATGAGCGGTGCCTGTGTTATGCCGCAATATAAAGACGAAGAAAAAGAATTGATTTATATTCCGCCATTCGTGTGCGGAGAGCCACGGTTTGTTGCGCAGCCGATTGTCGACGAAAACGTGATAAATATAGGCGTATACGGAGATTTTTCGGCTAGCCACGGCAATATGCTTGCAAATTTGGTGCGCAATTTGAGAGTTCAAAATTTGGACAGGCGCGTTAATATCCACATTGTCGGCAAAACTAAAACGATGTTTAGCGGACAATTTTCCGATTGCTCGTCGAATTATGTGAGCTTGATTTATACCGGAAAGATGACTTTTGAGGACTGCAACGAGTATATACGAAACAACGTTGACGTTGTTTTGGCTAACGGAAGCAGTGCGATTGATGCCGTAAAATTCGGCGTCCCCGTTGTTATCCCCGTTGTCGACGCAAAGCCATTTGAAGGGAATAGATACGTATATATTTTCGACGTCAACGACGAGGTGTACGAGTGGAATAGCGCGGAGCTGTTGCGATTGGATAACGATAGCGTAACGTTCAGAACGGTGCTGAAGGATATATACGAAAGAGGCAGAAAAGAAGAAATTGCAAAAAAATGCTTTGATTTTGTTGCGGAATACAATTCCGAAAAATACGCAACGGATTCTTTCTTCAAACAAGTATCGTTGTGTGAATTGACACTTGAAAAATGTCTTGACAACAAGTATATTTGCGATAGACTTAAGGACCATTCCGAGTCCGACGAGAAAGAAAACGGCTTTGGAGAGTTCCTTAAGAAAGAAAAAGGAGCGGCACAAACCGTACAAGAGCAGAGCAAGGAGCCGTTTGCAAAAATCGTTATAAATAAAGCAAAAGCATTGAAGAAGCGTTGTCGATTTATTCGCGTACAAAACAGTTATGCGAGCAAGATTGCAAGAATAAGAGCGATATATAAAAAGAACGGCAAAATAAAAGTCGCGTTTATCGTGGTGTTTAAGAGCGTTTTTCCGATGCGCCCGATTTTTGAAAAAATGTGTGCGGATCCCTGCTTTGACCCGTATATTATCGTTGCGCCGAATGTTAGTCGCACTATGAAATATCAACGTGATTTGTATGACGACACGTATGAGGGACTTAAAGCGGAATACGGCGATAGGGTTATAGGCGGATACGATAAGCAAACCGACGAGTATTTGGAGCTTAAAGACGAATACAGTATAATCTTTTTCTGCAATCCGTATAAGCATCTGGTGCATAGATATCACGAGATAGAATATTTCCTTGATAAGCCTGTGCTGTCGTTGTATTCGAGCTACGGCTTTGCCGCGCTCAAATTCTGGGACGAGGTTATCGCTACCGATTTTTACAACTACGTGTGGAAGGCTTGCGTGGAAACGCCGTCCAATTTGAAGCATTTGCAACAGGTGCAGAAAATCAAAGGAAGAAACGGTGTAGTGACCGGGTACGTCAAAGCGGACGGTCTTGCGGATTTCAAGCCGGAGCCAAGAGACAGAAAGAGAATACTCATTTGTCCGCACCATACAGTGTGGGGCTGGAAGAACCTTAATATATCGAATTTCTTGACATATTCCGAGCTGTTTGTGGAGCTGCCTAAAATGTTCCCCGATATTGATTTTGTCTTTAGACCGCACCCGCTGTTGATGGATAATCTCAAGGCGCACAAGGTATGGACGCAACAACAAATCGACGAATATTTGGAGAGATTGCTTGAAAGTCCTAATATGGAATACGATACATCGGGCGATTATTATCAAAAATTTGTCGATAGCGACGCAATGATTCACGATTGCGGTTCGTTTATAGGCGAGTATCTTTATACCGAAAAGCCGTGTTGTTATATGATTAAATCCGAGGAAGAAACGTACAAGGGGCTTGTTCCTCTCGGACAACAATGTATGGATCAATACTATCACGCTTTGAGTAGAGAGGATATTATAGATTTTATTCAAAACGTGGTTGTAGACGGCAACGACACAAAGAAGGCGCAAAGAGAAAAATTTGTGCGTACGGAGCTTAAAGCAAATTATCCGCACGCATCGGATACAACGATAAGCTTGATAAAGAAGGAATTGAAAATCAAATGAATATAGGTATAGTTTTGGCAGGGGGCGTGGGAAGTCGCTTCGGCAGTAAGATCCCCAAGCAGTATCAAACGATAAACGGGAAAGAGGTTATTTTCTATTCTATCAACGCGCTTAAAAACAGCGCGTCGGTCGAGAAAATAATTGTCGTCGCACACGGCGAATATATTGCCAAGGTAAAAAACGATTATCCCGAAATCGAGGCGGTGGAAGGCGGTGATACCAGAAACAAATCCTTGTATAACGCGCTGTCGTATATCAAACGGAATTATGATTGTGAAAAGATAATCGTTTTGGAGGCGGCAAGACCCATGGTAACCTCTGCGCTTGTCGACGATTATCTCGAAAGATTGAATGACGCCGATGCGGTTATTACCGGGCAAAAAATCGTTGCCAGCTTGGGAAGCTATAAACAACACGTCGTTAATCGAGAGGATTATTATCTGATAGAGGCTCCCGAGGCATTTAGATTCGAATTGCTGTATAACAACTTCGATAAGGACTCCAAAACCATTACCGCGACCAATCAACATCTTCCGGAAAACAGTAGATTGGACGTAAACTTTGAGTTCAAAAACAATATGAAAATCACCTATTTTCAGGATTTGAAATACTGCGAAGGTATGATGAACGATTATGAGCTATAAACTGATTGCAATGGACTTGGACGGAACGCTGACTCAGCACAAATCCAAGCTTGAACCTAAAAACGAACGCTTGCTGTATGCCCTTAAAGAAAGATACGGGCTTGTTATGCTTGGCGCAGGCGGTTGCCGTCGAATATTCGACCAAATGAACGGGTTTGAAATAGACATCGTCGGCAATTACGGAATCCAGGAATCAACCGTGATTGACGGAGAATTTAAGTTGATTAGAAACGACGAATATTCGGTTGACAGAAGCTTCTTCGAGGCTGCGATTTCAAAGCTGCGTGAAGAAACCGGATATACGCATTACGTGGGGGAAAACGTAGAGTTTCATCAATCAGGGCTTGTCACCTTCCCGTTGTTGGGAACCAAAGCTGTTCTCGAGGATAAGCTTGCCTTCGATCCCGACGGCAAGAAAAGGACGAGAATATATGACCTTGTTGCAAGCACGTTTTCCGATTATAACTGTTTTATCGGCGGAACGTCATCCTTTGATATTTCGGCGAAAAAATACAATAAATTTAATGCCTTGCTCGGATATATCGAACAACGAGGACTCGGCATAGAAGACGTTTTGTTTATCGGTGACGACTTTAAGAAGGGCGGAAACGACGAACATATGCTGCTTGGCGGAGTGGACTGTATAAAAATCGATGATTACAGGCACACTGCGGATATATTGAAAGAAAAAGGCATAGTGAGGTAAAATTATGAACGTAGGCGTGATTTTGGCGGCGGGATTGAGTGCAAGATTCCAAAGCAAGGTGCATAAACAGTATCTCAAGCTCAACGGAAAAGAGGTTATTTACTATTCTATAAACGGCATGAAGGAAAGCGGTTGCTTCGACGAAATCGTGGCGGTTGTGGACGAGGACGAGTTTGTAAGCGGATATATCGCAAATAAGTATAACGTTATTTGCATAAAGGGTGGAGATAAGCGCAACAAATCCATCAAGGCGGCGATAGATTATATCGCGGAGAATTTTGAGGACGTTGACAAGATTATCTTTCAAGACTGCTCTCGTCCGTTTGTGAAAAAGGAAATTTATCGCGAATTTATCAATCAGCTTGACAACCATTCCGCGGTGATTATGTCGTCGAATATCAACGATACGCTTTCGACAAACGAGGGGATTTTTGTAAACAGAAACGAATATTGTCTTATTCAAACTCCCGAAGCCTTCCGCTTCAACGATATTAAGGAATGGTTTTCGTCAACGAGAGAATGCACGGCTATCGTCAATCAGATGCCGAACAAGACAAACGTATTATTCTTTAAGCCTAATTCCTTTAACATCAAGATAACCTATCCAGAGGATTTGTTCCTTGCAGAGCAGTTTATGAACATAGACTATTTGAGCTTGTCCACCGCAAAAAGCACCTATCCGAAAATCGAGGGCAAAGTGCTTTTGCTTGGCGGAAGCGGCGGCGTGGGGCAATGTATAGCGCAAGCCTTGCAAGCGGACGGAGTGGAGTATTTTGCACCGTCGCATAGAGAGCTTGATTTACAGGGGCTGACTATAGACAGCATCAAGTCGGCTTGTCCGTTCGAGCCGGACGTAATCATCAACGTCGCGGCGGCATATGCGGACGATTCCGTTAATATCGTGGAGTCGTATGAAAAAATCTTCGACGTGAATCTGCGCTCGAATCTCGTGCTGATAGAGTATGCGAAAACGCTCGGTAAAAAGGTCAATTTGGTGTTTATGAGTTCGTCGTCTTCAACAAGAGGACGAGAGAACCTCACAAATTATTCCGCGGCAAAAGCGGCACTTAACAGCGTGGTGGAAAGCCAGGGCGAGATGCTTCATAAGCAAAACATTTTCGTCAACGCGCTTATCCCGGAAAAGATAAATACGCCGTTGATTGCAAAGCTTCACAAGCGTGAAATAAATCCGAGAGAGCTTTTGGACGCACACGAGGTAATCAACGCGGTTATGTATTACTCAGTTACGGACGAATACGGAAAACTGGTGCATATAAGAAAAGGGTTGTAAAAACAACTGATGATTTTAATGACAAAAACCGATGTTTATACATCGGTTTTTGTGTGTTTAACCGCCGTTTGCGGCTATTTATCGAATTTTGATTTCCACAATTCAAACGAGGTTAAGCGTGCTTGTGCTTTTTGGAAGCTACGCTTTGCGCGCTGATATTTGAACGCCATTTTGATGCCGAGAGAGATTAGCTGAAGACCTGTCTTAATCACCCGGAATCGCTTTTGGGAAGTGACAAAGCCCAGTTGGGATTTCGGGTTGTATTGTACGACGGTTTTTCGCATAAAGAAATCGGCAGGCTCGTTGCGCGTTTGGTCTACCACGACGTAACCTCGTTTTGTTTTTGGATAAAAACATGACGGAATAAGATGTCCGTTGAGAGTAAGTACCTGAAGCGCCTTATTTTGCGACACCGGGGCGTCGAATTTGTCTAGCGAATAGCCCTGCGCTTCAAGCTCTTCCTTTGTTAAGAACTTCGGGCGCATTGCCATAAGCTCGGCATTGAGCTTTTCCTCGTCGACGCTTACAAAATAATCCGCGCCCTTCAAGAAATCGTCATAAGCCTTGAAAACGTAGGGAAGCGCGAAGTATCTTTGCAAAACCAGTTGATAGCCTGCAGAGCGGATAAGCTTCCAATATCTTTTTAAGCCTGACGCTTGAGGGTGTAGGGAATTGCAAATATTTTCGTTGCGCTTCAGATAGTATTCGAGATGCGGACTGTATTTTGCGTCAAAGGATTCGTGCCACACGCCGATGCCGTTTGCAAACGCCCAGTTGAGCTTGCAGCGTATGCCGTACTCAACGTCGTCCATTTTGATGAAAAACGGAAGAGGCAAGCCGTTTGCTTCAATCATCGAAACGGGGAAGCAACAGCACCACCAAGCGGAATAATCCGCTTTTTCGCTTTTTGAAAGCAGTAGATTTTCGCGTTTCGAGACGTCGATGTTTTTGTATAATCCGTCTATTGAAAAGCCGTTCCAGCTCGCGCCCAGTTCAAACAACGTTTCGGGTGATTCTTGGCACAGCATCGCACCGCCGATACCCATATTTTTGTCGGTTGAATAACGAAGAAGCGCGACGATTCGCTCGATGATAGCCGTAGAGAAGGTTATATCGTCGTCCATAAGGAGAACGTGAGAATGCTGCTCTGAAGCATAAGCCTCGTACATTCCGCGACAAAAGCCGCCGCTTCCTCCGAGATTTCTGTTGGGAATCAAAATTGCGCCCTCAACGTCGGCTTGGCAAAGCGTGTTGCCGTTGTCTACGACATAAACTGAGAACTTAATCGACGGATTCGATTGTTCGAGAGAAACAAGACGGTTGACGTTGCTTGTAACGTATTTTTCGCGTTTATAGGTGCAAATGACCACGGCAAGATTCACGTCGTTTTCGGCGTTGCTTTGTGCAATCCATGCTCCGTTTGAAACGATAACGTCGGCTTCGGCGCAAACGCGAGCATATAATATTCCGTCGATAGGAAGCGCACATGACAAAATCACGTCATTATCGCCTTGCGCTTTGGTATCGGCGATACAAACGTCGGTTAAATCGGAAGACAGATGTCGGATTTCCACCGTTGCGGAGCCGTTGACGTGCAGAGAGAGCGCGACGTCTTTTACATTTGTGAAATCGCTATAGGTTTTGCATGATAAGCTGTTGAAATAGGTGTCAAGCGTTGCAATGCCGCCGCTCTCAAGAGAAAAACCGTTATCGAGGATTTTTCCGTTTTCAAGTCTTACGCAAAGGGAGGGCGCAGCGTTATATTCAAATCTGCTTAACAAATTGTCATAATCGGTCATTTTAAGCCCTCCGCGCGCAAGGCATCGAATGCCGAGCGAATTGTTTTGTCCATATCGTAATACTTGTATTGTCCGAGTCTGCCTCCGAAAATAACGTCGGGGCGCGAGGCGGAAAGCCTTGCGTATTTTTCATACAATGCGGAATTTGTCTCGTCGTTGACGGGATAATATGGCTCGTCTCCCACGTGCCATTCGCTAGGATATTCCTTGGTGATGACGGTTTTAGGTTGATTTCCGAACTCAAAGTGCTTGTGTTCGATGATTCTGGTGTACGGCGTTTGCTCGTCGGTGTAGTTCATAACCGCTACGCCTTGATAGTCCGCAACGTCTAAAATTTGAGTGTCAAACGAGAGCGTGCGATATTGCAGATGTCCGTACGTGTAGCCGAAAAATTCGTCGATTTGTCCCGTGAAAACGGTTTTGTCGGCAATGTCGGAATGCGACCTTGAAAAATCGAAATAATCGGTGTTGCAAAGCACGTCCGCATCGGATAAGAGCTTTTCGATAAGGGGTGTGTAGCCGCCTATCGGAATGCCCTGATACTTGTCGTTGAAATAGTTGTTGTCATAAACGAAGCGACAAGGCAATCTTTTTATGATAAAGGCGGGCAAGTCCTTGCATTCGCGCCCCCATTGCTTTTCGGTGTAGCCCTTGACGAGCTTTTCGTATACGTCGCGCCCGACAAGCTTTAGGGCTTGTTCCTCGAGATTTTTCGGCTCGCCGATATTGCAATCGGCAATTTGGCTTGCGATTATGGCTTTTGCCTCGTCTGCGGTTTTTATTCCCCAAAGTTCGGAAAACGTGTTCATGTTGAAGGGGAGGTGATACAACTCTCCCTTGTAATTTGCAATCGGGCTGTTGATAAAGTCGTTGAACGGGACAAGAGAATTGACAAAATCCCATATTTCTTTGTCAGAGGTATGGAATATGTGCGCGCCGTAACGGTGAACGTTTATGCCTTCGACGGTGTGCGTGTACACGTTTCCGCCGATATGGCTACGCTTTTCGATTACCAGCACGCTTTTGCCTGCCTTGGTTGCGAAATGTGCGAACGTTGCGCCGAATAGTCCGCTTCCGACGATAAGATAGTCGTAGTGCTTTTTCATTTGCCCTTGAAACGATATGATGTTTTTGCAAATAATATAAATATATCCGCGTATATCGTTGTTTAATTATTATACCCCAATACCACATAAAAATCAACAGCCTTTATTGCGCGACGCGCTTGAAAGGTATGCGTTGACAATCAAATTAAGTAGTATTAGAATATATATGACGACATCGGGAGTGTGTAATGGAAGATAATTCAAAAAAAATCAAGATAGCGCAGGTTATAGGCAACGCTCAAAAGGGCGGCGTTATAAATTGCGTTATGAATTTTTTTAGACACATAGATAGGGATAAAGTGCAATTCGATTTCTATACCTATGCGCCGTCGCCGTTTGACGACGAGATAAGAGCGTTGGGCGGACGAGTGTTTCATTATCCCGTCGTTTTCAATTTTTTCAAGTGCGTGCGACATCTCAAAAAAGCGTTTAAGGCGGAGGGCTACGACATTGTTCACGTTCACATGACAACGCTTTCGTTTGTAGGATTATTGGCGGCAAAACTGGCAGGAGTCAAGCATCGCATTTGCCATGCGCATTCGGCAACGAATAAGGACGAGGGCTTCGTATGGTTTGTAAAATCCGTGCTTAAGCATATTTCGCGCTGGTTCCCGACAGAACTTGCAGGGTGCAGTAGGTTGAGCATCGATTGGTTGTATGGCAAGCGCGCGAGCAAAAAGGCGTATCTTTTGCATAATGCAATCGAGCTTGACAGATTCGATTCAAGCGAGGAACAACGCGCGCAAAGCAAGCGAAAATACGGGCTCAAGGACTACAAGGTTGTGGGGAATATCGGACGCTTCGAGTTTCAGAAAAACATTCCGTTTTTGATAAAGGCGTTCGGCATATTGTGTAAGACTAGAGATGACGTTCGTCTTGCTCTTGTCGGGGGCGGCTCGCAGCTTGATGAAGCAAAAAGGCTTGTTAATGCGCTCGATTTGCAAGATAAAGTGCTGTTTTTGACAGAACAGAAAAACGTGCAAGAGTATTTTGCATTGTTTGACGCGTTTGCTTTACCCTCGAAATACGAGGGGCTTCCGCTTGTTGCGATAGAGGCGCAGGCTATGGGGTTACCCTGCCTTTTATCCGATTGCATAACCAAGGAGGCGGACGTTACGGGGCACGTGAAATATTTGCCTATCGTAAGCGCGAGCTTCTGGGCGCAGGAAATTGACAAGACCTTAAACGAAGACGTCGGCTATGACGGTAAAGCGGCGTTAAAGGACGCCGGATACGATATAAACGAAGAGGCGAAAAGACTTCTTCAATACTATACGGACGTGGCGAACCGATGATAAACGCGAAGCTTTTTGTAGTGTGTCACGATATAAATCAAAGCGCGGAGGCGTTGGATTTGCCGTCGCCGTTTATGCCTATTTGCGTGGGGAATAAAAAGGACGATTTTCCGCATTCCGTATTGCGTGACGATAAGGGAGAAAATATTTCAAACAAAAATTCCACCTTCAACGAGACGACGGCGATTTATTGGATATACAAACATCTTGACGAGTTCGCCGACGTAACGCATATAGGGATAGTTCACTACAGAAGATTTTTTGCTTTCGACAACCCGAAATTCAATTATCTTGAAAGCGAAAATCTGTCCGACGAAATAAAAAGGTCGATTTGCGTTGAGGGAGATAAGCTCGAGCGCATATTTGAAAAGCACGATTTTATCGCTCCGCTTCCTGCGTATCGAAAATCCGTGCGGGATAATTACAACAAGGCGCATAACGCAAAAGACATCGATTTGGTCATGGGAATCCTTGAGGAAAAATATCCCGATATGCTAGGCACGGCGGAAAGATATTTTGACGGGAATCGCGTGTTTTTCTTTAATATGTTCGTTTTTGAGCGCGACGCGTTCAAGGCGTATTGCGAGTGGTTGTTCGACGTGCTGTTCGAGCTTGAAAAGAGAAGAGAGAATAAGACAGACAGAATGTTTATATCCGAAAGACTTACGGGAATATATATCCAAAAGCTGATAGAGGAGGGCAAAACTCCGGCATATCTTCCGATTGTCGTAATAACGGGGAAAAGGCGCGGCGCGTCGCAAGCGGTTAAACAGGCGCGGACAAACGATAAAAACGGGTCGTCGTTAAAATATATCGTTAAGCCCGTGGTTGAAGGATTGATTCCGCGAAGACTTCAGCTTTGGTATAGGGCGAGAAAATATAAGATGTTTGCGAATTTGAAAACGAAAATATAGGGGGTGAAAAGACAAAGCGCTTGAACGTAGAGTAGTGGCGTAAGCCCAGCGCAAAGTATAATAAGATTTTTTCAAGCGCAACGCGCAAGCAAGGTGATTTGTCAAACCAAGTGCAACACTTAAAAAAAATAAAAGCCGTCGAGAGACGGCTTTTTGTGAGACGTGTTATTTCCCCTTGCGCTGTTGCTCCGCAAGTTCGCAGTCGTGGTTGTAAACGTCCACGATTTCCTTTGCGGTGCCGTACTGAACGACGCTTCCGGACTTAAGATAAATGGCGTTTTGGCAAAGGCGCAGGATTTGCGAGGTGCTGTGCGATACGACGATAAACGTTGTTCCGTTCTTCTTCATATCGTCAATCTTTTCGGCGCATTTCTTTTGAAATACGGCGTCGCCGACAGCCAATATCTCGTCAATCAACAGAATATCGGGGTTTACGTCAACGGCAATCGAGAAGCCTAGACGGGAAATCATACCTTGAGAATAGTTCTTCAAGGGAACGTTCATGAAGTCTTCAAGCTCTGCAAACTCCACAATGCTATCGTATTTTTTCTTCATTTCACGCTTTGAAAAGCCGAGCATTGCGCCGTTGAGGAAGACGTTTTCTTTGCCGGAGGCATTGTAGTCGAAGCCTGCGCCGAGCTTGAGCAGGGGGACGATGTTTCCTCTTGTTTGCACGTATCCGGTTGTCGGTTCGATTATTCCCGAAATAATTTTCAAAAGGGTGGATTTTCCGGCGCCGTTTCTGCCGATAAGACCGATGCTTTCTCCTCTTCTCACCTGAAAGGTTACGTCGCGCAAAGCAACGAAATTGTTGTAGTGCAGTTGTCCTTTTACAAGCTTAATGCAATATTCCTTGATATTGTCGATTTTTTCGGTGGGGAGCTTGAAGCTCATTCCGACGTGGTTTATGTCGAGAAGAATATCGTTGTCCGTTCTGAAATCGCCGAGCTTCATGCCGAAAGGACCGAGTTCCATCGGACTTTGCGGTTCGACTTGCGTCGTTGCGATGTTGTTTTCTACGTCAATATTTTCCATAATCAAATATACAAAAGCAATTTTCTTCTTGACAATCTAAAGATGAGATAGCCAAGTCCGAGCGCTCCGAGACCGATGCCGTACATGATGATGAACGTCGTTCCGCTCGGAATATTTCCGCAAACCAAATCTCTGAAGCTTTGCAAATAGTGCAACATCGGGTTGAATTGCATAAGCGCGATATATTCGCTTTCAAGCTTAAGCGATTCAATCGAATAGAATACGGGGGTCATATACATCCACAGCGTCAAGAAAACGTTGTACAGATGCTTTATGTCTCTGAAGCGAACGTAAACTGCGGACAGCACAAAGGATATTCCGGCAGAGAAGAACAGTATCGCCGGAAGCCACGCCACAAAAATCAACAGCATGGACCAATGGAAGGTCACGCCTGCGCTCATTCTGAACAGCATAACGATAACCAACGCTACCATCGAGAATAAGAAATTGACGGTTGCGGATAAGACGTTTGAAATGGGGAAGACCGCATACGGAATACGTGTTTTTGTCAACAAATCGTAGTTGTTTACCATGCTAGGCAGAGAGGTTGTAGTTGCCGTGCGCATGAGCGAAAACACGATATTACCCGACAAAACGTAGACGGGATAGTCCATGTTTATGGAGTTTCTTCCGAAAATTTTGCTGAAAACGAAAGACATAACCAGCATATTAAGGAGAGGATTTAACACCGTCCACAAAATGCCGAGAACAGAACGTCTATACTGATTTTTGATGTTCTTGCTGACGAGCGAACCCAAAACAACCATTGATTTTTTGAATTGCAGCTCGTTTGCGCGAACTCTTTTTTTTGAAAAAATCTTATCTTTTGCCATTGTTATAGAATTGTTTGCATAAACAATTTATATTATACAGTATTTCAATTATAACAATAAAAGACAGGAAAGTCAACACTATAAGATAAATGCGGCTGTTGGCGATAAGGCGTTCTTTTGAAATAAAAAACGAGTGAAAATCACTCGTTGATGTATTGGTGAATGTCGGCGGGATTTTTTTCGCAAAGATTTGCGACGTCTGCCTTCGATAATATCGTAATAGGTCTTGAAAAGTTGGTGACTTGCACGTCAAAGGAGCCTCGCATAACCTCTTTTTCGCCGTCCATATCGAAATCGACGGGCGTTTCAAGCGTGAGATTGAGATGGTTGAAGGGTTGGAAAACCATGTTTTTCGAGCGATACGGCTTTGAAAATCCTATGAAAAACGCTCTGAAAAGCGGGAAAAACAGCTTGATTTTGCCAAATAATCCGTTGCTTTTCGGCGCGCGAATGGTCAGCAGGTGCATAATGCCGTCGTCCATGCGGAAAAGACGGTTGAAGCGGAAACCGAAGCATCTTGGCGAATCGATTATCATTATAAGAGAGTATTCGCCGTCGCAAGAATAATCGTCGTAGAGAAATTTTGCTTTGATTCTGTGAACCTTGTATTCTTTAACAACCTGCGCAAGGTAGGCAAAGGCTTTGTATTTTCTCTTTTTCTTGTCGTTGACGCAATAGCCTATCGGCGTAAAAATGCCTGCCGCCATAACGTAAGAAAAATATTTGTCGCCTGCCATGCCGATGTCTTTTACGTAGTGGTTGTTTTTGATTCCGCCTGCAAAAAACTCGTTGAGCGTGCCGTAGGGAAGGTAAATAATTTCCACGTCCTCGCGGATTTTGGAATTAAGCACGCCGTTAAGGGTGCCGTCGCCCCCGCATACGACAATGCGGTCAAACGCGTAGAAATCCGTAAGGCGCTGTTTTTTGTCGAGATAGAAAAATTGGACGTCGTAGCCGTTGCCGAAAGCCGACAAAAGTTGTTTTTCGTCTATGTGTTTGCTGTGTCCCGACAGCTTGTTGACGATGACAATGCACCGTTTTTGTCCTTTCTTTTTTCTGCGCATAGCAATTTATTTTATAATATATCGAAAAATATTGCAACACAAAATCGACAATATGACGAATTAAGCGACAAAATTCGCCAAAGTCCTTGTTAAAATCGGTCGGGTATAGTAAACTAATAAATACGCAACAATAAAAATGTCGGTATTCGACGCGGAGAGAGGATTGGAAAACGATATAACGAGCGAAAAAGAAGCGATTGACGAGCAAAACGCTTGCGAACAAGAGGCTTCGGACGAAAAATTCGTGAAAGATTTTAAGGTGAAAAACGTCGTGTTTTATCCTTTTTTCAAAAGGGCTTTCGACGTGTTGGCATCCTTTTTCGCGCTGTTGATTTTGGCATTGCCATTGCTTTTGGTATGTGCAATCGTAAAAATCGATTCAAAGGGCAGTGCTTTTTACGTTTCCGAACGCGTGGGTAAAAACGGCAGAATTTTCAAACTGTACAAATTTAGGTCTATGGTTGAGAATGCGGACGAAAAGCTTGCCTCTCTTCTCGAAAACAACGAGATAGACGGAAACGTCACCTTCAAGATTAAGGACGACCCGAGAGTTACAAAGGTCGGAAGATTCTTGCGTAAGACGTCGATAGACGAGCTTCCGCAGCTTATCAACATACTCAAGGGCGATATGTCGTTTATAGGACCGCGCCCCGGTACGCCGAGAGAATACGGCTTGTACAGCGAAAAGGACAAGCTTAGGGTGCTTGTTCCGCAAGGGCTTTCGGGCGAGTGGCAGACGCACGGAAGGAGCAATACGACCTACGAGCAAATGATAGAAATGGATTTGGATTATATCGCAAACAAGCGCGGATTTTTCTATGATTTGCATTTGATATTCAAAACAATAGGCGTTGCGCTACGGCAAGACGGCGCCGAGTAATCGAATTTTCTTGTGCTAAATTCGCGCCTTAGGGCGCGTTTTATTTTTCCGAAAAATTCGCCGCTTGAAAAAATTATTGCTATATTTATAATAATATGGTAAAATTTTAAGAAGAATAAGGAGACTAAAATATGCTCAATCTCGAATGCCAAACCGTGTATGACATTATTCGCGCTCTCGCAGGAGAAGACGACGTTTACAAAATAATCGAGGCAGAGGAAATTCTCGAGAGAGTTCCCAAGGAAATTCCGCTTTCAAAGGTTCAGCTTTCGGCAATAATAAGAGAACTGAAGGAAAGAGAATATATCACCGTAAAGTATTTTACGCCCGACGAATATTGCCTGCTTGTGATAAAACGCATAGACGAGCGAGCAAAGCAACAGGGGGCGATTCTCGATGAGGAAAGGCCGCAAGAACAAGCTTTGAGCGACGCAAAAAGCGGCAAACCGCAAAAGATAAAAAGCGTGTCAAAGGGCGTTGTCTTCTTGATGTCGCTGCTTGGAAGTCTTATCGGAAGCGGAATAGTTGCGGTTGTGACCGTGCTGATAATAAAATTCGTATAATTGCAAAAATCGGGTTTTATGCGCGTAAAAACGCATAATAAAGTAGCGATAGTGAAAAAATTGACAAATCGGAGATAGATATGCAGGTGCAGGTTGACAGACAACACGTTCTCACCAAAAAAGAAAAAGCGGTGATGCGAGTGGTATATCAAGAGGCGGAAAAACAGAACGGCTCTTGCTTGCTTATGCCCATTGACATCTTTGAGAAGCTTCCGCTTGACCTTGACATAGAGGAGAGCGAGCTGGATCCGATTATGCGCAATTTGGAAATCGACGAATATTTTGACATTACGCGCTCGGATAAAAAAGGCGAGCTTGTTTATTGTATCAATATGCAGAAAAAGGGTATGCAGTTTGCGCGCGTCGAGAGAGCGTTTAAGAGTAATTTGATTTTCAAAATTTTGCTTACTCTCGGCTTGAGCGTCGTTACCGCGCTTATCGGCGTAGGCATCAAAATGCTGGTGGCGCATTTTATCGGCGGATGAAATTTGAACTTGTCAGCAAATATAAGCCGACGGGAGATCAGCCGCAGGCGATTGAAAAAATCGTCGAGGGCTTGAAGGACGGCTTCAATACGGAGGTTTTGTTGGGCGTTACCGGTTCCGGCAAAACTTTTACTATGGCAAATATTATCGAGCGTATGCAAAAGCCCACGCTTGTTATCGCGCACAACAAAACGCTTGCGGCGCAGCTATGCAACGAATTAAGAGAGTTTTTCCCTAAAAACAGAGTAGAGTTTTTCGTTTCCTATTACGATTACTATCAGCCCGAGGCGTATATTCCGCGCACGGACACCTATATCGAAAAGGATTTGCAGGTCAACGAAGAAATAGACAAGCTGCGCAACTCCGCAACGGCGTCTTTGTGCGAGCGTGAGGATACGATTGTCGTCGCCAGCGTATCGTGCATATACGGATTGGGCGCGCCGACGGATTATTTCGAGCATTCCATTTCTCTTCGCGAGGGCGACGAGATAGACCGCGACGAGCTTGCAAGACGGCTTGTGGATATACAATACAAGCGCGCCGATATGGATTTTGTGCGTTCCACCTTCCGTATGAGAGGGGATACGGTGGATATTTTTCCGTCAACCAGCTCGGAGATTGCTGTTCGCATAGAATTGTTCGGGGATACCGTGGAGCGCATATGCGAAATCGACGGAGTTACGGGCAAGGTGCTAAACGAGCTGAAGCATACGCTTATTTTCCCTGCGACGCAATACGTTATCAGCGGAGATAAGGAAGAAATCCTTAAGAGAATTTTGCTCGACAAAGCCGAGCGCGTGCATTATTTCGAGGATAGAGGCAAGCTTATAGAGGCGCAACGCATAGATGAGAGAGTGAACTATGACGTCGAGATGATTCGCGAGGTCGGATATTGTAGCGGAATAGAAAACTATTCGAGATATTTCGACGGCAGACAGCCCGGACAGGCACCGTACACGCTTCTCGATTTCTTCGGCAAGGATTTTCTCACGTTCATCGACGAAAGTCATATGACTATTCCGCAATTACGCGCGATGTTCAACGGCGATAGGGCAAGAAAAGACAACCTTGTCGAATACGGATTCAGATTGCCGTCGGCATACGACAATCGTCCGTTGCGATTCGAGGAATTTGACGCGCGAATACGACAGCTTGTGTGTATGTCCGCAACTCCTGCTCAATACGAGCTGGATAGAGCCGATTTGGTCGCGGAACAAATTATACGCCCGACGGGATTGCTCGATCCGCAAATAGAAATCAAGCCCATAGACGGGCAGATAGACGACCTTATCGGAGAGATAAACAACGTCGTCAAGGACAAGGGGAGAGTGCTTGTCACAACGCTGACGAAAAAGATGTCGGAGAACCTCACGGACTATCTTAAAGAGGTTGGAATCAAGGTCAGATATATGCACTCCGACATAGACACTCTCGAAAGAATCGATATAGTAAAGGGCTTGAGAGAGGGCGAGTTTGACGTGCTTGTCGGTATCAACCTTTTAAGAGAGGGCTTGGACTTGCCCGAGGTAAGACTGGTCGCTATTCTCGACGCCGATAAAGAGGGCTTTTTGAGAAGCGAAAGCGCACTTATTCAAACCATCGGACGCGCCGCGCGAAACGATAAGGGTAGAGTCGTTATGTATGCCGACACGATGACGGACAGTATGCGCAAGGCTTATGACGAAACCATGCGCAGAAGAACGCTTCAGGACGAATATAACAAGGCTCACGGCATAGTGCCCAAAACGGTTGTGAGCGCAATCAAAAATTCTCTCGAAATCACCAAAAAAGAGGTTAACAACGACAAATTGAGCGTTAAAGATATGATTAAGGAGATTGAGCGTTTGAAGGGGCTTATGAAGGTTGCCGCGGAACAGCTCGATTTTGAAAAGGCAATTCTTATACGCGACGAGTTGAATAATTTGAAAAAACAAGTGAAGAAACTGAGTTAAAATCGGCTATAACGTAAATGATAAGACTATGAGTATGGACAAAATTTACATCAAAGGCGCAAGAGAAAACAACCTTAAAAACATCGATCTGGAGATACCCAGAGATAAGCTTGTCGTGTTTACGGGGCTAAGCGGAAGCGGCAAATCGTCGCTTGCCTTCGACACGATATTCGCAGAGGGACAGCGTAGATACGTCGAGAGTCTGTCAAGCTATGCGCGTATGTTTTTGGGACAAATGCAAAAGCCCGACGTCGATTATATCGAGGGGCTTTCTCCCGCGGTGTCAATCGACCAGAAAACCACCTCGCACAATCCGCGTTCCACCGTCGGTACGGTTACGGAAATATACGATTATTTAAGATTGCTGTACGCGCGAATCGGCACTCCGCATTGCCCGAAGTGCGGACGGGAAATAGAAAGACAAACAGTCGATCAGATTTGCGACAAAATAATGGAGCGTAACGGAGTTAAGTTACAGCTGCTCGCGCCGATTGTCAGGGGCAGAAAGGGGGAGTATCGCAAGGAGCTTGAACAGCTCAAGCGCGCAGGATACGTGCGCGTAAGAGTGGACGGAAGCAATTATACGCTTGACGAAGAAATAACCCTCGACAAAAACATAAAGCACAACATAAGCGTCGTCATAGACAGAATAGTGGTGAAGGACGGTGCGGAGCGCCGCATTTCCGAAGCGATTGAAAATGCGATAAAACTGTCCGAGGGACTTGTAATCGCGGATTTTGACGGCGACGAAATTTTGTATTCGACAAAGTACGCGTGTCCCGATTGCGAATTGAGCTTCGAGGAGCTAACCCCGAGATTGTTTTCCTTCAACAATCCGTACGGCGCGTGTCCCGAATGCGGCGGCTTGGGCTTCAGAAACGAAATCGACGTAAATCTGTTGGTTACGGACTGGAACAAATCTCTTGCAGAGGGCGCAATCAAGGCTAGCGGTTGGGACGCCGGGCATATGTCGCAGGCACAGTTTAAGGCTCTTTCGCAGGCATACGGCTTTTCGCTGAATACGCCCATAAAGGATTTGCCGCAAAATATTCTCGATATTATCTTTTACGGCAACGACGGCGACCGTATTCCGATCGAGTACAATTCGCGCACGTTCAGCGGCTTTTACAAGGCGAGCTACGAGGGTATCGCGCGCAATCTTATGCGCCGTTACAACGACACGGACAGCGAAATGATAAAGAACGAAATCGCAAAATATATGAAAGAGGTTCCGTGTTCTGTTTGCGGAGGAAAGAGATTAAAGCCCGAAGCGCTTGCCGTTACGATTGCGGACAAAAACATATACGAAATCACCGAAATGTCCATTGCCGAGCTTAAGCAATTTATGCAAGGTCTTTCGCTTACAAGCACGCAACACATCATTGCGGACAGAATAGTGAAGGAGATTTGCGCAAGACTGGATTTTCTCATCAACGTCGGGCTGGACTATCTTACGCTGTCGCGTTCTGCGGCTACCTTGAGTGGAGGGGAATCTCAACGCATACGTCTTGCCACTCAAATAGGAAGCGGACTTACCGGCGTATTGTATATTCTCGACGAGCCGAGCATCGGACTTCACCAAAAGGATAATCAGCGGTTGCTTCAATCGCTCAAAAATCTCCGCGATTTGGGCAATACGCTTATTGTTGTGGAGCACGATGAAGAGACAATTCGCAATGCCGACTACGTTGTTGATATAGGCATCGGCGCAGGTATACACGGCGGAAACGTGGTTGCGTGCGGAAGCGTGGACGATATTATCGCCAACGAAAACAGCATAACGGGAAAGTATTTAAGCGGAGAGTATTCTATCCCAGTTCCTATCGCAAGACGCAGTTCAAACGGTCGTTTTATATCGATAAAGGGTGCAAATCAGAATAATCTTAAAAATATCGACGTGGATATTCCCCTTGGTGTGTTCACCTGTGTGACGGGGGTTTCGGGAAGCGGAAAGTCGTCGCTTGTCAACGAAGTTCTGTATCCCGCCTTGTCAAATCCGATAATGCGTTCTCGCAACAAGCAGGGCAATTTCAAAAGCATAGAGGGCGTCGAAAATATCGATAAGGTTATCTGCATCGACCAAAGCCCGATAGGGCGAACGCCACGCTCGAATCCCGCGACTTATACGGGGGTGTTCGGAGATATAAGAGAGCTTTTCGCGTCGTTGCCCGACGCAAAGGCGAGAGGCTATACGGCAGGACGCTTTTCGTTTAACGTCAGCGGAGGCAGATGCGAGCATTGCGGCGGCGACGGCATAATCAAAATCGAAATGCACTTTTTGCCCGACGTATACGTGCCCTGCGAGGCGTGCAAGGGCGCGCGCTACAATCGCGAAACGCTCGAGGTCAGATATAAGGGTAAAAACATAAGCGAAGTTCTCGATATGACAATAGAGGAGGCGGTTGAGTTCTTTGCAAACATTCCCAAAATAAAGAACAAGATAAAGACGTTGTACGACGTCGGTTTGGGATACGTAAAGCTCGGACAATCGTCAACCACGTTGAGCGGAGGAGAGGCTCAACGCGTGAAGCTTGCAACAGAGCTGTCCCGTCGCTCTACGGGCAAAACGATTTATATTCTCGACGAGCCGACGACGGGCTTGCATACGCACGACGTCGCAAAGCTCATAACAATTCTCGATAGGCTTGTGGAGCAGGGAAATACCGTCGTCGTGATAGAGCATAATCTTGACGTAATCAAGGTTGCCGACCACATTATCGACTTGGGACCGGACGGCGGAGACAAGGGCGGAACGGTGGTTGCGCAAGGCACGCCGGAGCAGGTCGCAGAGGTGGCAAGCAGTTACACCGGGCAATTCTTAAAAAAGATACTGTAATTAAAAACAAAATAAGTGAGAATAAGAATATAAAAAGCAAGCCTACGCAGCGAGGCGTAGGCTTGCAAAAATGCGATGATTGCTTTTTAGTCTTCGGGCTTTACCCAAAGATTGTTGCGTTCGGGGTGCTGTATCGCGCCGAGAATGCGTTGCTTTGCAAAGGGTATATCCTTGCAAATATATTTTATCAAATCCTTTGCGTATTCTCGTTTGGAAACGTGGTTCATGGGGCACGGGTTGTCTACTATCGGAAGCTCGAGATTTTTTACGGTGGTTTTAATGTCGTATTCTTCGATGTATATAAAGGGACGGATAAGCGACACTCCGGATTTATCCATAAAAGCGGTAGGGGCGAAGCACGAAAAACGCCCCTCGTAAAGCAAGGACAACAGCATTGTTTCCGCAACGTCGTCCGCATTATGTCCGAGCGCGAGCGTGCCTCCGCCCAATTCGTTTATTTTGTTGTTTAACGCGCCTCTTCTCATTTTTGCGCAGAGAGAGCAAGGATTGCTTTCCTTTCTTGCGTCGAATATGATTTCGGCTATATCGGTTTTTACGAGATGATGTTTTACGCCAAGCCCTTCGCAGTAGGCGATAAGCGCGTCAAGCTGGGTTTTGTCGGTGTCTTTTAGCCCCATGTCTATTGTGATGGCTTCAAGCGTAAAATGCTCCGGCGAAAATCGACGGTATGCCGCAAGCGCGGCAAGCAACAGCGTGCTGTCCTTTCCGCCCGAAAGCCCGACGAAAATTTTATCTCCGTCGCGAATCATTTTGTAGTCGGTTATCGCGCGACGCATCGCGCTTAAAATCTTTTGCATAAATACCGTGCGTTTTCCTCGTTTTTCGATTTGACAAAATTATACTCTAAAGCGCATTAAATGGCAAGCGCAACAGCTCAAATCGCCTTGACATAATCGCACGGGTAAATTATACTTTTCATATAAAATTTAGGAGTGGCGAGCGCGACTATGGTTCAACAAATCATCGACCAAATCAGTCAATCTATAGGCAATCCGTATCTTACGCTTTACGTTATTTCGATAATTCCGATTATCGAGTTGCGCGGAGCGATTTTGACAATGCCGTATATGTTTGACACCATAGGCGAAATGCTTTTGGGTATGCTTTGCTGTATTGCAGGTTCGACGACGGTCATTCTTCCGCTCATGCTCCTCACAAGACCGTTTTTGAGAAAGTTGCGCAGGTCGAAATGGTTTTCAAAGCTCGGAAGAAATCTCGAAGCGAATTTTGCAGACCGCGCCGAAAGTGCGTACAACACTGAAAAGAACGAGAAAAAAGCGGAGAGCGGCAAAGGTAAGCTTTCCTCGGATACCAAGAAATTTCTCGGACTTTTCGTGTTTGTTGCGATACCTCTTCCGATGACGGGCGCGTGGACAGGCTCGTGTATCGGTAGCTTTTTGGACTTCCCGATTTGGAAAGGCTCTCTTGCGGTATTCCTAGGCAATATCGTGGCAGGCTTAATACTTACGACAATCGCATATTTTTTGCCCAAGCAATATGCAGACGTGTTCCTTTACGGCTTCGTCGTGCTTGCGATTGCAATCGCGGTGACGTTGTATTTTACCCGCAACAAGCGCAAGGAAATCAAAAGGCAACGAGAGCTTGCAAAGTACTCGAATAAGAGCGAATACGAGCTTGCGATACTCAAAAAAGAGGCGGACGCAGACGGAAAGGTTCTCATAAAGAAAGAGTATATCGACGAGAACGGAGACAAGCATATCGTCATCGGACACGACGAAAAACGCAACAAGGACATCGTGGACAAGGACAAGGTGATTTGACAAAATACGAATTGTATAACACAGCCGATTTGAGCGTAAACGGTTGTGTTTTTTTATGCGAGGTTGTATAATGTCAACGAAATAAAATTTTGGGAGGCAATTATGCCATTAGTTACTACAACCGAAATGTTCAAGAAAGCATATGCCGGCGGATACGCAATCGGCGCTTTCAACGTAAACAACATGGAAATCATTCAGGGCATCGTCGAGGCTGCCACTGAAGAACAAGCTCCGCTTATCCTTCAAGTCTCTTCGGGTGCAAGAAAGTATGCAAACACAACATATCTCACCAAGATGGTGGAAGCGGCGGTTGAAACAAGCGGTCTTCCTATCTGCTTGCACCTCGATCACGGCGACAGCTTTGCACTCTGCAAGGACTGCGTAGACAACGGCTTCACGTCGGTTATGATCGACGCGAGCGCACACCCGTTTGCAGAAAACATCAATATCACAAAACAAGTCGTCGAATACGCACACGACCACGGCGTAGTGGTTGAAGCGGAGCTCGGCAAACTTGCAGGCATCGAGGACGCTGTAAACGTATCCGCAAAGGACGCACAATTCACCGATCCCGACCAAGTTCAAGAGTTCGTTTCAAAAACCGGCGTAGATTCTCTTGCTATCGCAATCGGCACCTCTCACGGCGCATACAAGTTTAAGGGACAAGCACAACTTCGTTTCGACATTCTCGAAGAAGTAAGCAAGCGTTTGCCCGGCTTCCCGATTGTTTTGCACGGTTCCTCTTCCGTTCCGCAAGACCTCGTAAAGGTTATCAACCAATACGGTGGAAGTATGCCCGGCGCACAAGGCGTTCCAGAGGATATGCTTCGCAAGGCTGCGTCTATGGCTGTTTGCAAAATCAATATCGACTCTGACCTCCGTCTTGCGGTTACTGCCGCGATTCGCGAGCATTTCGCTCTCAATCCGTCTCATTTCGATCCGCGCCAATATCTCGGACCGGCAAGAGAGGCTGTCAAGCAAATCGTCAAGCACAAGCTCGTCGACGTGCTTGGTTGCAACGGAAAGGCGTAAGCTTAAAACGTATTACGATAAGCCGCAAGCAAATTCGCTCGCGGCTTATTTTTTATGGATTGACGTTTTAATGTATAAGTATCGAAAATAATATGCGCTAAATTTCGCAATCAAAAAAGGCTCCGCTACGGAGCCTTTTCGATATAGATTTTTCAATCAATAAAGAACCAAGTCGCAAGCGCCGACCGCAACGGCAAGCGCGCCGAAAATATAGAAGCATACGCCTTGCTCCGCGTTTGCGATTTCCGATACGTAAAGAAGGGCGATGAGAACGCCGACGATGATTGCAAGCACTGCAAGAACGATGTCAAGCACCATAAGATTTTTGCTTCTCGGGCTGACGATAAATCTGATAAGTATCGCAAGTCCGTATGCCGCGATAAGCGAGCCGAGAAGCACGATAAACCATTTTACCACGTCCGACTTAAACACCAAAAGCAGTATGCCTGCCACCATTACGAGCAAGCCGAACAGAAAATAGATTATTACGCCGTTGGACACTCTTCCGCCTGCAAGAAGCTTTTTGAAATTGCTTACGGCAAGGAAGAAGCCTGCCACTATAAAGAACACCGACGCGGTGGTCACCGCCATGTCGGGAACGGCGCGTTTTGTTACTATAAGCAGGATTCCCACAAATGCGAGAATTGCGCCGAAAAGTCTAACCGCTACGTTTGAAAGCGGAGATCTTTTTGCCGTTGCGCTTGCGGAGCTACCTGTTGTTGCCTTAACGGTTTTTGCCATAAATGCCTCCTAAAAGCAGTCTGAATTTCGCATAAATTGTATCATATGTATTTGTATTTGCAACTGCTTTTTTGCAAAAATATCATCAAAATTTGCGCGCAAAAAGGTATTGCGTATTAGGGCGATATATTGTCAAACAATTTGTTTGCGTTTTCTGCGATTTTAGCTTTAACGCGGCGTTGAAACGCGTTCTTTTGAAATGGAAAAGGTCGCCCGTTCGGACGACCTTTTTCTGCTTGTGTTTTAGATTATGCAAAGAATCTTCTTATAAGGTCACGGCTGTATTCAACCGTTTCTTCCATATCGCCGAAAGCCATAACCTCGCCGGCGTAGAACGTGTTGTTTTGACCTTGCATTGCCTCAACCTTGTCGTACCAGCCGTCCGCATAATCCTTGCTGGATACGTGCGGGAAGTAGTACCAGTCGTCGATGCGCTCGGTTTTGACAACCGGGTGACCGCATTTTTCCATATCGGCAATAGTGGTGTTTTTCGCGTCCTCGAAGGATACGTCCTCCATACCCTCGTGGTTGCGAAGCGTGAAGGTGACAAGCGGTTGGTCGGTGACCTCCTCGCTCGGCCAGCGATGGTAGAACACCATAAGGTGACCGCGAGTCTCGTTTGTCATGTTTTCAAAGAAGTAATAAGAGATGTCGGGGCAGTTGCCTTCTTCGGGGCGGACAGCCATTGTGAAGTACTCTTTGTGAACGATTTTGGAGAACAGATTGGTTTCTTCGGGCGTCGGGTCGCCGTAGCCGAGGAAAAGCTCGAGCGGCGTGCAGATGATGAGCTTGTCAAATTCCTCTTCGTGGCCGTTGACGGTGACGTACACCTTGTTTTCCGTTCTTCTTATAGCGGTAACCTCGCTATTGAGCTCTGCGGGGTGCAACAGGTTTTTGTTGACGCCCTCCCAAATGGATTGCGTGCCGTCCTTCCATGTCCAGAGCTTGCCGGTGGAGAGGAACTGTCTTACGGTAAACGCGTCGAGGTATTTCAACACGTATGCCGCCGGGATTTCGTCGAAGTAGCCGTATCCGAACGAGGTGAACGGTCCCTTCCAAACGAGGGTTGCGTCCTCGCACTTATTCTTTTTCAAGAATTCGGAGAAGGGCATAGACAACTCTTTAAGGTTGGGGTTTTCGCCTTCGATGTGTTTAAGCTTCATCGACGGAGAGGGGCAGGGACCTTCGTATCTGCCTTGTGCGACTCCGCGGTGACCGTTTACGTCGTAGCCTTTGTATTTTTTATCCAAGAGTCTTGAAAGTTTGTTGAGTTTGATGAGCTTTTTGAGCAACGCGATTTTGCTCGATTTTTGGGGCGTGCCGTCCGTCATCATAAATTTTCTGCCCATCGGCGGTCCGTCGAGGTGAGTGGTGCCGCCGAACTCTTCGCATTCGTGAACGGCAAAATATGTATCACAGCCCATAACCGCGCCCATTTCGATGGTTCTGTCTTCCCAGGTTCCGTCGGCTTTTTTGACTTTCATCAACGGTGAAAACGCCTTTCCTCCGACGCGGTCGCTCTTCTCGTAAATGACGTAGTTATTGTATCCGTGTTTTTGCAAATACATAGCTGCGCTAGTACCGGCGGGGCCTCCGCCGATTATGCAAATTCTGACATCTTTGTCTATGATTTTGTCCATAATATACCTCCTAGGGTTGTTACTTATAGGATAGCCCTATAATATGTAAAAGTAAATATTTTTAGAAAATTTTATGCCGAAAATGCGCAAAAAATATCACAAAACGCAGGGTGTTTTGGCAAAAAAATAACGTCGCATACTCGATAAAATACGTTTGTATAAAATCGTTGTCGGGTTGCGCCGTTATGCTATCGTTTGATGGCGTTAAATCGTTGCCGGGTAAAATTCGTCAAACAGCTTTTTGAAAAACGGAAGCGAGCGAATTATCGTCGATTCCTCCACACAGTATGCCAATCGCACGTAGCCCTTTAAGCCGAAATCCTCGCAGGGTACAAGCAACAATCCGAGCTTTTTTGCTTTTTCGGAAAAGGCTTTTGCGTCCGGTTCCAAGGATTTTACAAGCATATAAAACGCGCCGTCGGGAAGATTGCAGGCGTAGCCGATTTCGGTTAGACCGCGATAGAGAATATCGCGATTACGTCTATATTTATCGACGTTGGGAAGTGCGCTTGCGCAAGCTTGAACCACTCTCTGATACGTCGCAGGCGCGCATACGTATCCGAGCGCGCGTCCGGCTCCGCAAATTGCCAAATAGAGCGAGTTTGCGTTTGCCGCTTGCGGATTTACCGCAATATATCCTATGCGTTCGCCGGGGATTGACAATGATTTTGAGTAGCTGTAACAGACGATTGTATTTTCATAAAGGCTTGCTATATACGGCGCTTCGCGCTCGTAAACGATTTCGCGATACGGCTCGTCGGATACGAGAAAAATCGGTTTTTGGTATTCCGCGCTTTTTTTGCGCAACAGCTCGGCAAGCTTCAAAACCGTGTCTTCGTCATAGACGATACCGCTCGGGTTGTTGGGGGAGTTGACGATAACGGCTTGGGTTTTGGACGTTATGGCATTTTCAAGCGATGCGAAATTTATCGAGAAATTCTCGTCGCAATTCGCGATTATCGGCGTACCTCCTGCCGCGTCGATAAACACCTTGTATTCGGGAAAATACGGCGTAATTATCACAAATTCGTCATTACATTCGTTGAGTGCGCGAAGGGTTATGCACAGCGACGCCGCCGCTCCGCAGGTCATATAAATGAGATTTTCGTCGCACGCCGCGCCGTAACGCTTGCATATATGCGCCTTAATCGCGCGACGTGTGGAAATATCGCCTTGCGCCGACGTGTAGCCGTGTACGGACAGCACGTCTTTGTCGTTTGCGATTTTCAAAAGGGATTCCGATACGCAGTCGGGAGAGGGAACGTTCGGGTTGCCCAACGAAAAATCGAAGACGTTTTCGTCACCCTCGTTAAGCGCGCGCGTTTTGCCGTATTCGTACAATTCGCGGATGACCGAACGCTTGCTTCCCAATTTATACATATCGTCGTTGAACATATTTCACCTCTCGATTGAAAAATTATAACACTTGTTTTGCCGATTTACAAGTGCTATAATCGAGTGGAGGTGAAAGATGGAAGCTTCCTTTGAAAAATCCACGGTCGAAAAGCTGGAATTGCTTGCCGACGCAATAAAAAAATCTCACGACGTCGTTGTGTTAAGCGGCGCGGGAATATCCGTTCCGAGCGGAATCCCCGATTTTAGAAGCGCGCAGGGCTTATATAATACCTCGGTCGGGAAATATCCTGCCGAGACGATAATTTCACACGATTTTTTCTACGAACATACCGACGAGTTTTATGACTTTTACAAGCATAAAATGATTTGGCAAAACGCGCGCCCTAACGCCATGCACCTATTGCTTGCTCTTCTGGAGCAAGAGGGGAAATTAAGGGCGATCGTTACGCAAAACATAGACTGTCTGCACACGCTTGCCGGCAATAAAAAAGTGTTTGAGCTTCACGGCGCGATAGACAGAAATTATTGCGAAAGGTGCGGCAACTTTTTCGGCTTGGAAAAAATCGTTTCTTCGGACGGCGTACCGCGTTGCGACCAGTGCGGCGGAGTGATAAAGCCCGACGTCGTTTTATACGGAGAATCCCTTGACTCCGACGTTTTGCAGGGCGCGGTTAGGGAAATTTCAAATGCCGATATGCTTATTGTTATAGGCACGTCGCTTGTCGTTTATCCGGCGGCAGGGTTTGTCGGATATTTTAGAGGGAATACGACGTGCGTTATCAACAAGTCCGCCACTTATTTCGATTCGGACGCCGATTTGCTAATAGGCGAGGATTGTGAAAAGGTAGCGATATGGCTTTGCGAAAAACTAGGCTATAATATCGCAAGATGACGTTTATTGCTTTATAATATATCGATAAACGTTGTGTTTTGCGATTTTGTGTTTAATTTTTGACCTAAACTACGGTTACGCTTTTGGCAAGATTTCGCGGCTTGTCCGGGTTTAATCCAAGGCATAGCGACGCATTCAGCGCAAGACTCTGAAGCGGCACTATAGATATTATCGGATAAAGCAAATCGTCTTGCAATAGCGGCAGCGACAGGGTTTTGTTTGCGCCGATGTCGCCGATTGCGGATACGGCAATCACGTATGCTCCGCGCGAGCGCAATTCGCTTACGGTTGCTTCGACTCTGTGCTTATCGCCTTGCTCGGTGGCTACAAACACCGCCACGCTGTTATCGTCTATCAGCGCGATGCTGCCGTGCTTCAGCTCGCCTGCGTAATATGCGTCCGCGCTTTTATAGGTTATTTCCTTAAATTTCAACGCTCCCTCCTTGGCGGTGACGTTATCCATTCCTTTCCCTATAAAAAACAGGCTTGCTTTTTTTATTCTTTCCTCGTACAGAGCGTCGTCGAACAGCGCTTGTATCGCGTTGCATAGCCTTGACGTTTTTGATTCGTCATAGTAGCCGAGAGAACATATGCTTGCGATAATATACAGCGCAAGTAGCTGGCAGTTGTACGATTTGGTCGCGGCAACCGCAATTTCCGCGCCTGCGTCCAAAAGCAAGGTCTTGTCTGCTTCAAAGGTTATCGAGCTTGACGGCACGTTGGTTATCGCAATAGAGTACGCTTTCGATTTTTTGAGCAGGTTCAGAGCGATAAGCGTATCCGCCGTTTCACCGCTTTGAGTGATAAATATGCCGACGTCTCGTTTGTTTACAAAACGTACGCTGTCAAATTCGCTTGCAACCACGCATTCGCAGGGAACGTTCAGTAGCCTTTCAAAAATCGCCTTGCCGTATAAGCAGGCGTGAAAAGCCGTTCCGCAACCGCAAAAATAGATTTTATGCGCGCTCTTAATTCGGCGCAGGGTGTTTTCGTCAAGGTCGTGCAATATTTGTGTCTGCGTTCGTCTAAGAGCGTCGGGTATTTCGTCTATTTCCGCACGCATATAGCACGCGCATTCTTTCGGGGCGATGTGCTTCGATTTGATTATTTGTTTGTTAATTTTCTTGCCGTTCTTAAAGAAAGTTACGTGCGACGGGGTGATTTCGGCACATTCGCCGTCACGCATAAAGACAAGGTTTTTAGTGAAGCGAGATATTGCGGTTGCGTCACTTGCTACAAGACTTTCATTCTCTCCTATCCCGATTGCCAGCGACGCCCCGCAACGCCTTGCATAAATCGCATTGTCGTCCGCTCTTATAGCAAGAAAAGTTGTTGCGCCCTCCAGCTTATTTCCCACGTTTTCGATTGCCGTACGCATATCGCTTGTGTTTTCAAGCGCAAGCATATGCGCTATGATTTCGCTGTCCGTCGAGGATTTGAATGTTATTCCTCTATCCGTCAATCCTTTTTTTAGAGCCTCGTAATTGCTTATAACGCCGTTGTGAACAACCGCGATTTTGCCGTCGAAGGACAGGTGGGGGTGCGCGTTGTCGGTAATAGGCGCGCCGTGCGTCGCCCATCTTGTGTGTCCGATAGCCGTTTTCGTGGAGATTGTCGGCAAAATTTTTTCCAATTCGGCAACGCGCCCGACCGTCTTAAACACCGCGATTTCTTTTTCGTTTACCATAGCAATTCCCGCGCTGTCATACCCTCTGTATTCCAGTGCCTTCAAACCGTCAATCACTATATTTTCAGCGTTTTGGTATCCCGTGTAGCCTACGATTCCGCACATACAACACTATATGCGCAACGTCGGCGAAAGGGGATAAGCTTTATTTTCGATATTGCGAAAGGGAAGGCGGTTGCGTTGCTTGTTAGCCGTAAGTCGTCTTCGCGTTCGATACGGAGCGGAGGGGAGGTAAAGGCATTTGCGCGCGCCTATTGACATACGCAAGCCGATGATATTATAATCAAAATATACCCTTTCGGAGGTTGAAACATGAGGTTCGGAGTAGAACTGGCAGAGTGTAATCCCGACAACGTTTTTGTGGTTGACGATGTAAGAATAAGCGTTGTTTCGGATAGAATTATACGCGTCGAAAAAGGCGCGTTTACCGACAATCGCACTCAAATCGTCACCTGTAGAAATTTCGCAAATCCGCAGTTTACATATACAATATGCGGCAATAAACTGCTTGTTAAGACAAGTTGTCGTGATTTTGAAATTGATTTGAAAACGCTTCGCGCAAGGGTTCAATTTGCAAATAACGCAGATTACGTCTCGGCAAGCAATCGGTCGAATTTGGGAGGAACCGCACGCACGTTGGACGGAACTTTCGGGCTTTTGGGAAGCTGGAAGGGTAGGCGCGAGAAAAAGGATCATTTCTTTATCGGACATATGCGTTGCGGTATTTTCTCGAAGAACGGCGTCAGCGAAATCGACGATTCCGCGTCCGTGATTCTTTGCGAGGACGGTAGCGTAAAGCCAAGACAAAAATGCGTCGATAAATACGTTTTGGCATTCGGTAGCGATTATCTCGGCGGCTTGAAGGAGTTTTATTCGCTTACGGGTTTCACCCCGACTCTTCCGAAATACGCGCTCGGAAACTGGTGGTCGCGCTACCACGCCTACACGGACAAGGAGTATCTTGCGCTTATGGACAAATTCGAGCAAAAGGATATTCCTCTTACCGTCGCGACGATAGATATGGATTGGCACATCGTAAAAAACGTTCCAAAGGACGCCGAATACAAATCCTTTCAAGGCGCAGGCTGGACGGGGTACACCTTTGAAAAAGAGCTGTTCCCCGACTACAAGGCGTTTTTGCAAAATCTGAAAAGCAGGCGTCTTGCCGTAACGATGAATTTGCACCCTCGCGACGGCGTGCGATATTTCGAGGAGCAATATTCCGATATGGCGCGTGCCTGCGGAATCGATCCGGCAAGCAAACAGACGATAGAGTTCGATTTGACGGAGGAAAAATTCCGCAACGCCTATTTCGATATTCTTCATCACCCGTACGAGAAAGACGGAGTCGATTTTTGGTGGATTGACTGGCAGCAGGGCACAAAGTCGAAAATGAACGGGCTTGACCCCTTGTGGCTTCTCAATCACTATCACACTCTCGACGTTCGTCGCAACGGCGGAAACGGCATTATTCTTTCAAGGTATGCCGGATTAGGCTCTCACCGCTATCCGCTCGGCTTTTCGGGGGATACTTTCGTGCTGTGGAGCAGTTTGAAATTTCAGCCTTATTTCACCGCGCTTGCGTCGAATGCCGGATATAGCTGGTGGTCTCACGATATAGGCGGTCACTTAATGGGGCGCGGCGACAACGAATTGTATTTAAGATGGTTGCAATTCGGCGTATTTTCTCCCGTCAACAGACTTCATTCCAACAATATGGCAATGAGCAAGGAGCCGTGGAATTACCCGCGCGTAGAAAAAATCGCCGAAGACTTTTTAAGATTAAGGCATAGACTTTTGCCATATCTGTATTCCGCAAACATAAGAACGGCAATCGAGGGCGTTCCTCTCGTTTGCCCTGCCTACTATTACACAAACGACGAACGAGCCTACGATAAAAAGTGGCGGAATCAATATTATTTCGGCGAACAGATGTTCGTGTGTCCCGTTACAAAAAGAGGGCGCGATGGCAATACGCGTATGCGGCTCTGGCTGCCGACGGGCGAATGGACGCACTTTTTCAATGGCAAAAAATACGAGGGCGGTCGCGAATACACGCTTGATTGTCCCTTTGACGAATATCCCGTTTTCGTTAAGAGCGGAGGTATAATTCCGCTTTTGAACGCTCACGGCAACGATACCGAATTTAAGGATATAACCGTCAGAGTTTATTCGGGCGACGGCTCGTACAAGCTGTGCGACGAGAGAGGTTTTATAGCGTTTGATGCACGAAAAGCCGCAAACGGACACGAACTTGAAATCGTGCCGAGCGATGATTGCGAGGTTCAAAAAATATCCATTGAGCTTGTCGATTGCAACAAAGAAAAGGTGCGCGTAAACGGTGAAGAAAAAAGCTTGTGCGAACTTAAGAATCTGCCGATAGAACGCATGAAAATCGAGTTTTAACGCAAGCTGCGGCAATTCTTTAAGAGCGTATAGTCGGCGATTTTGCAAAAAAGATTGAATTTTGCGGAAAATCGCTTGACTTATGTTGCTATATTTAATATTATAATCAAGCATCTTTTTGAAAGAGAATGAATTGTGTGAAGAACTAGCCCCTCCGAACACGGTCGATTTCTTCAAAAACAAATTTTTGGAGGTTAGCGATATGGCTAAAGATTTGTCTTCTATGGCAAAAAACAATAAGTCTTATATGGCAAAGCCGGGCGAAGTTGAAAGCAAGTGGTATGTCGTCGACGCAACCGATATGGTTCTCGGACGTCTTGCATCTCAAGTTGCAACTATCTTGAAGGGCAAAAACAAACCGCAATATACTCCCAACGTCGACTGTGGCGACCATGTTATCATAATCAACTGCGACAAGATTGTTCTCACGGGCAAGAAGCTCGAGGACAAATACTATCGTTATCACACCGGTTACATCGGCGGACTCAAGGAAATCCAATACAAGAAATTGATGGCTGAAAAGCCCGAATTCGTCGTGTACAAGGCAGTCAAGGGTATGCTTCCCAAAAACACGCTCGGCGCAAAAATGCTCAAAAAGCTTCGCGTGTATGCAGGAGCAGAACATGATCATCAGGCACAATGCCCGGTTGAGTTGAAGCTCAACTAATTGAGAGGTGAAATATGGCTACTAAGAAAACCAAGAAAGTTCAATATCTCGGCACAGGCAGAAGAAAGACGGCAATCGCAAGAGTACGTCTTATCCCCGGCGGTGAGGGCGCAATCGTTATCAACAAACGCACTCTCGATGAATATTTCCCGCTCGACACGATGAAGCTCATCGTCAACCAACCGCTTGTTGCAACCAACACTACGGACAAATTTGACGTATACGTCAACGTTCGCGGCGGCGGTTACACCGGTCAAGCAGGCGCAATTCGTCACGGTATTGCAAGAGCTCTCTGCGTAGCAGACAGCGAAGCATACAGAGCGATTCTCAAGAAAGAGGGTTATCTCACTCGTGACCCGCGTGCTAAAGAGCGTAAGAAATACGGCTTGCACAAAGCTCGTAAGGCACCGCAATTCAGCAAGCGTTAAACGTACGCAAACGCAATTACAAAGCACGGTATTTTGCCGTGCTTTTATCTTTTTTGCGATATTTTTTTATTTGGTATTAAAAGGCTTAACAAGGGGATAATTCTATAAAAACGCAAGGAGTTTTTATATGAATCCATTTGAAGAATTACCCAAAAGCAGTAAACAAGTGTATGCAAGCTGGGCGTCGCTTGCGCCCAAAAGCTACGACAAAAACGCAGTGTCGCCCTACACCAAAACGCGAGTTATTCTCATGAACGGCACGGAGTTTGAGTCAAATTGGTTTTTGCATCAATTTCAAAGGCATTGCCTAAACAACGACGTACGCAGAGTGCTTGCGGCGGTAAGAAGACAGGAACAACAACAGCAAAAACGTATTTCCGCGCTTAAGCCGATAGACGAAAGCATATTGGAAACGACGATAGCGTACGAGCAGCTTGCCGTTGACCTTACAGCGGAAATGGCAAAAAAAGAACCGAACGGATTTGTGAAGGCGCAGCTCGATTTCGCTTTGCTTGAAGATTTCGATCACCTTTACAGATTCTCAAATTTATTGGATATGACCGAGGGAGTAAAGGGCAACGCGCTTGTTGGCGGTTATACCGAAATCACGCCGGGCAGACCAACTATTGCAGAGCATAGACACCCCGACGACGACGTAAGGCATTATATCAACTGCTGGCAGGATTCCTTAATCACGAGATTGCACACGTCTATAATCACTGCGGCAGAACAGCAGACGATGAATTTTTATATGAACGTCGGCTCGTTTTTCCATACGGACGCAGGGCGAAAGATGTACAACGAGATTGCGATGATAGAGGAACAGCACGTCACGGGCTACGGCTCGTTGCTTGATCCGTCCTCGTCTTGGTTTGAGAGCTGGGTTATGCACGAGTATACGGAATGCTATCTGTATTATTCGTGCTATACGGAGGAAAGCGACGAGAACATAAAGAGAATATGGCGGTTGCACCTCGAGGAGGAGCTGACGCACCTTAAAATCGCAAGCGATATGCTTTACAAATACGAGGGTAGAAGCTGGGAACAGCTTTTTGCATTGGACGGTGCGGAATTTCCCTCTCTCATATCCTTGCACGAAAATATCGATTACGTGCGCAAGGTTATGAACGACGTGCGATTAACCGCGCAAAAAGAAGATATGATTGACGTCAACGAGCTTTCGGATTCTGCGGAATATTTCAAATATCAAAAGCAAGTCAACTCTTCGCTCGGCGCGGTTGCAACGCATACGGTTATCGAGGACTATATCAAAAAGCACGGAGAGGATTATCGCTTTGAAGTTTCGCCCTCTGCCGAGAAAACCTTGCGTGACAGACGAAAGGATAATACGGAGCTTGCAAGAAAAAAGGGATATTGAGCTGATTTTTCAATTAAAAATATGGCAAAAAAACACAAAAAAACCGACGTTTTTCGTCGGTTTTTTGCTTGATTTTTTCGATTTTTTTTGAGCTTTTCTATTAGGGTAAATGCGTTTTGTGTGTGGCGTATGGCGGTCAGTTTTCTCCTTCGCCTTCGGCGGTCGATACGACTTGTAGTCTTTCGCACACGTATGCCGGCGTAGGGATAAGCGCGGTTTTACTGTCCCTTGTCACGAAGAAAATAGTAAGAGCGATTATAAGAGTGATAAGCTCCGCAACGGGCGTTGCAAGCCACAAGCCCGTCGATTGCCAAAGGTGAGAAAAGAGATACGCAAGCGGAATCACCGTCACGATGCCGCGTATAAACGTAATGACTTGGGCGTGCGAGCCTTTGTTTGCCGCCGCAAAATAGCAGGACAGCATTTGATTGAAGCCTGCAAACAGGGAGGATATAAAATACAGGCGTATGCCGAACGTGGCAAGCTCTTGAAGCTGCTGTGCGCCCTCCGAATTGAATATTCGCGCGATTCCGTCCGCTCCGAAGAACAGCGCGATATATATTGCCACCGCAAGCACGCCCGTGGTTATAAAGGCGTATTTCAGAATTTGTCTGATTTTTGCGTGGTCGCTTTCGCCGTAGCTGTAGCTTATCATCGGTTGCGTACCCGACGCTACGCCGTTGAAGATTGCGTTGACGACGTAGAAGATGTTGAGAACTATTGCGTATGCCGCAACCGCGGTATCTCCTCCGAGAGATTTGAATATGTTGTTGAACACCATCACAACGACGCCGAGAGCCAATTCGACGATGAACGATGCAAAGCCGAGACGGCAAACGTCGCCGTAAATGCGGAAATCCACCTTTGATTTGACAAATTTGAAGGTGTTCTTTTTTCTTATTACGTGCAACGACAGTATCAAAATGCTCACTATCGGCGCAAGTCCGGTCGCAAGTGCGGCGCCCAGCATATCGAGGTTGCAGGGGAACACCAAAACGTAGTCGAAAACGATGTTGAAAATATTACCGGACAGAGTTGCTATCATGGCAAGACGAGGCGCGCCGTCGTTGCGAACAAAGCTTTGAAATACGTTGTTAAACATGAAAAACGGAGCGAAGCAAAGCACCATTTGGCAATAGATTTTGCTGTTGTCAAAGGTCGTTTCGTCTGCGCCGAGCATTGTCGCGATTTGACCGCTGAAGAATATACCGCACAATATAAAGATAACAGAAATCAGAGCTACGATAATGACGGTATGCGTAAACACCTTGTTCGCGGCAAAATCGTTTTTTGCGCCTTTGTGCATTGCAAAGCGCGTACCTGCGCCCACCGCAAACATCATGCCGAGCGCAAAAATAATGCTGAAAGTCGGCGCGGAAAGGTTGAGGGCGGCAAGTCCCGTTTCGCCGAGCTTTTTGGAAACGAAAAACGTATCGGCAAGGATATAGCAAGATATGCCTATCATCGCAAAGATGTTTGCGGATACGTATTTTATAAAATCTCTCAGTGTGTCGTTTTTCTTCAACGTCATATATTCCTCAACAAAAGCGTCATGCCCGAGTCGTCCTTGTCGTAGGGTGGGGCAAATAACGCGCATATTGCTTATATATATTTTATAGCGCAAATAGGGATTATATATGTTTGTATGATATATGTCAAACGAAAAGCGCGCACGCTTTATTCTTAAAAGTACAAAGCGGAGCCATAGCTCCGCTTTGATTAAAATTCGGTTGATTTCGATAAAGCTTATTCTTCGTCTTTATTGTTTTCGTTCTCGTTTTCGCTTTCGTCCTCTTCGTTCTCGTCGTCCTTGCAATTTTTGTCAAACGTTATGAGTATCTCTTCCGTCTTTTTCTTATCGCATACCGCTTTATAAACGGTGCCGGATATTATGTAGTACACGGGGATGACAAACAGCACTGCCCAGTACGGCGTCCAAAATCCCCAGCCCAAGCCGAGAAGCAGATACGTCGCGACGGCGATAAAGATAACGGGAAATTTGTTCGGGTTTTTCGTGAGTATCGTTTCGGTGATGCCGTCAACTATTATCGGCAGCAGGAACAAAAGCCAGCCGGGGTGCCACAAACTGCACGCAAAGCCTATTGCAAGATATGCGGCAAGGCAGAGTATGAGCATTGTGCCGAACACAATGCCTTTTATCGCGGGATTTCTGTATGCGCCGACGATGTGTCCGTTTTTGATGGCAAATTCCACGTTGTCATCGTCTTCGATATTACTGCCGTCGTCGTTTACGTCTATATCTCCCGTGAATTTATGTACGAATTTTGCAATGTTGCCCGTGATTTTGACGGTCTTTCCGTTTTTCTCTTTTACATATATACCGTTTTGGTCGATATGCACGTGCTCGTCGTCGCTTTCGATGTGTATTCCACCGTTGCTTGATTGCTCGCAATTATCACAATCGGCAGTTGAGTTATCGTTTTGTGCGGTATTATCTGCCGTTTCTGCATTATTTTGCGTTTTGTTAAAGCCGAGCAATTCGTCAAGGCTTACGTTGTACAAGCGTGCAAGCGCAATGAGATTGTCCGTGTCGGGAGAGCTTTCGGAGCGTTCCCATTTCGATACGGCTTGTCTAGATACGTTGAGCATTTCTGCAAGTTCGTCCTGCGAATAGCCGTGTTGCTTTCTTAATTCGTAAAGTCTGTTTGCGGTTGTGATGTCCATAAGATTACCTCGCGTTGTTTTGTGCCTTCATTGTGCCAAAAACAATGTCGGTTGCGCCACCGATTTTGCTTGTCAATTCCGCAACTTTCGGTTGCATTTTCAAAAAATATGCGTTTTTAGGCTTGTTTTCCTTGTTTTTTCTTAATTGTCATCGTTTTTGCGAACGCCGGAAACTTGATACATTTTGTCTGTGGAAACTATCACGTCAACGTCAAAATATGGAGCAAACAAGCATGCAAGTTCGTCGGCTTCGGGAAGCTCTATTGAAATTTTGCTCACGTTCTTGTGGTGTCTTGCCAATGCCGAGCGACTCATACCGTGCGCGACGGACAGCCTTCCTCCGCGTTTAACGCATTTGGCAAGCGTTGCGATAAGCCTTGCGCTGTCCGGAAAATGCGGAAACGCGTTGTATACCATAACGGCGTCGAAGGCTTTGTCGAATTTCGTTTCCTCCACGTCGCCGCAAATTACGTCGACGTCGGGGAATTTTTTTTGTGCGATTTCCGCCATTTTCGGAGAGATGTCTATTGCCGTGATTGAATTTACCTTGCGCAAAGCGTAGTCGGGGAACAATACTCCCGTTCCGCAAGCCACGTCCAACACGTCTATGCCCTCGCAAATACCGCCTAGGGTTAGTATTGTTGAGATAATGTCCTCGTTGCGCACCATATCCTCGTCCCACCAAGGGGCGCAACGGTCGAAAAATTCCATTACGTCTTTTTTGTCCATAGTCTAAATTAAATGCTTGTGTATTCTGCGTTTAGCCTCGTTTATATTATTGTAGCAATACGGTTGCAAAGCAGGCTATCGATTTGCAATCGCCAAGGTCGCCCACCTGTTCGTTTGTCGTTGCGGTTATTCCTACGCGCTCGCAGGGGATTTGCAAAATCGCCGACATATTGTTGCGCATTGCGTCGATATGAGGATACAACATAGGGCGCTCGGCAATAACGGACACCGCTACGTTTTTTACGGAATATCCTTTTTCGTTCGCCTTGCCTAGCACCGTTTTTAACAGCTCGACGCTGTTTGCGCCGTCATAGCGCGCGTCGTCCACGGGGAAAAGATGTCCGATGTCTTTTTCGCCTATTGCGGAAAGAATTGCGTCCATCAGCGCGTGTATCGCAACGTCGCCGTCGCTGTGCGCGATAAACGAGAATTGACATGGGATAAGCGTTCCGAGAAGCTTTATGCCGTTGCCCTCCGTCATGCGGTGTATGTCATAGCCTATTCCGCACAGGTCGGTTTTTAAGTCTGCCTTTGTGGTTATTTTCCTATTAGTCTCTTTTCCTTCTACGATTTTCACGTCGCCCTTGGCATAGTGTTGCACGACGCTAATATCGTCGTAAAAGTCTCTTTTGCATTTTGAATATGCCGATACGAGCCGATTTCTTTCCACGCATACGGGGGTTTGCACTCTGGCATAGTTCGTTCTGTCCAGCGGGGCAACGCCGTTTTTTACGCATACAAGCGAATCCGTGAGGGAGAGGAGGGGGAGTGCCGCTCCGCATTCGCGCGCGCCGTCTATAATGTCGCGGATTGTTTTTTCTTCGACAAACGGACGTGCGCCGTCGTGTATCATAACATAGTCGCAATCCTCGTCTATTGCGCGAAGGGCACATTTCACCGTTTGCGTGCGAGTGTTTCCGCCCGTTGTAAGCTTAATGCGTTTGTCTTCTATCGAGGCGTTGTCAAGAGAGTTGAGCAATTCGTCCGAATATGACG
>CAZUZK010000008.1:0-4479 GCA_964624745.1 uncultured Bacteroides sp. | reverse complement strand
TTGTCTTCTATCGAGGCGTTGTCAAGAGAGTTGAGCAATTCGTCCGAATATGACGGGTGTATCGCAATTATGATTTTCGATATTTCGTCAAACTTCAAAAACGGATTTATGGCTTCCACTATTACGCAGGACGTACCGCACGGTGCAAAAAGCTTGTTTTCTTCGCCGTATCTTTGCGACAAGCCGCCTGCGGGTATAATAAGATTGATTTTCATAAAAACCTCTTTGTCAAAGGATTCTGTATATTGTCAAAGGATTTTGCACGTTATCAGAGGATTTTGTACATTGTTTCCGCGCTTTGCTTTGTTTGATGCTCGTCTACCGACAGCACCTCGAAGGACATCGAATTGTTGCCGAAGCTGACGGTAACAACGTCGCCGATTTTAACTTCCTTTGACGGCTTTACGGCTTTGCCGTTGATTTCTATACGACCGCCGTCGCACGCTTCTTGCGCAACGGTTCTGCGTTTGATAACTCTTGATACCTTCAAAAACTTGTCTATTCTCATAATAAAAAATTATACTATGCCGTTTGCTTTTTAGCAAGAGAAGCCGTCAATTTGGCAAACAAATCGCTCACAAGCCGCGCAAAAACGAATGCAACTCTGACAAAATATAGGCAAAATCATAACAAAATACGCACAAAACCTCGATAAAATCCAACCAAAGCCCCGATAAAATCCGAGCGAAATACGAACAAAACACGAACAAAATCATGACAAAATCATGACAAATTTCGGATAAAAACGCTTAAAAAATACGCGAAAAACACGCGACACACGCACAAAAGTCGCGCAAAAATCATGCAAAAACCATGCAAAAATGCACAAAAAATACGTAAAAATAACGCAAAAAACGCTCAAAAAACACGCAAAAAATTTGCTTAAAAATAATTATATTTATATGCGCGCGACGCTTGACAGGCTTGATTTTTCAATATATAATAGAAAACTGCGCAATAATGCGAAATCCTACCCCTAAAACGCCTTGTTTTTGGGGGTAGGGGGTTATAAATACATAGTATTTGTGGTCCTTTGAGCAGGACGGCGTAGATTTTGGAAGAAAATTTCGAGGTTGACGAAAAAAAATTTTTCGGGAAATTTCGAGAAAAAATTTCAAAATCGAAAATAGGCAATTTTTTTAAGGAGTGAATATATGTCCCAAAGAATTCACAATCAAATGTACGGAACGACGGAAAGACGCAATTTCTCTCGAATCAAAGACGTCTTGCCCATTCCGTATCTCATTGAGGTGCAAAAGAATTCCTACGCAAATTTCATTGACGCCGGAATTACGGAAGTGTTCAAGGATTATTCTCCAATCGTTGACTTCTCCGGCAGATTGAAGCTCGAATTTTTGTCACACAGATTTGACGGCGAACCGAAATACACCGTCAAAGAGTGCAAAGATCGCGACGCAACGTATGCTATTCCTCTCAAGGTTAAGGCTCGCCTTACCAACACCGAAACCGGCGAAGTGGTTGAACAAGAGGTCTTCATGGGTGATTTCCCGCTCATGACGGACAGCGGTTCCTTTGTCATCAACGGTGCGGAACGCGTTATCGTTTCACAGCTTGTCAGAAGCCCGGGCGTTTACAACGACAAGGTTCTTGACAAAAACGGCGTTCCTCGCTATGCAACCACGGTTATTCCGAATCGCGGCGCATGGCTCGAGTACGAGCAGGATTCCAACGACGTACAATGGGTGCACGTTGACAGAACGAGAAAGATAACAGCGACCACGCTTTTGCGCGCGTTGGGTTACGGCACGGACGAGCAGATTTGCGAGTTGTTCGGCAACGACGAGATGATCAAAAAGACCTGCGAAAAGGACGCTCAATGCAAGAGCGAAGACCAAGGCAAGATCGATTTGTTCCGTCGCTTGCGTCCGGGTGAGGTTCCTACCGTCGAGGGTGCGAACATTCTCATTCACAACACGTTCTACGATTACAAGAGATACGACCTGGCAAGAGTCGGTCGCTATAAATACAACAAGAAGCTCGCGCTTGCGACGCGTATTGCGGGCTACACGCTTGCAGAAGACGTCGTGAGCAACGTCACAGGCGAAATCCTTGCAAAGAAGGGCGACGTCGTTGACGAGGCAAAGGGCAACGAAATCCAAAACAACGCCGTAAACGTCGTGTGGCTTGCATACGGAGACGGCAAGAAGTTTAAGGTTATCGGCAACAACACCGTTGACCTCGACGCGTTTGTCGATTGCAATCCTCGCGAGCTTGGCATCACCGAAAAGGTTTATTACCCCAACCTCAAGGCTCTTATGGAAGAGTTCGGTGACGATAATGAGCAACTGCTTTTGGCAATCAAGGCGTCCGTCGACGAGCTTGTTTACAAGCACATCACGCTTGACGACATCGTGGCTATCGAGGACTATAACCTCGGCTTGCGCTACGGCTTTGGCAAGTGCGACGACATCGACCACCTTTCCAACCGTCGTGTTCGCGCGGTAGGCGAGCTGCTTCAAAATCAATTCCGCATCGGTATTTCCCGTCTCGAGCGCGTCATTAAGGAGAGAATGGCGTCCGCACAAGAGAATGCGGAAATCACACCGCAAACGCTTATCAACATTCGTCCCGTTACGAGTGCGGTTAAGGAGTTCTTCGGGTCTTCACAGCTTTCGCAATTTATGGATCAGCCTAACCCGATTGCAGAGCTTACGCACAAGCGCAAGCTTTCCGCTCTCGGTCCCGGCGGCTTGAACAGAGAACGCGCAAGCTTCGAGGTTCGCGACGTTCACCACTCGCACTACGGACGTATGTGTCCTATTGAAACTCCTGAAGGACAAAACATCGGTCTTATCACGTCGTTGTCCTCTTATGCAAAAGTCAACGAATACGGCTTTATCGAAACTCCGTATCGCAAAATAGACAAGGCGACCGGCGTTGTCACAGACGAGGTTGTTTACATGGCTGCGGACGAGGAAGACAAATACGTTATCGCACAAGCCAACGAACCGCTCGACGAAGAGAGCAAATTTGTGCGTACCCGTGTCAACTGCCGTATTCAAAAGGACATTCGCGAGGTTCCGAGAGAGGCGGCGGACTACATGGACGTCAACCCCAAACAGCTTATTTCTATAGCGACCGCGCTTATTCCGTTCCTTGAAAACGACGATACCAACCGTGCGTTGATGGGCTCGAACATGCAACGTCAGGCTGTTCCTCTTCTCAAGCCGCAAGCGCCAATGATCGCAACCGGTGTAGAACACAAAATCGCATACGACTCCGGCGTTTTGAAGATTGCAAAGCATGACGGCTTCGTAAAATACGTAGACAGCGACAAGATTGTCATCGAATGTGCGGACGGCACTCTCGACACGTACGAGATGAGCAAGTTCGAGCGCTCGAACCAATCCACCTGCATCAATCAACACCCGATTGTCAACAAGGGCGACAAGGTATACGGTCCAGTATATGACGAGAACGGCAACCTCACGAGAGAAGGTACCGTTATCGCAGACGGTCCGGCGACGGATCACGGCGAGCTGGCTCTGGGCAGAAATATGCTTATCGGCTTTATGTCCTGGGAAGGCTACAACTATGAGGACGCGGTTCTTATCAGCGAAGAGCTTGTGCGCGACGATTTGTACACCTCCATTCACATCGAGGAATATGAAATCGAATGTCGTGACACAAGACTCGGCGACGAGCAAATCACAAGAGATATTCCGAATTTGAGCGACGAGGTTCTCAAAAACCTTGACGAAGACGGTATCATTATGGTGGGTGCGGAAGTCAAGCCCGGCGACATTCTTGTCGGTAAAGTCACTCCGAAGGGCGAGACAGAGCTTACACCGGAAGAGAGATTGCTCCGCGCAATCTTCGGCGAAAAGGCAAGAGAGGTTCGCGACACGTCGTTGCGCGTACCCAACGGAGAAAGCGGTATCGTAGTTGACGTAAAGATATTCACAAGAAAGAACAAGGACGAGCTTGCTCCCGGCGTCAACAAACTCGTACGCGTATACATCGCGCAAAAGAGAAAGATTTCCGTCGGCGACAAGATGGCGGGACGTCACGGCAACAAGGGCGTCGTGTCACGCGTGCTTCCCAAAGAGGATATGCCTTTCATGGCAGACGGCACACCGCTTCAAATCGTGCTTAACCCGCTCGGCGTTCCTAGCCGTATGAATATCGGACAGGTTCTTGAGGTTCACCTCGGACTTATCGCGCATATGCTCGACTGGAAGATTGCAACGCCGGTGTTCGACGGTGCAAACGAGCAGGATATTAAAGAATTGTTCACGCAATGCGGACTTGTCAACGAGGACGGCGAGGTTGACGGCAAGATTCAGCTTTACGACGGCAGAACGGGCGAACCGTTTGAAAACCGCGCTACGGTCGGATACATGTACTACCTCAAGCTGCATCACCTCGTAGACGACAAGATTCACGCAAGAAGCACAGGTCCGTACAGCGTTATCACGCAACAACCGCTCGGTGGTAAGGCACAATTCGGCGGACAGC
>CAZUZK010000007.1:0-50562 GCA_964624745.1 uncultured Bacteroides sp. | reverse complement strand
ATAACAAATCGTAAAGCAATTTGAAAAACGGCAGAGATGCCGTTTTTCTTTTTGTTGTTTATGAAGATAAATTGTTTCGCGCCGCCGTTGCAAATCAAAGGCTTGAGAGAAGCGGCTTTGACAGGGATTAATGCTTGTTATTTCTTGTTCAACAGATTGCGAATTTTTTTCTTTACAGAGTAAATGGTGTTGTCAACCTTTTTGCGTTCAAGCCCAAGCTCGGTTGCGATTTCCGCATAGCTCATACATTCGAGATAAAGCTTTAGCACGTCCATTTCGGTGGGAGAGAGCAGAGAAGAAATTGCGTCCATTAAAAGAGCGGAGGTTTCGTTTTGTATAAAGATGTTTTCAGGATCGATTTCCTTGACGGTGAAGCCGTCGTCAAGGGACACTTCCTCGACGTCCGAATCGGCAGAGCGGATTACGTCCACAATCGCGTTTTTTATACAGTGAGAGGCATAGGTCTTGAAGTTCGCAGAGCCGTTTACGTTGAACGTGTGTATCGCGCGCACAAGGGCGAGCATACCGTATTGCGCCAAATCGTCGGAATCGTACGAGCCGACAATGCCAAAAGAGCGTGCAATGGATTTTGCAAGCTGAAGATAATTTAAGGCGACGGCGTTTTCGGCGGCTAGGTCGCCTTGCTGTGCCTTGGTTATCATGGCGTTTTCGTCAATGTCGGGTGTTTTCATGTGCCTATGCGTATCGTTTGTTGGCGTTTAGCGACGTTGCCTTACGGCTTCGTAAAGGGTGATTCCGGCGGCAACGGACGCATTGAGAGAATTGACCTTTCCGTATTGCGGAATTGTGAGCGTGTCGTCGCAAAGTTCCTTTGTGAGGCGGTGAATGCCCTCGCCCTCGCTTCCGATAACAAGCGCGATATTTCCGTTCAAATTTGCGTCTTTCGGGGGTTTACCGTCAAAATCCGTTGCATAAACCCATACGTTTTGCTCCTTGAGCCATCTTATCGCATCGTTGATGTTGGTCACCTTGGCTATGAGCATATGCTCCGTCGCTCCGCAGGCAACCTTTACAACGGTGTCGTTTACCGTTACGCTTCTGTGCTTGGGAATCACTATGCCGTGCGCGCCGAAGCACTCCGCGCTTCTTATGATTGCGCCGAGATTGTGCGGGTCGGTTATTCCGTCGAGAAGGACTATGAGCAACGGCTCGTCCTTTTGGCGTGCAAGGGCGAAAATATCTTCAAGCTCGCAGTAGCTGAAATCCGTTACCGAAGCGACTACGCCTTGGTGATTTCCGCCTTGCGAAAGCTTGTCGAGCATATTTTTGTCGACGTAGCTTATAACCGTGCGCGCTTCTTTTGCAAGCTTATGTACTTGAGAAAGCATCGGGTCGAAATCGCCCTTTTGCAAAAATAATTTATCGATGGTTTTCCCTGCGCGATACGCTTCTTTTACGGGATTTCGTCCGTAGATGTACATAGCTTATCCTCTTATCGATTGATATTGTCTTCAAAGCAGACGGAGAGAAAGCGATTAAGTCGGTCGGTGTTTCCCGTCAAATATAGGAAACCGAGAACGGCCTCAAAGCCGCTTGCCCGACGATATTCACCCATCTCGGCGTGCTTTGCGCTTGTTTGAATTTTGCAATTTCTCGCTCTGCGAAAAACGTCTTGCTCGTCCTCGTCGAATAAGGGCAATAGCTTTTCCGCTTCGGCGGCTTGCGATACGGCTTTTACTACTTTTGTAACCTCGTGGTGCAAGGCTCCCGTTTTCTGCGTTGAACCGATAGTCACTCGCGTGCGAGTGTAAAGGGACTGCACGGCATCGCCCACAAACGCCAATGCCATGGGATGAAGGGATAGTGCTTCGGATTTTTCTATCGGTTGTGCCAGAGAAAAAATAGAATTGTCGCTCATAGACATCATTCTAGCACACAAATTTTCAAATTACAACGAAATGAGCGAACGTCCGAATAACGGTTGAGGTTGACAACGCGCGAATACGATTATAAAATAAAAATGAAGGAACGATATTTTTGAGGAGAAGAGATGAAAAACAAGCTTTGCAGAATTATACCGATTATGATTTTGACGGCGTTGCTTTGCGTGCTTCTTTCGGCGTGCGGATTATCCTTTTCTCTCAACAAGATAACGGAAGCGAGCATTGTCGTTGCGGACGGACTTGTCGATTCGAGCAACGGAAAATATACGGCTATGCTCGGCGAGCCGTTCACGCTCGACGCGGAATGGGATAATAAGCGCGTTCAAAGCGCAAGCGTCGAATGGCATATCGTTTGCGGAAGCAACGATAAGAAGCTGGCGGAGTTCAAGGACGAGAAGTCGTTGACGTATACGTTTGAAAATAAAGATGACGTCGGCAAGGCATATGAGTTTTACGTGCTTGTCGAGGGCGACGTAAAAAGCGACTCGATAAAGGTTGCGGTGACGTGGGGAAAGCTCGGCGAGCCGAAGATTTCAAGCTCTACACATACGATAATCGACGGAATAATCCAGCAAAACACGCTCGACGGCTTTAGCGACGTTGCGCTTGCGGTGGATTGGGATTCGAGATACGCACCCGAAGACGTACAACCAGAGGTGCTTTGGTACTTTGACAACGTGAAGCAGGCAACAAACGGAAGGACGTTTGTTTTTGACAGCTCTTTGATTGACGGCGCATTCGAGGGCGTTGTGCGAGTCGTCGTGAAATGCGACGGGTATGCGGATATGTCGGCGCAGGTTAAACTTGTGTTTGTGCATACGTACGCGCTTGTGGATAAGGCGTCCGTTTCAATAGACGACAACAGCGGATTTTTGACGGTTGCAGACGGTACGTATTATTTGCAGGGTTCAAAATCGAGCGGCGTTGAGCTTGCGCTTGTCGGCACAATTTCGCCTGATACCGCAAATCAAAATGCCGATTGTCATTGGCGTATTAGAAACGGCGAAAACGTGATTGAGCCTACAAGCACGGCAAGAGAGCTGAAGACAACCTTGAAATACGGCAAAAACATAATCACCGCGACGATTGACAATATCGAAAGCAGAGAAATTATAGTTTACGTGTTGACGGAAAAATACGACAGCCAGCCCGACGAGGTTAAAAACGCGATAGAAAACAAATTCTATTGGCTCGGAAATTGGCACGACAATTACATAAGCTCCGTTTACGACTTGAAAAACACGGTGCAATATTGCGTGTCGCTCCACAAGACGGGCGTTGAGTATAAGATGTATCTTGCAAACGAGGAGTGGCGAAATCAATCGAGATTCTCCGAGTGTTTAGCGGAGGCGTTTGACGGCGGTATGGAGGAATCGGGACGTTTTTCGTATGCGTCCTCTCTGCGCGGAGCAGTGGCAAGCATCGAGTTTAACGAGGAAAATACGACGTTCGGTATTCCTACGGGCGTGTATCACGAGAAAAACAACGTAAAGCAGGCAAATTGTTTTGTGAGATATTCTTTGCTCGAACAGCAAAGAGATACTCTCCCCATCGATAATTCAACCGACAGCATAGCGGTTTCGGATTCAAATCAGCTGTATCGCGCCGTTGCGTACGGCTATAAGCCCATAATAGACGCGTCTACGAGCGACGGAGCAAAATTGCGCGCGCTATACGAGAAGGCAAGAAGCGTTTTGAAATCGTATATATCCGAGGATATGAGCGAGCTTGAAAAGGTAGCCGTGATATACGATTGGGTGGTAAATGCGGTCGATTACGATTATGCCGTTGCAGGGCTTGGCACCGCAAACTCCCAAACAAGCGCATACAACGCGTTTTATCTGGAGGGCGTGTTCAACGACCACCGCGCCGTGTGCGACGGCAAATCAAAAGCGTTTGCCCTGTTGTGCGGTATGGAGGGCATTAAGGCGATAAAAGTGGGCGGATACGCAAACGAAAGGCTTTCGCAATTCGACGACGCGACAAAACGTCTGTGCGGACACGCTTGGAACAAGGTGTTGATTGACGCAAACGGCGACGGCGTGCGCGAATGGTACGTTGTGGATACCACATGGGGCGACAGCGCGACAAGTGCGACAAGCGGCAAGAAAGAATATCTCAATTATGCGTATTTCCTGAAAACGGACGAGGATATTCGCCTCACGCACGAGGCAAATACGTATAGTCCCAAAGCCGACACCGCGTTTGACGTCTACAAAAATACGGTTGTGGTTTCGGACGGAAAGGAAATAGATTTTTACGCGACAACCGTTGCGGAACGCGACGAAATATTGAAATACAGCATAGACAACGGCTCGTTGTGCGTGTGCGTGTATCTGACCGACGAGGCGTTCAATTCGGGAAAAGCCGGCAGCTACGGCTGGGGATATATCGCAATCGGTGATAATCAATACGTCGTTTATGGCGTGTCGAACACGATTTCTTTTTGAAAGGACGCAAGGCTTGTTTTTGCGGATACGAGGCTTAAGCTTCGATAAGGTGTGAGATATAAAAACCGCTTTAACGGGTGGTTTTGTGACGTGATAAAAGGTATAGCCGAGCCGACTATACCTTATTTTTTAACTTGAAATTGTATATAATGCTTTTACATTGCGCAGTTTGTGCGATTTAAGATTGCGCGACGCGGTTTGTCAAAGGTAGGCGCGCAATGCCTTGATGTTTTTGTCGTACGCTTTCATAAGGTCGTTTGCAAGGGGCGGAACGTCTACGCCGGTTTTCTTCAGCTCATTGATACATTTTTGCACGCTTTCGATGCCCATGTTGTAGCCGTCTATAAGCATACTTGCAAGGTGGGAACATGAGCTGTTGATACCTGCGTTCATTTTTACGCCGGCTTTGAGCATAGCTCTTTGCATGGGATTTGTCTTTGCGTCTTCAAGCTCCTTTTCGCTCAATTCTTGCTTTGCTTTTTCATAGAAGTCTTCAAGCACTTCTTTTTGCGAGAGTATCAGGTTTTTCAATTTGTCGCAATCCACGTATGCGATTATGTTGTCTATGGACTGTGCGCCCATTGCTGTGTTTCTTATTATTTCTCTATAGATTTTCATAACAACTCCTTTTGCATATAGCTTGTTTTGTTTAGTCGTGCGCAAATTGACAAGGTTTATTCGCTCGCGGCTTATTTAGCCCTGAAGGTTTTGTCCAACCATTCCTTTACCCAGGATTTGTACACGACGTTTTCGCCGTTGTTTGAGTTCGGCACAAAGCAGAGAGGGGGAAACGCGACGCACCACCAGTTGTCGCCGACGCCATCGCCTAGATATACGATAAGAGCGTCGTAATAACCCTCGGGGAAGCAATAGCCGTCGTATTGACGTTCGGGAAAATATTCGTTTTTCAAGCAAACGGTGGCTTTATAATTGAAATTTGCATTGTAAAGCACCGAATCTGCGATTTGAGCGAGCGCGTCTTGTTCCTGTTCGAGGACGTTTTTTGCTTGCGCCTTGTTTTTGCACGAGGCAAGCCTCGATTGTAGGTATGCGGTGATTTTGTCGCGCACTTCAAGCTTTATCGCTTGATCGCTTTCGTCGTTTGAGTTGGCGCGGATATGTATTCGTATACATTGGTTTGCAAGCTCTTTTTGAAAAGTCATATCGTCACAGGAGCATAAAAGCATTGTCGATATACAAAGAAGAATAAGCATAAGGATTGCTATCGTCGATTTTCTCATGACTGAATTGTCGCCAGAAGCTTTGCGTTTTATACGTGCATAAAAACAGTGCGGCGTGAAAGACTAGCTGTGAAAGAGGTGTATATGAAAGAGAAGCTATCTGTCGCAAAAAGGGGGCTGTTGCTTGCCGTTGTGTTTATAACCTTGTTTTCCGTTATCGCTAGCGCATTGATTTTTGACGCGGAGGACATTGCAGACGCGGCGGTGTTGAAGCAAGGCTCAAAAGGCGAGCTTGTAAAGACCGTGCAAACAAAGCTTATCCGTTGGGGGTATATGAGCGGAAGCGCGGACGGTATTTTCGGTGCGAAAACCAAAAATGCCGTTATCAAATTTCAGAAGAAGAACGGCTTGACTGCCGACGGCATAATAGGCACTAAAACCGCGCAGGCGCTCGGCATAAGCCTTTCGACATCGCAATCGACGTCTTCGTCGGCTTCGTCGTCTACCGATTTGAACTTGCTTGCGCGAGTGGTGTACGGCGAGGCGAGAGGAGAACCGTATACGGGACAAGTGGCGGTTGCCGCAGTCGTGTTGAACAGAGTGAAAAGCTCAAGCTTTCCCAATACGATTGCAGGCGTTGTCTATCAGTCGGGCGCGTTCGATTGCGTAAGCGACGGGCAAATAAATTTGACGCCCAATCAAAGCGCGTATAACGCCGCAAGAGACGCTTTGAACGGCTGGGATCCGTCATACGGTTGTCTGTTTTATTACAATCCGCGCACTGCCACCAGCAAGTGGATGTTGTCGCGTACGGTTAAGCTTAATATAGGAAATCACGCATTTTGTTGAAAGGAGACAGTATGAAAAAAACACATGATAATAAAAAGAAAGAACAAAAACAAAGAAAACGTCCGTCGCCGCACGTCGTAAAAACCGCGGTTTTGGGAACGGTACTGGGTGTGTGCGCAAGCGCGATTGTGGGACTGTCGGTTGCGCTCTATTACGCACAGACGAGTATAGCCACGCACGAAACCTATCAAAGACAGATGGACGCGGTGTATTCGCGCGCATACTACGATTTGCTCGACGGCGCGAGCGACCTCGGTATTACGTTGCGTAAAATCGGCATATCCGGCTCTCAAAAAATGCAACAGTCGCTTCTTTACGAGGTGTGGAATACGGCGCAACTTGCCGAGGATAGTCTCGGTATGTTTCAATCTGACGACGACGGAATGCTTAAGGCGCAAAAGTTTGTAAATCAGCTCGGCGACTATTCGCATTCGCTGGCTTTGCATATCGCAAACGGCGGCTCGCTCGGCGCGGATGATAGACAAAAGCTCTTTAAGCTCGGCGAAATGGCGGATATGTATAGCAAAGCCCTTCAAGGTATGCAAGAGTATTTGAGGGACGGAAGGACGTTTCTCGACGACGGCGCGCTTGATAATTTTACGTCGGCATTTTCTTCCTTTTCGGAGCCGAGCTTTGAATATCCCGAAATGATTTACGACGGACCGTTTTCGTCCGCGCTTGAAAATAGGGAAACGTTGGGCTTGACCGGCGACGTTATCGATAGAGCACAGGGCGAGAAAATGTTGAGAAAGTATTTTTCAAGCTACTATATAAAAGACGTAAGCTTTGTCGGGGAAAGCTCGGCGGATATCGAAACGCTTGATTATACCGTAAACTGCGACGGCGAGGATTGCTACGTCCAGCTTGCAAAAAGGGGCGGTATGCTTATATCCTTCAACGGAAACTTCGGCGAGGATATGAGCGTTGCAAACGTCGAGGCTAGCAGAACCTGCCAACAATCTGCGCTTGCCTTTGCCAAAAATGCGGGCTTCGATAATATGTGCGTGGTGTGGTCGTCTTCGGCAGACGGCGAATGCGTGGTGAATCTTGCTCCGCAGCAAGACGGAGTTATATTGTATCCCGATTTGATTAAGGTTAAATTGAGAGAAAGAGATTCTAGAGTTGTCGGCTTTGACTCTTCTCATTACGCTTTCAATCACACTCAACGACAGCTTGTAGCTCCGTCAATAGACGAGCGGACCGCAAGTAAGGCATTGTCGCTTCCGGCGATTTCGGAGGGAAGACTTGCGTTGATTCCGATTCGCGAATCGAAAGAGGTGTTGGCGTATGAATTCGAGTGTCGCGACGACGGAACATATTTTGTCTATATCGACGCTATGACCGGAGACGAGGCGAATATCCTTTACGTTATCGAAGACGAGAGCGGTACAAGGACAATTTGAGCAATAATGTAATCGGCTCGAGAAACAGCCGATTTTTGCTCAACGATTGTAAAAGAGAAAAAGAAAAGCCTCGCTGTTTGCGAGGCTTTTATAAACCGTGCTAGGGTTAGATTATTTGTCTTTGCGCTCCAAGGATTTGAGGAATGCCAAGCCGAATACGAGTTGTACCACGCCGAGCACCGCGCTGACCAAAAGCATAAAGCTTTGTTTTGCCAAAATATCGACGAAGAAATCGAGCAATGTCCAAGCGTTGTTGGGATCGCCTGCGTTGTGCACGAAGAACGGGTAGAACAGAATAAGAACACCGCACGCAGCAAGCAATATGCTCGAAACGAGGTTGTAGGCTCTTCCGTACTTTTTGCCGATTGCAGAAACGAGTGCGACGATGAAGTTGACGCAAGCAAGCGTGAGAGAAATCATCGGAACAATCGACAACAATCCAACGCCGAAGCTGCCTTCAAAAAGCTGTGCGAAATCTGCAGAATTGCTGATAAGCAAATTCCACAAGCCGACGCCACTCATATAGTATTCGTCCATAAAGAGGTTTACGTTCTTAATCGAGAAAGTTCCTTCTTCGAGCAAATATGCAAAGACCTGAATGCCGATGAAGAGAAGAGACAAAATCATCATGATAACGTTTCTTCCGATACCGCTGTGCTTGTTTGCTTTTTCTTTTGCGGGAGCGGTTTGCTCGGGCACTTCGGTCAAAGGCTCGAAATTGGTTTGCGGTTGATTATATGCGGGGGCAGGTTGAACCAGCGACGCCGCTTGCGTGTCGATTTTATTGATTTTAACGCCGATGGTAACTCCGCAGCTGGGGCATTTAATGCGATGCTTGTAGCCGTCGGGCAGGTTTTCCATATTCGCAGGCGGTTCAAAGCTGATTTCTGCTCTGCAACTAGGACATCTTGTATACATAGTCAATCTCCTTAAAAAACTATTCTTTTGATATTATATTATTAAAGCGCGTTAAAGTCAATGATAGAAAGAAAAAAAATAATTTTTACCAAAGTGCAACGACAGGTCTACAACGAAGGAAAACCTGTGTTTTTGACAAAATCTTGCGTTAATATTGTCATTTTGTATATATAAAGTGCTTAATTGCGATTATTCATAGCGTCAAAAAGCGATAATCGTTTTTTGGAATCAGCCGAGCTTTCGCGAACTTTCGTCGATATAATTTTTCACGGAAACATAATCCGCGCAGAGATTTATTATGTATCGTTGTCTTTCGTCGTGCGGAAGAGAATTTAATTTTTCGTTGTCCGCAAGCTGCGCTACGGGGTTTACGACGCATTCTCCGGCTTTTGACAATTTGAGCAATTTTAAGTAAATTTCCCTTTGTTGAGGAGTCGCGCTTTTGGGCGCGTTTAACTCGTCGCCGTCATAATCGTTTGTAGCAAGGCGCGCTTTTGCGGATTTTGCAAGTTCTCGCAGGGCGCAGTTGTTGTGTTTTACGTTGCTCATTTCAGCCTCCTTGTCTTGTATATTAGCACAATGCGAGTATAAAGAAAGACTTGCTTCAAAACAAGACAAATTGCGTCATTTTTTGTGGATTTTCGACCGTGCTTTTCGACGCTTGACCTTTGAATATATAAACGGAACGCCTGCCGTTCCGACGAAAAACGCGCAAATTCCGTAAAATCTTATTGCGCCTTGCATGACGTATTCGACGCATAAAATAAATATCGCGCCGATAACCACCGTCGCGAAAAAATCCGTTAGCGCTCTCTCGAGTCTGCCGGATTTTCTGAAATAGAGCAGGGCGACAATACCGCATACAAGCCCTATCGCAAAGCATAGGGCAAAGCATACGGCTTGTGATTTGACGTTTGCGCCAAGCTCTATCGTCATTTGAATATGCGTTTTGCAAAGGACGACGGCGTGCTTTGAGCGGAGTATTTTAGTGAATTGACTTGCCCGCTAAGCTGCAATTTTCCGTTGTCAACGTCAAGTGATTTTATCGCTAGATTCTGTCCGTATATGGTCAAGGTTTCGTTGCTCAAACGGACGGTTACGGTTTTGTCGGTAAAGGTCGGTACGTCCACGACGCCCGTTACGGACATAGAATGAAGATGGTCAAGCTCGATTTTGTGCGGTGCGCGCGCGACGGATTCGGCGGCTTTTGTTGTCGCTTGTCGCGAAAGAGAAGTCTTTTCCGAAGTAGATTTTGTTGATATATCCATAATTGCTCCTTATGCGCCTACGCGCATTTCATTGACAATAATATTAAAAAAGAATAAAATATATGCCATAAATAAAGTCGAAGGATACGGAAAGTGTCGGTAAGCAAGGAAAAACAAGAAAAAAGCCGCGATATAACGACGTGCAAGGAGAAATGTAAACAGAGATTCGAGCTTGATCACTCTGCGCGTTTTTATCCCATAATGTCAACAAAAAAGGCGCAAAGTCTGTTTTGTATAACCGCAATTATGGAAAACGACGTCGATTCGGCGGTTTTGGAGGACGCGCTCAACGACGTTCTCGAGCGCTTTTCCGTATATAAGGTGCGCTTGCGCAAGGGGTATGCGTGGCACTTTTTCGAGCCTAACGATCAACGCGCCCTGGTCTTTGACAATCGTACGCTGTTGAAGCCCATAAACCCCGAGGATACGCACGGATATTTGTTTAGGCTTTCCGCCTTTGCAAACAACGTACAGCTTGAAATGTTCCATGCGCTGGCGGACGGCAACGGTACTCTGGATTTTCTTAAGAGCATAATCAAAAGATACCGTCAGCTTATGGGCGAAGAGGTTGTGGACGACGGTATTATAGATTGGGAAAGTCAACCGCATTCGGAAGAGTTCGAGGACGGCTTCGAGAAAAATTACAAGCCGATTTCTTTCGGGCAAATGCAGCTTAAGGCACTTGCGGGAAAGGCTCCGCACAGAATAAAGGGAACCTTGTCCGACGGCGCGTATGAAAACAGCGACGGTACCGTAGAGGCGAATAAGGTGCTTGCCAAGGCAAAGGAAATCGGCGTGTCGTTCACGTCGTTCATTACGGGCGTTTTGGCGTTTTCGATAGAGAAAATTTGCTCGAACAAAAAACCGCTAGCAATAATGATTCCCGTCAATTTGCGCGCGCTGTATCCGTCAAAAACAATGCGTAATTTCGTCACCTTCGTGAGAATCGAAATTTTACCGGGCGAGTTCCATACCGTGGCGGAATACGCGCTCGAGGCACAACGCCAATTAAAAATCAAAACGGCAAAAAACAAAATGGACGCGTTTATTTCCACAACCGTCAGAGCGCAAAAGAACTGGCTGTTAAAGGCGATTCCTCTCTTTTTGAAAACAATCGTTTTGCGTATAGGAAGACTGTTTATGCGCTCGAGACAAACGATTATATTCAGCAATTTGGGGAACGTGGTTTCGCCTAAGGAAATGGGCGTTGACAGATACAAACTCAATATGAACGTATCGAAAAACAACACGCAAAATCTCGGCGCGATTACCACAAACGGAAAAGCCGTGCTTGCTTTTACAAGAGCAATAAAGGAAACAAATCTCCCCGGAATGTTTTTCGACGTGTTGGAAGAGGTCGGAATCAGCGTTCAGAGAGCGTAAAATAAAGGACAATTTTTATCGAGGTATATATGAAACAACTCAATTCAAACGAACTTCGCAAAATCTATCTTGATTATTACAAATCACACGGTCACTCCGTAATCGGCTCGGCATCCTTGATACCCGAGAACGATCCGACGGTGTTGTTTACAACTGCAGGAATGCACCCGCTCGTGCCATATTTGCTCGGCGAAAAGCACCCTGCCGGAAATCGCCTTACGGACGTTCAAATATGCGTTCGCACGGGAGATATAGACGAGGTTGGCGACGCCACACACTGCACGTTTTTCGAGATGCTCGGCAGATGGTCGCTCGGCGATTATTTCAAAAAAGAAGCAATCGCTCGCTCTTACGACTTTTTGCTAAATAAACTTGAATTTGACAAGGACAAATTTGCCGTTACCGTATTCGCCGGTGACGAAGATTGCCCCAGAGACGAGGAAAGCGCGAGCTATTGGAGAGAACAGGGAATATCCGAGGATAAAATCTTTTTCTGCAATAAGAAGCATAACTGGTGGGGACCTGCCGGAATAACCGGACCGTGCGGCCCCGATACGGAAATGTTTATTGACACCGGCAAGCCGAAGTGCTGCGACGAATGCTCGCCGGCGTGCGATTGCGGAAAGTACGTCGAAATCGGAAACGACGTGTTTATGCAATATTTCAAAAACGCGGACGGCACTTTCTCTCCGCTTAAGCAAAAGAACGTAGACGAGGGCATGGGACTTGAAAGAATGCTGTGCATTCTTAACGGTTATAAATCCGTATACGAAACGGATTTGTTCAGCTTTGCAATCGCCAAGCTCGAGGAATTGAGCCAAAAGAAGTACGGCGAAGACGAGACTATGACGGTGGCAATGCGTATCGTCGCGGATCATACGCGTACCGCAACCTTCCTTTTGGGCGATGTCAAGGGAATTTCTCCGTCGAACGTAGATCAAGGCTATGTGCTTCGCCGTCTTATTCGTAGAGCGATGAGATATTGTCGTACTCTCGGCATAGACGACAGCGCGCTTGTCGAGCTTGCAAAACTGTACGTTGCAAAATATCAGGACGCATATCCTTATATAAAAGAAAACGAGCAGAGAATCGTCAGCGAGTTGGAAGCGGAAAAAGATAAATTTGCAAAGACGATAGAACAAGGGCTTAAAGAGTTTGACAAAATAGTGGCGCATTTGCCTGCCGATATGAAGGTGTTTCCCGGCAAGACCGCGTTCAGATTGTACGATACTTTCGGGTTCCCGATTGAAATGACGGAGGAGCTTGCAAAGGAAAGAGGCTATGTTCTGGATAGAAACGGCTATGACAAGGCATTCAGCGATCACCAGGCGTTGAGCAAGGCGGGCGCGGAACAAAAGTTCAAGGGCGGTCTTGCGGACGGCGGTGAACTTACGGCAAGATTGCATAGCGCGACGCACCTTTTGAACGCCGCTCTCAAGATTGTCCTTAACGACAACGGCATTCAGCAAAAGGGAAGCAATATTACGTCCGAAAGACTGCGTTTCGATTTCAATTTCCCAAGACCGCTTACGCAAGAGGAAATCGCCTCGGTTGAAAAAATCGTCAATGAGGAAATTGTCAAAGACAGCGAAATCAAGCTTGAAGAAATGAGCGTTGAGGAAGCAAAAAATCAAGGCGCAATAGGCGTGTTTGACAGCCGTTACGGCGACGTGGTTAAGGTTTATACCATAGGCATTTCAAAAGAAATCTGCGGAGGACCGCACGCAAAACGCACGGGCGAACTTGGAAAATTCCGTATCACCAAAGAACAAAGCTCTTCTGCCGGAATAAGAAGAATCAAGGCGGTTTTGGAGTGAGAAAATGAAGTGCGATACACACGTTCATACGCGAAATTCGCATGACGGTAAATTGCCGATAAGCAAAATAATCGACCTTGCCAAAGCGCAAGGTCTTTGCTATTTGGCGACAACGGATCATCTCGATTATGATTTTGAATACGGCAAAAATCGCGCGCCCGTAAGCTGGCCTCCGCTTAATCTCGAAGAATACTATAATGAGTGGAAAAGCGCAAAAACGGCACTTGATAATGACAAAAGCAATAGATTAAAGCTGTGTTTTGGGATTGAGGCGAGTTATGATTCAAGCGAAAAAGCAAAGAACAAGTATTGCGAGGCGATTGAAAAATATCCGTTTGACGTCGTTATAAATTCGGTTCATTGCGTGGACGGCTATGACGTGTATTTCAAGCTTGCGTTTTTGTTTAAGAGCAAAAAGAGAGTTTATCGTCGTTATTTGCAAACCATTCTCGAGAGCTTGGACGCGCCGTATCATTACGATATTGTGGCGCATATCGGATATATCGCTCACGGCGCGCCGTATAGAGATAAACAACTTCGATACAAGGATTTCCCCGACGAGATAGACGCGGTGCTGAAAGGGATTATCGAAAGGGGCAAGGCGTTGGAGGTAAACTTCCATCACGATATGGCGCCGGGTAGAGATATTTTGGAAAGATATTACGAGCTTGGCGGTAGGAAAATAAGCTATGGTTCGGACGCGCATAGGGGCGATATATGCAAAAACTTTGACGAGGCGTGCGGCTTGTTGAAGGAAATAGGCTTTACGCATTTGTCGGTTTTTGAGAATCGAAAAGAAATACTCGTCGAGATGTAAAGGCGCGCTTATATCGCCGTTGACGCTTGCGCATAAAAAATATTTATATGTTCGCGCCGTTTGCATAACATAATAGAAGAAAGTTTTTTGCGCGAGGTTGACGAAATATAAATCATAGTTTATATTATATAGACAACGAGGACATCGTTGCGCGCATACGCATTCGCGCTTAAAAGGAGTGTCGACATGAGAAAGAATCTTGAAAAAATTTTTGCGTCTTGCTCGATAGTTGTGGCAATCATTCTCATTATGGTGCTGATTGTGACGGCGTTCGGAGGTATCGACGCGGAAGAATTTGACAGCAAGCTCGTGAGAGGTCTTATTCTTACTCTTGCGATTTTGTATATTGCGCTTGCGGTGATTTCGCTTGTATTGATATTTATCAACAACGACGTCGTGAAAGAAATTACGCTTCGTGCCGAAAAGGGAGGCTCGGTGAGAGTTACGTCTCAAGTCGTCACGAAACTTGTCAAGTCCACCTGCAAACAGCTTGATGGCGTAAAGTGTCAAAAGGTTGCGCTTGTCACCGACGAATACGGCGTGCGACTTAAGGTCAACGTGAAGGTTGTGGACAGAGACGTCATAGAAGCAGAAACGTATTTGCGCACGTTGCTTGAGGACGTGTTCCTCGGAGAGTTCGGCTTCAAGTTCAGCTCGATAGAAATAAAGGTTATGGCGTTGACGCCGAAGTATAAGGCGGACGAGGCGGAGATTCAGGCGAGAGTAGAAGAAAAGCTTGCGCAAATCGCAGAGGAAAACAAAGAGCAGGAACAGCAAGAAAAGGTTGTTTTGGAAGCCGTTGATACAGCCGCCGAAAGCGAAGACAACGTTGCCGTTGAGCTTGAAGACGCGCAAAACGAATCGGAAGAGAGCGAAATCGACGTTGACGGCGATTTGACGGATAGCGTAGAAACGGAAACCGTCGCAGAGTCTGTCGAAGAGCTTGTTGCAGACGACACGGAAGACAATAAAGAAGAATAAAAATCGGCACGGTACGCCGTGCACGGAGGAATAAAATGAAAGAAGTATATCTTACCCAAGAAGGGCTTGAAGAGCTTAAGCAAAGACTCGATTATCTCATCGTATATCTGCGCGGCGACGTTGCGAAAAAATTGCAACACGCAAGAGAACTCGGCGACTTGTCCGAGAATGCGGAATACGACGCGGCAAAACAAGAGGAAAGCCAAGTTGCGGCTGAAATCAAAGACCTCGAAGAGCGCATAAAAAATGCCGTTATCATTGAAAAAAGCGGCACGCATAAGGTGTCTATCGGCAACGTCGTTACGGTTGAATATCTCGGCGAGCTTGACGACGAAGAGGATCGCGTCATGGACGTGAAGCTTGTCGGCGAAACCGAAGCCGATTTTGCAAAGGGCAAAATCAGCAACGAATCTCCGCTCGGCAAGGCAATCGTCGGCAAAAAATCCGGCGAGGTGGTGAGATTCTCGACCGCTCACGGCGTAGAAGAATACAAGATAATCGGCATTAAGTAAGCCAAAACGACAAATAACGAAAAAAACGGCGCATACGCCTGTCCTTGCGGCAAGCGTAATGCTTTTTTAGAGAGACAAAAATGAGTGAAGAAATCCGCAACAACGCGCCCGTGCAAGAAAAAGAAGTAGACGTAAACGAGGTGCGAAAGGTAAGAATCGATAAGCTTAACGACTTGGTTGCAAACGGCGCGAATCCGTTTGAAATAACGTCGTATGCGCGCACGACTACGGCAGGCGCGATACTCGCCGATTACGAGGCGTTCGAGGGTAAAGACGTCAGCATTGCAGGTCGCCTTATGTCAAAGCGTATAATGGGCAAGGCAAGCTTCGGACACATCATGGACAGCGACGGCAAAATGCAAGGTTATTTCAGCCGTGACGACATGGGCGTAGAGGAATATCAAGCCTTCAAGAAGCTTGACGTCGGCGACATTATCGGCATAGAAGGAATAGTTTTCAAAACAAAAACGGGAGAAATTTCGGTACACGTCAAAAAAGCGACGTTGCTTACGAAATCTCTTTTGCCGTTGCCCGAAAAATTCCACGGGCTTAAAGACCCCGAACTTCGTTTCCGTCAACGCTACGTCGATTTGATTGCCAATCCCGACGTAAAAGACGTTTTTATCAAGAGAAGCAAGATTATCTCCACAATCCGCGAGGTGCTTGACAAAAAGGGCTTTATCGAGGTTGAAACGCCTGTGCTTAACACGCTTGCAGGCGGTGCGAACGCGCGTCCGTTTATCACGCACCACAACACGCTTGACATCGATATGTATATGCGTATAGCGACGGAACTTCACTTGAAGCGTTGCATAGTCGGCGGCTTTGAAAAGGTGTACGAAATAGGTCGTCAATTCCGCAACGAGGGTATGGACACAAAACACAATCCCGAGTTTACGACAATCGAGCTGTATCAGGCATACGTTGACTACAACGAGATGATGAACATCACCGAAGAGCTTTATACAACGGCGGCGGAGCGTGTTTGCGGCGGCTTGGACATAACCTATCAAGGCACACCGCTGTGCCTTAAAACTCCGTGGGAACGCCTTACTATGGTGCAAGCGGTAAAGAAATATACAGGGCTTGATTTTGACAATCAACCGCTTGACGAGTTGATTGCCAAGGGCAACGAAATGGGGCTTGAAATGAGTGCTGATACAACGTGGGGACACGCGCTTTACAATATATTCGACGCATTTGTCGAGGAAAAGCTTGTCGGTCCCGTGTTTATAACAGATTATCCCGTTGAGGTCAGTCCGTTGGCAAAGAGAAAGCCGAGTGATCCTAGACTTACGGAAAGATTTGAGTTTTTCATTTGCGCAAGCGAGGGCGGAAACGCGTTCAGCGAGCTTAACGATCCTATAGACCAACGTTCTCGTTTTGAACAACAAATGCTCGCCAAAGCAAAGGGCGATGAAGAAGCTCAACCGTATGACGAGGATTTCTGCAACGCGTTGGAATACGGTATGCCCCCCACGGGCGGTTTGGGTATAGGAATAGACAGAATGGTGATGTTCCTCACCGACAGCGCGTCTATACGCGACGTGTTGCTGTTTCCCACCATGCGACCGCTCAATAAATAATAAAAAGCAAAGCAAAATCCCGTGCAAAACGCACGGGATTTTTTTGTGTCCGATAACAATTTTTGCTTGTAAAATTTTTTCGCCTAATAATATATTAGGCGTTAGTTTTCATTGCCATTATAACGCTTGAAGATTTGTTTGTAAACAAAAATATAAACAAAACCATATATGTTTTATATATTAGGGACATATGTTATTATACTAATTGTTTGACTTGTTTTTGTGTGTGAATACTATCGGTTTTCTTTATTCTCAAAAAATTCATCTAATATATTATTAGATGAATTTTTTCAAGGAGAATAATATGAACAATTATAAGAAGATAACGCTATTATTTTGCTTGGCGGCAGTTCTTATCGTAGTCGCTTGTTTTATGTTTGTTTCATGTGACGATTCAAAAGACAATTTAGAATTGAAATTTACGCTTAATCCTGATGGTAAAAGCTATTCTGTTACCGGCGATACGTTTGAAGGCGCGGATTTGATTATTCCTGGTGTGTATGAAAATAAGCCTGTGACCTGTATAGGTATAGAGGCATTTCACGGCAGTAAGAATCTAACAAACCTAACGATACCCGATAGTGTGATTAATATCGGTATGAAGGCTTTTGGGGAATGTTATAAACTTAAGAATGTTTATTATACGGGTGCTGTTTCAAATTGGTGCGAGATCAACGGGCTAGAGAACATTATGTCAAATTCAATGACGTTATATATAGACGGTAATAAGGTCGAAGGAGATATGGTTATTCCTAATGACGTGACGTATGTAAGCGGAAGTGCTTTTAAGGGATGCACTGGATTAACAACCGTTTCGATACCCGACAGTGTGACAAGCCTTGAGTTTGAGGTGTTTCGCGATTGTACGAGTTTGACAAGCGTTACGATTGGAAACGGAGTGGCAAATATAGGATATATGGTATTTAATGGTTGTACTAATTTAACAAGCATAGTTATGGGAAATAATGTTGCACTCATACACGATTTTGCCTTTGCTGATTGCGTGAGTTTGACGAGTGTTGTAATACCCGATGGAGTAGCAAGTATTGGGCATTCGGCATTTGATGGCTGTGTGAGTTTAACGAATATAACGATACCCGATGGTGTAGCAAGTATTGGCGCAAATGCTTTCGAGGATACGGTATGGTACAATAATCAATCGGACGGATTGGTGTATGCGGGCAAAGTAGTGTATAAATATAAAGGGACTATGCTCGATAATACTCAAATAGTTCTTGAAGAGGGAACTAAAGGCATAGCAGATTCTGCCTTCTATGGTTGCATGGGCTTGACGAGCATGGCGATACCCGACAGTGTGATTAGCATAGGAAATTATGCCTTCTATGGTTGCACGGGCTTGACAAGAATTGATTATACAGGTACCATCGATCAATGGAATGCCATCAATAAAGAGACTAATTGGGATTATAGTACGGACGACTATACCATTTATTGCTCTGACGGCACCATTGCAAAGGACGGAACGGTTACGTATAACAACTAAACAAGCGTTTACGCTTTATAAAAAAGAGCTTCTGCGGAGGCTCTTTTTTTGTGCGGAAAGGTGGTATTCAAACAATCTGTAAGAAACGGAGCCTTTATATTCTCTTTATAAATTCTTAAGTTGAAAATATCGGACGGTATGATATAATGTCTATTATAAGACGACGGAGGGACGTATGGATTTCACGATTTTGATTGCCGAAGACGACGAAGATATAGTGAAGCTTTTACGATTGTATCTCGAAAACGAGGGACATAAGGTTTTGTGGGCGCAGGACGGCGTTGAAGCGACAAAGATTTTCGACAAGGAAAAGATAGACCTTGCGCTTGTCGATATAATGATGCCCAAAATGAACGGCTTTGAGCTTGTGAAGTATATCAGAACCAAAAGCAATATCCCAATCATTATTTTGTCTGCGGCGCAGATGGACAGCGACAAGATTTTGGGGCTTAATCTCGGCGCGGACGATTATCTTGTAAAGCCGTTCAATCCGTTGGAGTTGCTTGCGCGTATCAATGCCAATCTCCGCAGGTTTTATAAGCTCGGAAGCATGCAAATTACCGGCGATTCCAAAATTAAGGTCGGGGAGCTTGTGCTTGACACAACCATGCTTACCCTCGAGAAAAACGGAAAGCAAATCAATTTGACGGCAACGGAATATAAGATATTGCAAATGCTTATGAAGTCGCCGGGTAGAGTGTTCACCAAAATGCAGATATACGAGGAGGTCAACGGCGATTATTTCGATTCGGACGACAACACTATGATGGTGCATATCTCAAATATAAGAGATAAAATCGAGGACGATCCGAAGGCTCCGAAATATATCAAAACCGTGCGTGGCTTGGGATATAAGGTAGAAAAGCAATAAGCGCACAAAACGACGATTATATGCACAAAAACGATATGTTAAACACCGATTGCGTCGAGAAAACTGAAAAGAGAAAGAAAAGCAATCTCGACAAGCAATCCGAAAAACATCTTGTCAACGCGAGCTTTCTCGCGTTGTTGATACGTAGTTTCGTATCGTTTTCGCTGATAATAATCATCGGCGTTATCGCCATTTTCGGCGGCGTCAACTGGGCTGTGTCGAACGAGGCGCGACAGCTTAGAAAGAAGACGGTTGCCGACTATGAAACGGTTTTGCAATCGGGGGACTTCAACAGTATACCCGTAAAAAAGCTGCTGGGCGACGACGGTTGGCTTGAAATAGTAACCACCAAGGGCGAGGTTGTGTATTCTTCAAAATCGCAACCGAATACGTATACGCTCGGCGAATTGGACGTGATACAAAAGCTTAATTCGGGCGAAACGATAGCGGTGCAAAACTACAAAACGTCGCAGAACAAATACAATTATCTCATTACCAAAACCGTCGAACTGCAGGAGGGCAAAATTCAAGAACAGTACCTTTTGCTCGACAACGATTATAAAATCGTTTCAGGCTCTATTGCCACGACAAAGACAGAATATACACAGCGAGAATTTGAATATCTCACCTTCAATGCGACGCACGAAAGAGAAACGCTCACAAGATTTGATTTCGTTTCCTCCGACGGTAAAATATATTATGCCGTTTCGCTCAATGAAAACGAGGTCAACAATACGGTGTTTTATTTTGTGATAATCATTATCGTTGTGTGTATTATCGCACTTTTTGCGGCGGTTATGGTGCTGTATATCACTTATATCAACAAGCACGTTCAAAAACCGCTCAACGCATTGAGCGTCGCCATGACGGATTTTGCAAGAGGCAATTATAATCGGCTCAATTATAAAGGCTCAAAGGAGTTTGAGCATTTGTACGACAGCTTCAACGAAATGGTTAAGCTTCTTGACGAAAGCGAAAAACAACGCAAGGCTCTTGAAGCCGATAAACAGCGTATGCTGGCAGGCTTGTCGCACGATCTAAAAACGCCGATTACGATTATTCAAGGCTTTGCAAAAGCCATTAACGACGGAATCGTAAGCAAGGAAGACGAGAAAAAATATCTTCAGCTTATCGTAAACAAGTCGGCAAGCATGAGCGAGCTTGTCAATAAATTTTATGAATACAACAAGCTTGAACACCCCGATTTCGCACTTGAAAGAAGCAGGGAAGACGTTGCCGAACTTGCAAGAAGCTTTCTTGCGGGAATATACGACGAGTTTGAGGTGCGCGGATATAAGCTCGATACGCAAATCGTTGAAGAAGAGCTGTTCTGCAACGTGGACAAACAACAAATTTTGCGCGTTTTTGAAAATCTCGTAGGCAACTTCTTTAAGTATACGCCTATCGGTTCAACGCTGTTGTTTGTCGTTAAGAAAGAGGGAAACACCGCAAAAATAAGCCTTGCCGATAACGGTCCCGGCATAAGCGACGAGGCAAAGGGCGATTTGTTCGAGGCGTTCGTCGTAGGAGAGAAATCGAGGAGCAAGCAGGGTTCGGGTTTGGGCTTGGCTGTTTGTAAAAAAATAATAAGTATGCACGGCGGTACGATAGAGCTTGCAAAAGACGTAACGGAGGGATATTCCGTGCAATTCGATATAACGTTGGAGTCTGACGAGAAATGAAAAGCATTCGTAACGAATATAGGGCGGAGGTGCCTGCAAAGCTCAATCTTTCGCTTGCCATAACGGGTAAGCGCGACGGCTTGCATTTGTTGGATATGATAACGTATCCGTATGAAAGGTATAAAGATGTCGCCGTTTTCGAGCCGAGCGACGTGGCGGGCTTGACGGAAATAAAAGCAAGCGCAAGCTTCGAGGGCTTCGACGAGGCGAGATTTGTTGCGTTTTTTGAAAAAAAGGCACAGGCAATAGCTAAAAGGCTTGAGGTTGGCGGAAGACTTACTATAATCAAAAACATACCCTTGGGCGCAGGTTTGGGTGGTTCTAGCGCAAGCATTGTGGCAAGTGCGGTGGCAATGCAGGAATACTGTGACGACATCGGCAAATCGAGCGCGTTAGATGCCGAGTTTTTATTGTCCTTGGGTAGCGACGTGCCGTGTATGAAGCAGGGTGGAATATGCCGCGTGCAGGGCGTTGGCGAGCGCGTGACGAAATTGGATTACGACAAACGTTTGGATTTTGATTTGAAAATCGCGCCGGGCGGCGGAGATACCGCAAAATGCTATGCGCTGTATGACGAGCTTCAACAAGCGGACAACGGAATGATTCCCGATTCCGTCGAAGAAGCCTTGGCGTGCAATAGAAACGATTTATACGCAGCCTCCGTGAGCCTCAATCCCTCCATCGCAGAGGCAGTAATGGAGTTAAAGGAAAAATACGGCGAGGATAAAAAGGTGTATATGTCGGGAAGCGGAAGCGCTGTCTTCGTGGTTTTGTAAAATTTGCAAATTTAGCCTCTTTTTTTGATGTGTGGGATAAATTTTTTACAAAAACGCACAAAATTTATCCAAAAACGACAAATGTATTAAAATTATTTTTACAAATATTGCGTTTTTGCAAAAAAAATACGCGGGAGCTATTGTATGCGCGCGCGTTTTTTGTTACAATAAATTCAATAAAAGAAGAACGCTTTTCGATTTTTTGTCGTCAGCGTTACGGAGATGGCAATGGCAAAGGTCAAAGACAGTTATGCAAGCTATTTGTTTCATGAGGGAACAAACTATCAGGCGCATAAAATGTTTTCGCCGACAATCGGCGTAGAGAACGGCGCGGACGGCTGGAATTTTGCCGTGTGGGCGCCAAACGCTCTTTCGGTGTCCGTCGTCGGAGATTTCAACGATTGGGACGTAAATGCAAACCCCATGCAAAAGCAGGATGACGGAACGTGGATAGGTTTTGTCGCAGGGGCGCAACAATATCAAGCTTACAAATTTGCAATCACCGATCAAAACGGCAACGTTGTTTTCAAATGCGATCCGTACGGCTTGCATTTCGAGACGGTGCCCGCAAACGCGTCTAAGCTTTACGATATTTCGGGGTATCGCTGGAAGGATAGAAAGTGGATGCGCGAAAGAGAGAATTTCAATCCGTACGGCAGTCCTATCAATATTTACGAAATACATTTCGGTTCGTGGCGCAAGTATTCGGACGGAAATTATATAAATTACCGCGCAATGGCAGACGAGCTTATTCCCTATGTCAAAAAAATGGGGTATACGCATATTGAAATCATGCCGTTGACGGAATATCCGTTTGACGGAAGCTGGGGATACCAAACCACCGGTATGTTCGCGCCGACGTCGCGCTACGGTACGCCGAAGGATTTGATGGAGTTTATCGACAGATGTCACCGTGCCGGTATCGGCATTATTCTCGATTGGGTGCTTGCACACTTCCCGCGCGACGAGCAGGGACTGCGTTTGTTTGACGGCACGCCGCTTTACGAGTACGCGGATCCTCGCAAGGGCGAACATAAGGAATGGGGAACGATGGTGTATGACTTCGGCAAAAACGAGGTCAAATCCTTCCTTATTTCGGCGGCGATGTTCTGGTTTGACGTATATCACATAGACGGAATACGTTGCGACGCGGTTGCAAGTATGCTGTATCTCGACTACGGTCGCAAGGACGGCGAGTGGGCGCCGAATCAATACGGCGGAAACTACAATCTCGAAGCAAAGGATTTTCTTAAGCAGATGAACACTGCGATTTTGTCCAAATATCACGGAGCATTGACCATTGCGGAGGAATCTACCGCATATCCGATGATTACAAAGCCTGCGTATGACGGCGGCTTGGGCTTCAATTTCAAATGGAACATGGGGTGGATGAACGACAGCTTGCATTATTTGTCGCTCGATCCGTATTTCAGAAAGGACAATCACAACAATCTCACCTTTGCCATTACCTATGCGTATAGCGAAAACTACATTTTGCCGATTTCTCACGACGAGGTTGTGCACGGCAAGTGCAGTATGATAAACAAGGTGCCCGGCGATTATGACCAAAAATTCGAGGGGCTGAAAGCGTTTTACGGCTTTATGATGGGACATCCTGGCAAAAAACTCACCTTTATGGGCAACGAGTTCGCGCAGTTTATAGAATGGAATTATGCGCAACAGCTCGATTGGTTTTTGTTGGATTATCCGCGCCATCGCACTTTCCAAAAATTTATAAAGGATTTGAACGCGTTTTATCTTGAAAACAAAGCGTTGTGGCAATTAGATTGCACGTACGACGGCTTCAAGTGGATTGTCGTTGACGATAATTGTCAAAACATCGTTTCGTTTATGCGCAAGGCGGCGGACGGCGAATACGTGATATGTATCGTCAATTTCTCGCCTGTGGAAAGACATAAATACGTTATGGGCGTTCCCGAAGGCGTGACGTATAGAGCGGACTTGTTTTCCGCGCTGAAAAAATACGGTGGAGAAGAGGAGCGTCGTCCGTCGTTTAGGGCAAACGCAAAACCCTCTCACGGTATGCCGTATTCAATCAAGGTCAATATTCCCAAAAACTCGGTTATGTTTTTGAAACCGGAATATAAGGAGGAAAAATAATGAGCAAAATCTCGAAAAAAGAATGCATAGCAATGCTTCTTGCCGGCGGACAGGGTACGCGTTTGGGCGTGCTTACTTCTTCCGTTGCAAAGCCCGCGGTACCTTTCGGGGCAAAATATCGCATTATCGACTTTCCGTTGTCAAACAGCATAAACAGCGGTATAGATACGATAGGCGTGCTCACTCAATATCGCCCGTTTGAGTTGCATCAATATATCGGCAACGGACAACCGTGGGATTTGGATAGATTGAGCGGCGGCATTTACGTATTGCCTCCTTATATGGGCGCAAAATCCGGCGAGTGGTATAAGGGTACGGCAAACGCAATTTACCAAAACATAGATTTTATAGACAATTACAACCCGGATTATGTGGTGATTTTGAGCGGTGACCATATCTACAAGATGGATTATCACGATATGCTCAAGGAACATAAAAAGAACAATGCGGATTGCACCATTGCAGTGCGCGACGTGCCTATCGAAGAAGCAAGCAGATTCGGCATTCTCAACCTGAAGAAAAACAGCAAGCAAATAGAAGAGTTCGAGGAAAAGCCGAAGCACCCGAGAAGCACGAAAGCGTCGATGGGTATATATATCTTTACATGGGAGAAGCTTCGCAAATATCTTGTCGAAGACGAAAACGATAAGGACAGCGAAAACGATTTCGGCAAGAACATTATTCCCAAAATGCTTGCGGATAAGCAGAGAATGTACGCATATCAATTTGACGGATATTGGAAGGACGTCGGCACCATTTCCTCTCTTTGGGAGGCCAATATGGACATTCTCAACGGCGGAGAACTGAAACTTGACGACGACAAGTGGAAGATTTACGCGCGCAACAATGCCGAGCCGCCACACTACGTTACCTCGACGGGCGAGATAGTGAATTGCCTTGTCAGCGAAGGCACCGTGATAGAGGGAACCGTCAAAAACAGCATCGTGTCCAATTCGGTAAAAATCGGCAAGGGCGCATACGTCGAGGCGTCTATCATTATGCCCGGCGCCGTTATCGAGGACGGAGCGGACGTAAGATATTCGATTGTCGGTTGGAATGCCGTTGTCGGCAAAAATTGTCTTGTCGGCGAAACATTGTCGCATTGCAATCCGGGAGAATGGAAAATCAGCGTAATCGCACCGGAGTATTCTCTTGCCGCCGGTACCGTTGTCGGCGCAAACGAAATGATAGGTTAAGGAGGAGAAAAAATGAAAAACAATACGATGAGCATTTTGTTCGCGTCCGATCCGGACAGTCATCTTAACGATTTGACCATACACCGTACAACTGCGTCGCTTCCGTTCGGAGGAAGGTATCGTCTTATAGATTTTACTCTTTCAAATCTGGTGCATTCCAACATAACGACGATAGGTATCGTTACGCGCAACAACTACAACTCCCTTATGGATCACCTTCGTATGGGACGCGATTGGGACTTAAACAGAAAAAACAGCGGACTTACGCTTTTCCCTCCGTTTGTGTTTAACAGCGAACACGAGGTTTACAAGGGAAAGATTGAAGCGTTGTACAATCTTCGCGGATATCTTATGAATAACAACGAGGAATACGTTGTCATTTCAAATACTAATATCGCCTGCAACATAGACTTTGACAAGATTGAGGAATTTCACGTCGCAAAGGGTGCCGATATAACCGTGTTGACGTATACCACCGACGATATAAACGCAAGAAAGTTTATCATTTCGTCGGATAAAAACAAACGTATTACGGATATGCGTTATGCGGTTGCCAGCGATACGGGCAAACAGCTTTGCAATCTCAATATCTATTTTGTGAAGAAGGATTTGCTTATTTCGTTGGTGGATAACGCGTATGCGCACGGTTGTTATGATTTTGAAAAGGACATACTACAAGCAAACCTGCAGGATTTGTATATAATGAATTACGAGGTCAAGGAATACGTTGCGGTTATCGACAGAATCCCGACATATTTCAAGGCGAGTATGGATTTGCTTAAACCAGAAGTAAGAGAGGCGTTGTTCTACAAGTATTCTACCATTCTTACAAAGGTTAAGGACAGCGTGCCTGCAAGATATAAGGAGGGCGCAAGCGTCAAAAATTCTATAATCGCCGACGGGTGCGTTATAGACGGAACCGTGGAAAACTCCATTCTTTTCCGTAGCGTTAAGGTTGGAAAGGGAGCGGTAATTCGCAATTCCATAGTTATGGAAGACACCATTGTTATGGAAAACGCCTCGCTTGATTATACGATAACCGATAAGGATGTCATTATACAGCCCGACAGAGTTTTGAGCGGTTATGAAACGTATCCGATGGTGGTTGTTAAGGGCAAGGTTATCTGATTATAAACGCGTATATTAACCGCGCACGATAACAATCGCAAGCATCGACGCTTGCATATGAAATAAAAACAAAGAAGAGGTATCCCATGAAAATATTATACGTAGCATCTGAAGCAATGCCGTTTGTCCGTTCTGGCGGACTCGGTGACGTTGCGGGCGCATTGCCAAAGGCGCTCAATGCTTTGGGCAACGATTGCAGAGTTATCGTACCGTTCTACAAAGAAGAGATAGGAGAAAGCTTCCGCGATACCTTCCGTTACGTGGCGTCCACGTTTGTGGATTTGAGCTGGCGTCGTCAATACTGCGGAGTCTACGAGGCGGTATACGAGGGCGTAACCTATTATTTTGTGGACAACGAATATTATTTCAAGAGAAAAGGTCTGTACGGGCATTTCGACGACGGCGAACGCTTTGCGTTTTTCTCAAAAGCCGTTCTCGAGGTGTTGCCCCTCATCGATTTTTATCCGGACGTGATACACTCAAACGATTGGCATACGGCACTGGTTCCCGTATTCCTCGACGTGTTTTACAGATTCAACGAGGATTATCGTCATATCAAAACCGTGTTTACAATCCACAACATCGAGTTCCAAGGCAAATACGGCAACAATTTGATAAACGATATTCTCGGCTTGCCAGATTGGGCAAGACCGCTTGTGATGAACGGCGATTGCGTCAATTATATGAAGGGCGGTATCGAATCCTCAAATATCGTTACGACGGTGAGCGAAACGTATGCGAACGAAATTCTCGATCCGTATTACTCGTACGGGCTCGAGGGCATATTAAGCCAGCGTCAATATAAGCTTCACGGCGTCGTAAACGGCATCGACCAAACGGTGTATAATCCCAAGACGGACAAGAAATTGTTTGCGAGCTTCACCGCGAAAAATTACGCCGCAAAGAAATCCGAAAACAAGAAAGCGCTTTGCGAGCTGATAAATCTTCCGTTTGATGAAAATCGTCCTCTCGTTGCGATGGTGACAAGACTCACCGAACAAAAGGGACTTGATTTGCTCGCAACGGTAATCGATGATATTATGCGCGCGGATATTCAAGTCGTAGTGCTCGGCACCGGCGATTGGAAATATGAGAGCATGATAAAATCCGTCGAACAGAGATACCCGAACAAGTTTAGAGCGATATTGGCGTTTTCAAGTGACCTTGCAAGCAAAATTTACGGCGCAAGCGATATGTTCTTGATGCCGTCCAAGTTTGAACCATGCGGACTTTCACAGCTTATAGCAATGAAATACGGCTCGGTTCCCATTGTGCGCGAAACGGGAGGACTTAAGGACACCGTTCCTGCCTACAATCACGAAACGGGAGAGGGCAAGGGTTTTACGTTTAAGACATACAACGCATACGATATGCTTGACGCGATTTGGCGCGCATATGCTTGCTATAACGATAAGGAAAACTGGAATAAGGTTGTGACAAACGGTATGCAATCGGATTTCGGCTGGGAAGTAAGCGCGAAAAAGTATCTTGACCTGTACAAAAACATTTAATCCAAAAGCGTTGCTATAAGCGCAAATTATAGCGAATATACATAAAAATAAAATATCTTTCGTCCGAGGGGGAAAGCGGAAGAAAGGAAAAGGAATGAAACAGAACTTAACCCAAAAAGAAATCAAATCACACATTTCAAACGTGTTGACAAGCTATTTCGGAGTAAAGCCCGAAGACGCGAGCAAGGCGCAGATTTATCGTTCTACCTGCATGGTAATACGAGACATTCTCACTAGCCAACGAGTAGATTTTAAGAAGACTTGCCACGAGAGAAACTCCAAGCAAGTATACTATATGTCTATGGAGTTTTTGCTCGGACGTTCGCTAAAAAACCATTTGTTTAATATGGGAATAACCGACGTTGTGACAAAGGCTGTTGAAAGTTTCGGCGTCAGCATGGACGAGATATATGCCTTTGAGCCGGACGCCGGACTCGGTAACGGCGGTTTAGGCAGACTGGCGGCGGCATATATGGATTCGCTTACGTCGTGCAGTTACCCTGCAAGCGGTTTTTCGATTTTGTACGATTACGGCATTTTCAAGCAGGTTATAGTGGACGGTTGGCAGCTCGAGCAGCCCGACGAATGGCAAAAGATGGGCGACGTATGGCTTAATCCGCGCCTTGAAGAAACTTATCAGGTTAAATTCGGCGGCGTTGTCGATCAAAACTGGGACAACGGCACTTTGAAAATCAATCAAAGAGATTGCACCGTTGTCAATGCAGTGCCGTACGATATGAATATATCGGGCTACGACACGTCGGCGGTCAATCGCATAAGACTTTGGAGATCTCAAGCGCCGCAAGATTTCGACATGGATATGTTCAGCAAGGGCGAATATATCAAAGCGAGCGCGGCAAAGGCGATTGCCGAATCCATCAACAAAGTTTTGTATCCTGCCGACGACCATATAGAGGGTAAATCGTTGAGATTGAAGCAACAATATTTCTTCGTCTCGGCGTCCGTGCAATCTATTTTGCGCCGTCACCTCAAAACCAATCCGAACCTCGACAACCTTGCAGATTGCGTTGCCATACACATCAACGATACGCACCCGACGCTTTGCATTCCCGAACTTATGCGCTTGCTTTTGGACGAGTACGGCTACGGCTGGGATCAGGCATGGGATATAACCACGCACACCATTTCGTATACCAATCACACGGTTATGGCAGAAGCTCTCGAGAAATGGCCTCAAAGCCTGTTCCAAAGCCTGCTTCCGCGCATTTATCAAATCGTGCAAGAAATCAATCAGCGTTTCTGCGGAGAGCTTTGGGCGTTTTATCCCAACAACTGGGATTTGGTAAATCGCAACGCCGTGCTTTCAAACGGACAAGTGAAGATGGCAAATCTCTGCCTTGTGACGTCGCATACTATAAACGGTGTTTCCGCACTGCATAGCGATATACTCAAAAACGACGTTTTCTCGGATTATTATCGTATGCACCCCGAAAAGTTCACAAACGTTACAAACGGCATTACGCACCGCAGGTGGGTAGCACAAGCAAATCCGCGTCTTGCGTCGTTTATTAACGAGCTTATCGGCGACAAGTGGCTTAAAGATGCCGACAGCTTGCAGAATTTGCAAAAATATATGGGCGATAGACAGGTTCTCGACCGTCTCGCCGACATCAAACGCGCAAACAAAGAGGATCTTGCGAAATATATTCTCGAGCATAACGGCGTGAGCGTCAATCCCGACAGCATATTCGACGTACAGGTCAAGAGATTGCACGAGTACAAGCGTCAGCTTCTCAATGCGCTTAATATTCTCGATTTGTATCTGCGCATAAAAGAGAATCCGAATCTCGACGTACAACCGCGCACGTTTATATTCGGAGCAAAAGCCGCAAGCGCTTATTATATGGCGAAGCAGATTATTCGTTTCATATGTGCGCTCGGCGACTTGATAAACAACGATCCCGACATCAACGGCAAAATCAAGGTCGTCTTCCTTGAAAACTATCGCGTTACGCTTGCCGAAATGGTTATGCCTGCCGCAGAGGTGAGCGAGCAAATTTCGCTTGCAGGAAAAGAAGCGAGCGGTACCGGCAATATGAAATTTATGATTAACGGTGCGCTTACTATAGGCACGCTCGACGGCGCGAACGTAGAGATACATCAAGAAGTCGGCGACGGCAATATATTCTTGTTCGGTATGCTTGCAAACGAGGTCGAGGAACTTTGGAAAAAGGGCTACGACCCGTCCCATTATTATCAAACGAATCCGAGAATCAAACGCCTTGTCGACATGCTCCGTCAGGGAATTAACGGAATATCCTTTGGCGAAATTGCAGATTCTCTTACAATCGGAAGGGGCGGACAACCGGACGGATATATGGTGCTTGCCGATTTTGAAAGCTATTCCAACGCGCAAGACCGAGTTAACGCGACCTACTTGGATAAGGAAACGTGGAACAGAATGTCGCTTGTCAACATTGCAAAAGCCGGGTTCTTTGCCGCCGACAGGTCGGTTGAAGAATACGCACAACGTATTTGGGGATTGTCTAAAATCAAATAAAACGTTGCACGCTCGGATATGCGAAAGCTTGTCCGAGCGTGCGGTTTTTTCTTTATGAGTATACCGCGTAGATAAAAACGTATAAAAGCTTATGTATAATCCGTTGTTACACAAAAAACCGTATGGCGCAAGCGTAGCCGGCGAGCATACGGAAATTGTTTTTGCTCTTAATCGCGACTTGTCCGTCAAGCGCGTTTTTATTGTGCTTCGACAAGTGTTCGGCAATAACGGAGAGGTGAAAGGAGAGCCTCTTCGCTATGAGTTGCCTTATTCTCATTCGTCCGAAAACGAAGATATTTTCGTCGGTGCGTTCGCTCTTAACGATTGGGGAATATGGAAATATCGCTTTGAGGGAGAGCTGGTTGACGGAGCCCTGGCGTTTTTCGGCAGAGGCGAGGACGGCACTGCCGTAAGAGGTGATTGGTTGCCCGAATGGCAGTTGACCGTGGCAAAAACGAATAATAAAGTGCCGAATTGGGCAAAACGCGGAGTAATATATCAGATTTTTGCCGATAGATTTTGCAAAAGCGGTAGCACTCCGTTTGAGAAAAACGGACGTCTTCACGAGGACTGGAATGAGTTGCCCGATATTCAGCCGGACGGCGGCGATTATCTTGCCAATGATTTTTTCGGTGGTAATATAAAGGGCGTTATTTCCAAGCTGGATTACTTAAAGGAACTTGGGGTAAGCTGTATATACCTGTCCCCGATTTTTGAATCTTGCTCAAATCACAGATATGATACGGGAGACTATTTGAAAATCGATCCGCTTTTCGGAACGGAAGAGGAATTTATCGAGCTTGTAAAGGTTGCAGACGATAAAGGAATCGCCATAATGCTTGACGGCGTTTTCAATCACACGGGGTCGGATAGTGTATATTTCAATAAAAAGGGAACGTACGATTCTATCGGCGCGTATCAAAGCAAGCGGTCCCCGTATTACGATTGGTATTATTTTTCGGACTATCCCGATAAGTATGCCTGCTGGTGGGGAAGCACGGTTGTTCCCACTGTCAACAAGGACGCAAAAGGCTTTTGCGAGCTTATTTTAGGGGGCGGCGGAGTGATTGACAAGTGGTCGCAACTTGGCGTAAAAGGGTGGCGATTGGACGTCGTTGACGAATTGCCGATAGATTTCACGCAAAAGCTTTGCGCAAAAATAAAGAGCGAGGGCGACGATATGTTCATCGTCGGCGAGGTTTGGGAGGACGCCTCCGTAAAAATCGCTTATAGTAGCTGGCGACCGTATTTGATGGGGGAACAGCTCGATTCCGTAATGAACTATCCGTTTAAGGAAGCGATAATCGCTTATGTGTTAAACGGAAACAAAAACGCCTTTATTTCAAGCGTAACAAATATTTTGGAGCATTATCCAAAACAAACGCTAGACAGTCTTATGAATCTTATAGGCAGTCACGATACGGTGCGCGTGTTAAGCGCATTGAGCGGAATAACACCTCCGCAAAGCAAGCGAGCGCGAGCGGATTTTGTTTTGAATGCCGAGCAATATTCTCTTGCAAAACACAGATTGAAGATAGCAAGCGTGCTTCAGTATACCTTGCCGGGAGTGCCGTGTGTGTTCTATGGCGACGAGGCAGGCAAGCAGGGTTTTGAAGATCCGCTTAATCGCGGAACTTATTCGTGGGGAAGAGAGGATAACGATTTAATCGCACATTACAAAAAGCTTGGAGCGTTCCGCGATAAATATGCCGAGCTTTTACAGGGCGAAACGCATTTTGTAAAAGACGACAAAATGCTGATATTTGAACGCGCGTGCGCACAAGGCAAGCTACGAGTTGAATCAGACTCAAATCGAATAGACGTTTTTGTCAACGGTCAATCGGCGTTGTCTTATCCCGAAGCTTTGGATTAACACAATATCGAAAGATGTAAAGACCGAAAGACTAACAAAAAAATAAGGCGCACAATATCCGTGTGCCTTTTATATATATTAAAGCATGAGAAGACGAGTAAGCGAAGCGCGCATAAGCAAGGAGACAATCTCGCGGAACTGTGGTTTGATTATGATGTTGCTGTGAGATAATAGCAGAGATTTTCTCCGCGCTAGCAAACTGAAAATCTAACAAATAAAAGAAAGACACGCAATTTGCGTGTCTTTCGTAAGTTTGTGCCGATTTTCAGTTTTAGTCTGCATCCAAAGCGTCCAATCTGATTTGTTTTTTCTCTTCTTTTGTGAGTTTTCTGCCCTTTGCCGTCGGGACGCTGTCACCGTGTTTGACAAAGACCATAAGCACGATTGCTATAACAACGCAAATTGCACTGTACAGGAAGAGGAATTTGTTTCCGCCCGCGTCCATAATCGCACCGCCGATTGCCGGGGTGATTGCTTGCGCGGACATGGTTGCCATATAGTAGTAGCCGGTATATTGACCGACCGTTTCGGACGTGGAAAGCTCTGTAACCATCGGGAACGTGTTGACGTTGGCAATGATAAGGCCGAAGCCTGCAATGAGATAGAACAAAGCGAACAACACCGCGGGAATAATCCAATTATCTTTTGGTTGAACGACCAAGAAGATGAGGAAAAACGATACAACCGCCATTGCAAAGCCTATCATAATTGATTTTCTTCTGCCGATTTTAGCCGCCATATATCCGACGGGGATAAATGCGATTGCGCTTATGCCCATCGATACGCCAGAAATAATGGAAGCGACGCCTGTAGACAGGTTGAGTGCTTTTGTCGTATAAATCGAGAGGTTGGACGAGATTGCGTTGTATCCCATAAACCACATGAATATAGACGCAAGGATAAGCACAAAGGATTTAAGCTTGCTCTTTTCGGTATCGCTTTTTGCGTTCCACCATTCTTTGGGAGTGGCGTGTTTTTTCTTGCTGTTTTCAACAACCTGTTTAGCAAATTCGAGCGTTTCGTCCGCAACAACGTTTTCTTGCGGTTGCTCGTCAAGAGCCTCTTGTGCCTCGCCGATATTTGCGCTTTCGTCAAGCAATTCTTGCATATCGCCCGACGGCTTGCTGTCGAGGTTGTATTCCGCGTCGCCTTCTTCGATAAGCTCTTCTGCAAATTTTTCGGCTTCGGGGTTTTCGCCTTCGGCAAAGTCGTCGATTTCGTATTCCTTGCAAATTTCTTGACATTTTGCAACCATTTTACGCTCGTTGACAAGAGCAAGGAAGCCTGCAAGAAGCAAGAGCATACCGCCTGCAACCGAGCCGAATATGATTACGTAATTGTGCAATCTTTCGCCAAACAACACAACTGTGTAAATCAAGAATGCTATTGCACCGCCAACGCCGCCGCAAAGGTTGATGATTGCGTTGCCCTGTGAGCGCAACGGCTTCGGCGTAACGTCCGGCATAAGTGCAACGGCAGGGGAGCGGAAGGTCGCCATGGCAATGAGGACCAACAGCAGGATAACCATGTATATAACAAGGCTCTTTATGCCTTCCGACGTTTTTGTGCATTCGTTATAAACTCTTTGACTTATGTAGTTATTTATGGCAGACGCGACGTATTTTTTATACAAAGCGTTATTTTCTTTTATGCTTTGATATGATTTTCCGTTGGGAGCGTTGCCTACAAGCACGGTTTCACCGTCAACCTCGGCTGTCTCGATTATTATCTTTATTTCGTTGCCGTTTTCGTCGAGAAGCGCATTTCCGTTTTCGTCTATCGGCTTGTATACGTATGTCGTTCCGCCAAGACCGAGGAATCCGGATTCTTCGCTAAGGCAGGCGTCGTAACGTATTGCATAATATTTTGTGGGGTTTACGTCGAGTCCGTCGTTCTTAAGCAATTCAAGGTCGCAATAGTTTATGCTTCCGCTTTCGCCGGCTTGTGCGTTTGCATACCATTTTTCAAGAAGCGGCTCCATAAACGTGTCGTCGTTAAGCTGCGCTTCAACCTCTGCCGATATGTCCATCGCCTTTGCTTGTTGCTTGAGCGTGACGACGGGGACAAACACCATTAGAACGACCGCACATACCGTACCTATAACGATAAACGGAGTGCGTCTACCCCATTTTTTAACGAGCTTTCCGTGTGCGTTGTCTGAGAGCTTGCCGAACAGAGGCAACATAAACAAAGACAACAGGTTGTCAAGTCCCATAATAATACCGCGCGCCCAGCTCGGAAGTCCGTAGGCATTTTCAAGAAGAAGCGGTATAACAAAGTCGTATGCTGTCCAGAACAGCATGATAATTGCAAACGCAAAGCCAACCTTGAACGTTTGCGGATAGTTTAGGGTGAGCGGCGGTCTGCCTTTCTCGTCCAAAACCGGTGCCGAAGTTTCTTTTTTCTTCATAACTTTTCTCCCATATGGAATAATCGCAAAATAACGCGCACGCGAAATAATAACGATATATATATTATATAGTATAAAAATCAATATGTAAATACCCAAAATTTTTGCAGTAAAATGCGATGAAAGCGCATGGATAAAAGCGATGTTTTAGGCATAATATATTCAAATTGTTGGCGATTTTTTTATGATGTGATACACTTATAATATGCTAATTTGCGGATATGAAAAGTTCTCTATGGTCGATTATGACGAAAAGATTGCCTGCACCGTTTTTACCGGCGGTTGTAATTTTCGTTGTCCGTTCTGCCATAATTCCGCGCTTATTGAAGGAAACGTTCAAGCGCAAGCCATCGACCATGCGGAAATATTCGAGTATCTTGGCAAAAGAAAAGGGCTTGTTGACGCCGTGTGCGTTACCGGCGGAGAACCGACGCTTCAACCCGATTTGTGCGATTTTTTAAGTCGGATAAGGGATATGGGGTATCTCACCAAGCTGGATACAAACGGTTATCGTCCCGACGTGTTGGAGCGAGTTTTAGCAAACGGACTTGTCGATTACGTTGCTATGGATATAAAAAACAGCTTGGAAAAATACGCGCTCGCGACGGGGCTGGAAAAGGTTGACGGCAAGCGGATAACCGATAGTATAGAACTGCTTAAAAACAGTGGCGTCGATTATGAATTTCGCACCACGTTGATAAAAGAATTTCACACCGACGAGGATATGAAAAGCGTCGCCGATTTGATAAACGGCGCGCCTCGTTATTTTTTGCAAAAATACAACGATAACGAAGGCTGTCTGTTGCACGGATATACGGCAGTGGATAAAAACGACGCGCTTCGCCTCTCTTTGTATTTTGACGGCAAAGTCGCAAAAACAGGGTTAAGAGGTTATAATTGACACGATAAACATCGTTTTATGTGTGTTTATATGGTTTTAACAAACGGTAGACTTTTGCTGTTTTTATATGTTTGGACAATGAAAAAAAGGACAAACACGCATGCGATTTACTACGCCTTGAAATGAGTGTAACCGCGTGTAGACAACAAAAACTCACGGCATAAAACACCGCGAGTTTTTGTATAGAGGGGAGGGATTATGATTGGTCAATCGTTGAGCTTCAGCATTACGAAGCCTTGCTTTGCCTTGCACAGCGGACACACGTCCCACGCTTCTTTGCCTTCCGCTTCGTATCCGCAGCCCGAGCATTTCCATTTGACGGATTTTTCTTTTTTGTACAGCTTGCCTGTTTTCAGCTGGTTGTACAAATCTTCAAACATCAGCTTGTGGCAATGCTCTACGTCGGACAGCATTTTGAAGGCGTCTGCAATTTCGTTGAAGCCTTCTTCTCGCGCTGTTTTTTCAAACACCCTATAGGTTTTGACTTCGGATTCTTCGTCCTCTGCGGCAAGCTTAAGGTTTTCCTCGAGATTCCATTTTTCTTTGAAGGGATAGCCTGCGCAGATTTCTATGTTTTCTATTGTTTTATTGCTAGCCTGTTCGATAAAGGTATAAAGCACGCGAGCGTGATTAAATTCGTTGTAAACCACCTTATCGATAATTTCCGCGAGTGCATTGTAGCCTTCGTTTCTTGCGCCGTATTCGACAAATTTATAGCGCGTCATAGCTTGTGTTTCGCCCGCATATGCCCGAGCGAGGTTTTGTAGCGTTTTGCTGTCTATAAGTTTCATAAAAAGTCTCCTTATATCTGATAGCTTTTTTATGTCCATTTGTAGAAACATTTATTCATAGTCTGTTTTATTTTTGTGGAAATGTATTTTTATACTCCAATAATGCAAAGCCTATATAAAAAGCGCGCCTGTTTAAGGGCGCACTTAAATAACATCAATCACTTATTAAAAAGAGACGATAAAACATCGTCTAGTGTATGTCGAATAAATCGTTTGGGGTTATATCGAGCCTATTGCATAGAAAAGCGATTTTTTCATAATCCAATTCGATTTTTCCGGTTTCGTACTCGCTGTAATCGGATTGGTATTTGCCCAGTTCGTCGGCGATTTGCTTTTGGGTTAGCCCCATTGCCTTTCTTGCATTCTTTAAATTTTTTCCAACAGTTTCCTTTATCGTCATATTGTTACCTTGGGTAAAATATGGTAAAAAATCCACATTTTGTATTGACATATAGGATAAATTCCTATAAAATAAAGGAAAAGGAAAGGGAATTATTATGAAAACCATTTGCAAACGAAACAAAAGGCTTAATGTTATTAAAAAATTGATATTACTGGTTCTTACCGTTATTGAACTCGTTTTCTTTGGAATAGGCGTTTATTTGGTATTTGTAGGCAATGTGTTAGACTACTCGCTTATTGAGAAAATATTGTTATGTGTGTCATTTTTAATCGGTATTGCAGGCGTAAACTTTGTTGCAAATAGAATTTTAGAACACATATTGCCGTATACGCGAGAGTATAAAACCCAAATGCAAGCGAAATATCCATCGGACACCTCGGCACCTCAAGACCAAGCCCATGCCGAAGCCATTGATAACGGTAGGACGTGTAAACACTGTGATAGTTATGAACCCTTTTATGATGGTCCTATCCCTAGAGGTGATGGAATATGTCGTATTTGGAATCTGGAAGAAATGGGGTTTATGGGACCTAAAGAATTTAAGGTTAAAGATACGTCTACGTGTGATAAATTTCGCAAGAAAGAGACATCTTCAGACGCTCATTTTAAGAAATAAAAACAAAGGAGAACAAAATTATGAAAAAGAGAATGATATTAATATCAATAGTAATAGCAGTGATATGTTGTTCGAGTTTTCTTTTAAGCGCTTGCTCATTTTTTTCAGAACTGGGTGGCGGAACATTAGGCAAAACACCGGCAACGCCGAAATTAAGCACTATGGGCGGAATCATTATGTGGGATGCCGATCCCAAAGCTACTGCTTATGAGATTTATGAGAACGATGTTTATGTAACGATGGTGTATGACACCTATTACGTGTGCCGTGATTTAGCCGAAAATACGCAAGTTCATGTTGTTGCCGTCAACGAAGAAAATGACAAGACATCCGATGCTTCGGCAAAAGTTTTGGTTTATAAGCAAACCGGTTTTTCGGAGAGCGAAAGCATGAATATAACGCTGGAAACGGGAGCATATACCATTCCTGCTAGAATCAATCACGTTTACGTCAGCGGCTCGTCTGAAGGTGCGTATATCGTTATTGAAAACAGAACCACCGATTTGATAATAACATTGGACAACGTTTCTATGACAACACCAAACGGTAAAAGCTGTATCGGCACGGCAGACGGCACTTATGACTCCAACGCAAAAAGATATTGCGTAACGTTGAATGTTTTAGGCAACAACGATTTGCGTGCCGGTGATGTGACGTCGGTTCCGGAGCAGCCGGAATCAAACAGCGATAAAGATGGTGGTGAAGGATATGTCGGTGGAAACGCATTGAATTTAGCAAATATTGCGGTAATCGGTTCGGGCTCGTTGACGTTAACCGGCGGCAAAGGCGGCAAAGGTGGCAAAGGCGCAAATTCGGAAAGCGGATTACATTCTCCCGGCGACGGTGGCGACGGTGGAGTCGGCGGAAATGCAATAGCGACCTCAAAAATTGTGATATGTATGAACACAACCGGGTGTGTTCAGACATATGCCGGAGAAGGCGGAGCAGGGGGCAGTTATGGTGTCAACGGTTCTGTTGCAACAGGAATTTGGAACCAAATATTGGGAACATTGGAAAACGGCAAGGACGGGAAAGCTGGTGCTTGCTTGGTTGGTGACATCGTTGTGTTAAACGGCGTTTATATTGACTAATACATAAAAGTCGTTTGAGACGGGCGCAGTGAATTTTCACTGCGCCTTTATCATTGTGTTTATTTGATATGTTGAAATTTGTTCAAATTGAATGAAAGGCTTTTATTATTGCCGTGAAAGTGGTATCATAAGAAAAAAGAAATTTGCAATACGTTGCACAAGGAGATATATGAGCGATTGTAATCACGATTGCGGATCTTGTTCGCAGGATTGTAGCAGCAGAATAACGTATGAAAAGCAAAACGAGCTTTCCAACGTCAAAAAAGTTATCGGTATAGTAAGCGGAAAGGGCGGAGTCGGCAAATCCTTGGTCACGTCACTGCTTGCCGTCGGCAAATCCAAAGAGGGCAAGAAAACCGCTATTCTAGACGCAGACATTACAGGTCCGTCCATACCTCGCGCTTTCGGAATAAGCGGTGGAGTTGAGGGCGACGCCAACGGCATTTATCCGAGAAAAAGTGTGGGCGGAGTCAAAATAGTGTCGTCCAATCTTCTTCTTGACGACGAGACGGATCCCGTGATTTGGAGAGGCCCCATCATTGCAGGAATGGTAAAGCAATTCTGGACGGACGTCATTTGGGACGACGTTGATTTTATGTTTGTGGATATGCCTCCGGGAACGGGCGACGTACCGCTCACCGTATTCCAGTCTATAAAGCTTGACGGAATCATCATAGTCACCTCTCCGCAAGACCTTGTTTCGATGATAGTCGAAAAAGCGGTGAAGATGGCAAACAAAATGAATATTCACATTTACGGCGTTGTCGAAAATATGAGCTACGTGGTTTGTCCGGATTGTGGAAAGCACATTGATATTTTCGGTTCGGGCAAGGTCGATAAGGTTGCAAGGGATTTCAATCTTCCCGTACTTGGCAAGCTCCCGATGGACAAAAATATAGCCATGTGCGTTGACCACGGCGACGTTGAAAGCATAGACGCTCGAGAATATCTGGCGCCTGCGCTCGATGCCATTGAAGGTTGAGCGATTTGTATTACGGCTGTTTCGATTTTAGAACAGCCGTTATTTATAAAGAGGTAAAGAATGACTAGGCGAGAACTTGCTGAAAAGAATTTTATAGACGGTTACAGCTGTGCGCAAGCGGTTGTGTTGGCGTTTGGCGACGTAACGGGCTTTTGCGACGAACAGGCAATGCGTCTTTGCTCTTCTTTCGGCGGTGGAATGGGGCGATTGAGAGAGGTGTGCGGCGCAGTGTGCGGAATGTTTATCGTCGAGGGCTTGTTGGAGGGATATTTCGATCCGACAAGGGAAGACGCGATTCGGCAAAAAGCCGAGCATTATGCGCGCATTCAAGAGCTTGCCAAACGCTTTAGAGAAAGAAATGCGTCTATTGTTTGTCGCGAGATTTTAGGTGCTCGCGCGACCACAAGTCCTATTCCCGAGGCAAGAACGCCCGACTATTACAAGACTCGTCCGTGTGCAAGAATGTGCGGCGACGCCGCGGAAATACTCGAAGAGTTTTTGAAAGAGCGCGATATAATTAAATAATCCGTAACAAGCAAAACACGATGTTTAATATCGTTTTTTATACAATAAAGTGTTGATTTTGTCAAAAATAACAATATGAGCTTTTACGACGTCGTATACGAACAGGTTAAGAAAATCCCAAAGGGCAGGGTTGCGACATATGGACAAATAGCGGTGCTTTGCGGATCTCCGCACGCTTCACGCGCAGTCGGATACGCATTGCATTTCAATCCCGATCCCGAACATATACCTTGTTTTAGGGTGGTAAACAGATTCGGCAAATGCGCCCCGGCGTTTGCTTTCGGCGGTGCGGACGTGCAAGCGTCCTTGTTGCGTGCCGACGGAGTAGAGGTGTCAGAGGACGGCGTTGTCGATTTGTCAAAATACCTTTGGCAACCGAATGGTTAATGCTTGCGGCAAGGTGAGGCATGATGTCGTTTTTTTATTAAAGAAATCGCATTTGTTTAGGCGTTGCATTTGAAAGTATAATTCACCTATCCACAAAAAAAAGAGCGGTATGTCGTACCGCTCTTTTTGGTTGCTCGAACATATTACATATGAGTCGTTTTGTCTTCGCCGATTCCTATCATGCCGTCAACGACGTATTTTTTGCCGTTGGTGTCGGTTACGTATCCGCTGATGTAACCATAGGGAAGCGCATAATAGCAAAGGAAGCTGGGGGTGGGCATATAGAATGTTTTTTCAAGCTTAAAGGTTATATCCACAAGTCCTTTGCCGGCTTCGTCCTTGACGTACCAGACGTTTGATTTTTTCTTGCCGTCCTTATGGGTAAACACAACGGGCGGCATGGGGAAGGATTCGTTTTCAATCCAAATGACGTTTTCGTTGTATTGATGTTGATCTACAGATTGATTGCGAGTAAGGTTAAACGCAAAATATTTTTTCACGCCGTCGTCCTCAATTTGTCCCATTGTCGTGAGCCAGTCGTAATGAGCGTTAAAGGGATAGAAGCCCTTATGGTCGTCGATTATGCCGACGGAACGCTCGTTGGTTATATATTCCTTGCCGTTGACAACGATTTTCCCGGTTGCCTTAAAGAAATCTTTTTCGCTGTAAAGCGGATTTCTAAAAGAGCCGTCTTTGTTTTGTCCAAGAGGCATGACGCCGTTTGCAAGCGGAGAAATTCTTTCAAAAGCCATGTCTATTTCAAATTTGCCTTTGCTGTTTTTTGAAAAACCTATTGCGCTTGCTTTGCCATTTTTGAAATCGTTGTTTATTCTGTATTCGCTGTTCTTTGTTTTAAGGTAGCAGTAATCGTCTACAAGCTGTGCCGCCACGCGCGATTTTTTCTTTGGAACGAGATTGAACCAAGGATAGATTTTGTTTTCTTTTTTGTCGTACCACACAAAAATGGAAAATCCGAGAGGACCGACGCTGTAAACCGCGCTTATCAACGCGCCCTCGTCCATATGCACCTCAAATGCCTCCCATTCCGTAAGCCGTCCTGCTTTCATAAAGTCGGGCATTTTGCTTCCGCAAGGCTTTGCGCAGTCCAAAAGATTGAGCTTTTCAAAAGGCTGGTCAAAGGTTCCGAAATGTACTTTTCCGTCTTCGACAATGCTTTGGGGCGTTTGCGCGGGGATTCTGGTCGGGCTGATATAGTCGGGTAAATTGCTCATAATTTTTCTCCGTTGTTGATGTTATAATACAATCGTATCATAACTTGCGGGCGGACGCAATATTATCTGTGAATTTTTTATACGCTTGTAAGATATTTTTTTGCGTTAAAACATCTCCAAACAAAAAAAAATAAGGTTAAAAAATAATTGCTATGGACTTTTGCGCTAATATAAAATACAATAAAATCAAGCATATATAACGGAGAAAAGCATGAGCTTACTTTCAAAAATAGTCAATCTGTTTTCGCACACGTCGCAAAATACGGGCGTCGGTTCAAGCGACAAAGCAGGCGTTACGTCAAAGGTTATGAGAGATACTGCACGCGAAGCTGCCACAGAGGGCATAGTTCTTCTTAAAAACGACGGCACGCTTCCGTTTTCCGCAACGGACGAAGTAGCCGTATTCGGGCGCGTACAGTACGATTGGTTCTGTGTGGGCTACGGCTCGGGCGGCGACGTACGCGCGCCGTACAAGGTATCGTTTGCAAACGCACTCAACAATCAAAAGGATTTCAAAATCAATCGTGAATTGAGCGACTTATACGAAAAATGGTGCAAGGCGCACGTCCCGGACGAGGGCTTTTGGGGGCATTGGCCGTATAGCTTTAAGGAAATGCTGTTGTCTGCCGAAATCGTAAAAAACGCAAGAAAAACGTCAAATATCGCCATTGTAACGATAGGCCGCTCCGCAGGCGAGGATAGAGAGCAGAAGCTTGCCGAGGGTAGTTTCGGATTGACAAAAGCCGAGTTTCATATGCTGAATATGGTGACCAGGTATTTTGAAAAAACCGTAGTGGTTTTGGACGTCGGCAACGTTATCGACTTTACGGAAATCAACTATTTCGGAGATAAAATATCCGCAATCGTGCTTGCGTGGCAGGGTGGAATGGAGAGCGGACACGCGCTTTGCGACGTGTTGTCGGGAAGAGTAAATCCGTCGGGACGATTGACCGACACCATAGCGCGCGATTACGCGTTTTATCCCAGCGCGTTCAATTTCGGCGCGAAAAAATTTAACGTATACGAAGAAGACGTTTTTGTCGGGTACAGATATTTTGAAACGTTTGCGCAAGCCTCGGTGCTTTATCCGTTCGGCTTCGGTTTATCCTATACGAATTTTGACGTATCGTGTTCGGCGGAGAAAAACGAAAGCGGAGTTACCGTTCACGCAACCGTGAAAAATATAGGACAACGCAAGGGCAAAACCGTTGTGCAGGTGTATGTCAAAAAGGCGGACGGAGAGCTGCTGAAACCGGCAAGAGAGCTTGTTGCGTATGCAAAGACAAAGGAACTTGACGTCGGCGAAGAGCTTTCGCTGTCTTTCGATATAAGCGAATACGAGCTGTCCTGTTATGACGACGAGGGCAAAACGGGATTCAAGGCATGTTGGGTGCTTGAGTACGGAGATTATGAGTTTTATGTCGGCGAAAACGTCCGCGACGCAAAACGTATCGCAAGCATATCTTTCGATAAAAAGGTGACAAGCGAGTGTCATTCCGTTTGCCGTCCGCAGCACAAGCTGAGATTGCTTGAAAGTTTTTGCTACAACGCCGATACGCTTGATTGGGAATTTCGCTTCACGCCATCGGAAAGCGGATATCTTAAAGATAGGATACTTGCAGAGCTTCCCGACGAAATAGCTCCGAACAGGCACTTAAACGTATCGTTTGATGATGTTAAAAGCGGCGTTGCGACGTTAGAGGAGTTTGTGTCTACGCTTTCTGACGAGGAGCTTGAGCTGCTTTGTCACGGCGATTACAAGATGAACAGCCCACTTGGCTCGCCCGGTAACGCAGGAGTATTCGGCGGTATATCCGAGAGTCTGCGGGCAAAGGGCGTACCGTGTGCTACTACAACCGACGGACCGTCCGGCTTGAGATTGCATTGCAAGGCGTCGTTGTTGCCGTGCGGTACGGCGATAGCTTCTTCTTGGAACCGTGAATTGGCGCAAAGGCTGTATGCTTGCCTTGGTGACGAGATGGTGGAAAAAGGCTCGGACATTCTGCTCGGACCGGGTATGAACATACATCGCGATATGCTGTGCGGAAGAAACTTTGAGTATTATTCGGAGGATCCGTATCTTTCGGGAACGATGGCTTGCGCCGTTGTAAACGGCATACAATCGAAGGGCGTCGGTAGTTGCGTAAAGCATTTTGCGTGCAACAATCAAGAGCGAGCACGATATATCAACGACAGCCGCTTGAGCGAGCGCGCCTTGCGAGAAATATATCTTAAGGGCTTTGAAATCGTCGTCAAAAACGCAAAACCGCTTGCCCTGATGATGTCCTACAACAAGATAAACGGCGTATATGCCTATCACAATTACGATTTGGCAACCACCGTTTTGCGAAAGGAGTGGGGATACAACGGAGTGGTGTTCACCGATTGGTGGACGAAAAAGGGCAAAAATCCCGATTTCAAGGGCGTTGACGACAATGCGTACAGAGTGCGTGCGCAAGTGGATTTGCTTATGCCGGGCGGTTCTCGAGTTCTGGGGCGTTACGACGGCTCTACGCTCAAATCGCTGAAGCGCAACGGATTAACGCGCGCCGAACTTCAGCGCAGTGCCAAAAACGTTTTGTCCGCGCTGTTGCGCTTGTCCTCGAACAAGGAAAAATCAGATAAGGATTTTGATTAAAAGAGCTTCAAGCCGACGCCGAAGGTGAGAGACGCGGCGTATATAAGCTCGGCAATGACGAAATATGCCGCCACTATTATAATTGCCGATATTGCGACGGAAGCTATGATTTCCGTTGCAATCAGCGACGCTATTTTGCCTTGTCTTGCGCCGATACATTTTAAGATTTGATATTCGCGATTGCGCTTTTTGACGTTATCGACAATGCTGTTTACGATGCCTATCGCCACAAAGCAGGCAATGATATAAACAAAGGAAATTCCCAAATCTATAAACTTAACCTCGACGCCCTTTGAAAGGAAATATTGCGTTGTGACGACGGGATAAAACTTCTGTGAATAAACGGTTTGGATTTGTTTATAAACGTCGTCCTTTACGTTTTCTTCGGCGTCTATCAGCACCAGCGAGCAATCCAATTCGCAGTATTCCGCATTGACGATAAGGAAGGGAAGCGGAAAGTCGATTATTTGCGCCACGACGAACTCCCTATCCTTGTAGTTCACTGTAAACGTAGCGGTATCGCCGGGATTCAAGCCGTAGACCTTTGCGACGCCCTCTGTGACAAGCAGTTGATTCCCTTCGATTTTCCCCTGGGGCACGTAGCCTGTATTTTCGAGATTCAAATATTTCCCGGGGTCGTCGTTGAACGCGATGATATTATTGCCCACGTAGCCTGCCGACGACGAAAACTTAAAATAGCAACGCGTAGTTTTCACAACGCCGTCCATGTCGGCGATTTCTTTTTCGATTTTCACGCTTGTAGGCGCGACGATGCCGAAGTCGAAATTCAACACCTGCCCGGCTTGATCCACCTGAATTTGAAGAGCGTGTAGCATAGTTGCGATACAAGCGATAATCAACGCGCTTATCGTAATGATGCGCGTCATGTTTTTGAAGCCGTTATTGTTGCGGATAGTGCGCAGTGCGACGGTTTCAAACGGTTGAACGGACGCCTTATCCACGGCTTTAGACGCGACGAAGCCCACAAAATTGCAGATATACGGCGTGGAGAAGAATAACAGCGCGCAGATAAAAATTATATCGACGATAGCCAAAGCGAGGTAGTCCGATTTAGGCAAAAACGCAAAGCAAATCGACGTTACGATTGCGCCCGAGAGCGCAATGATAACAATCGGCAGTGCGTCGTATTTTTTCTGCTCAACCTGACCTCTTATCAGCGAATCGATGCTTTGGCGAGATATGCGAATCGCAGGCATGAGAATCGCGCACAATATACACGCCGCGCTTATTGCAAACGATGACAATGCGGTTGAAAGGGAAATTGTCGGCACAAATTCCAGCTCGAGGATTTGCACCATTCTGTTCACGAGCAAATGCGCAAAGCCGATGCCGCCCAGCGAGCCGACAATGGCGTAAACCGCGCCCTCTGCGAGCAGAGTTCCCACCAGCATACCGCCGTTTGCGCCGATGCTTTTGAACAGGGCGATATTATGCAGTCTTTTTGAAATATATATCGAAAATGCCGAAAAAATCAAAGCTATTCCCACGATAATGGAAAGCAGTGCGGTCAAAAACGTTATAGTCGATTCGAGCTTTGACACGTTGACGATACGCGACCAGTTTATTGCAGGCTCGATATTAAGCCCGGCGAGTTTTTCGTTTTGTGCCAGCCGAGTGCGAAGCTCGTCAACGTCAACGCCCTCGCGCGCGCGCACGAGCACGCCCGTACATATTTGTATATCGTTCGCAAGAAGCGGCAGTTTAAGGGCGGAAAGGAAATATCGCACGACGCCCTGCGTGTTCAGAAGCAAATCCGAGCTTATAAAGAATCCCTCGTTTTTTGCGATTCCCTCGACGGAGAACGTCAGCGAGTTGTTGAGAATGGAAAGTGTGATTTCGTCGCCTATGTCGAGGTTGTTTTTTTGCGCGAAGCTTTGGGACACGATAACCAATTCGTTGATGTTATATCGTGAAATTTCCCCCTTTTTAACTAGGATAATGGGGTTGACGCCGCCTATGGTATTTATATCCGACGCCATGCACGAGTATATTTGCCCGTCGTAATCGCAGAACATGGAAAAGTAGCCGTAAGCCTTTCCGTCGTCGCCGAGAGCGTTGTCCACGTCGTCCTTATACATAAACATCGTGCCGCTGTCCGCGTTTGCGGAGATGCTCAAATCGGCGTAGCCGACGTTTTGCCGCGCGAGATAGAGATTATGCTGATAAAACACGTCCTTAAAAACCATCGCTATACAAAAAATAGCGGCAGCGAAAACGACAATCACGGTTATGATTATCGGCTGAATCGGATTTTTCTTGAATCCGTTTAGGAGGTTTTTAAGATAATATTTCATCTTTTACGATTTTACCGTCGCTGATATGCAATATTCTGTCGCCGTAGCCTGCGGTTTTTAGGGAGTGCGTAACCTGCACCACGGTAACGCCGTCGTTTGAAGACAAATCCTTGAGGATTTGCATTATTTGTTCGGTGTTTTGCGAGTCGAGATTTCCCGTCGGCTCGTCAAGGAACAGGATTTCGGGGGAATATATCAAAGCGCGCGCGATAGCGACTCTTTGCTGTTGACCGCCCGACAGATTTTCGGGTAGCTTGTTCAAGCAGTCTTCGATTTTCAAAGCGTGCGCGATTTCGTCCAATTTGGCATAAAACGGCTTAACCTTGTCTTTTCTAAGGAACACGGGCAGCAAAATGTTTTCTTTAGCCGTAAGGGTAGGGATTAGATTGTAAAACTGATATACGATACCGATTTTGCTACATCTCAAATTTGCAAGCGTTTTTGACGGTGCGCTCGTCAAATCGATATCGTCTATAAACACGTTTCCTTTTTCGGGGCGCGTGTTTGCGCACATAACGTTAAGAAGCGTGCTTTTACCGCTTCCGCTTTCTCCCATAATAGATACAAAGCTGCCTTTTTCTATTTCGAGAGAAACGTCGTGCAGCACCTCTAAATCGGAATATGACTTAAAAATATGTTCAACTCTAATATTGTTCATGTGCTTAAAGAAAGGCGTATGCAAGGGAATGCCTTGCATACGCCCTCAAGTGTATTTTAACAGCCGACAACGTGCATGAAGTAGGGGATAATATAAAGCAGATATTTTTCGGCTACTTCTTCAAATTCGTCCAAGTATGCTTCAAATTGCGCTTCCGTCATCGTTTGAGTGTTGATGTCCTTTATCTTCGCAAATGCGGAGTAGAATTGCTCAAACGTCACCGTTTCGCTTGCAGGATAATCGATATACAGAGGCTCGACCGCTTTTGTGATGTCGTCCATGTATTTTGCATAATCGTTGATATATGCCTTGATTTCCTCCTTGTTGGAGTCTGTCATACGCACGACGATTTGCAGTGCCTTTGCCAACATACGCTTTTGTGCAAGATCGTATTCGGATTCCGACACCTCTTGACCGTTCACGTAGAAATGCTGGTCGTATTCGTCGTACAAATATCCGCCGTTATGCTTCCAGCTGTAGTATTTTGCGTAGCGCGGGAAGGAGATGTTTGCTTTTTCGACAATTTCACTATTTGATAATGAACTCTTGGCTGGCGTGTTGTATGTTATTATGTACACCATGCCGTCTTTTTCGGTATAATCGTAGTTGAAGAACGATTCCCCTTCAAATCTGTTCGGATTGTTGCTCTTCCACTCGTTAAATTCCTTCCAAAGCTCGAAGGTTTGCGTTGCGTTTGCCATTATCCAGGTGTTGTCGAAGCAACCTGCGGCGTTCAATTCGGTATAAGACTTTCTCTCGTCCAGCTCGACGATGTATAGCGTAGAATCGATTTGTGTTTTGATATAATCGTAATAGTAATCGCTGGTTCCGCTTATTTGTTCGGCATATACAAGTCCCGAACTTGCATACCAGGCATCAAGAGCATCTTCGCTGTCAAACGTCATTGTGTAGTTGTTTTTTATCCATGTATCTATATTGGTTGCTCCGCCAATCATTTCGATAACATCATATAATGACATGCGCTCGTCAAGCACTGCGACGTAATAAACATCCGTGTCCATAAGCGTGTCTTCGTCCGTTATTGTATCGGAGGTAAAAATGAAGTCGAAATAATACTGTGCTTCGCCGCTTATGTATTTGTTGTAAACAAGGTCGGGATTTTGCTTCTTCCACTGTGCGAAACTCTTGTTTTCGTAGAATATCTTTGCGGTACCGTCGAGAATCGCCTCGTCTATGATGTTGGAGTCTATCTCCGAATCCAAGGTCGTATTGTCAAGTTCCACCACGTATTTTATGCGCATTCCGTCGCTGTCGTAGTCGTCTTCGGAAACGTAATTGCTGTAGGAGTCGTACATTGACTTTCCGTAGTCCTTTTGCCATGCCTTAAGAGCGTCTTCGTCCTCAAAGACTTTTGTCGGGTTTTCTTTTGCCCAAGAGCCGTTATATCCCTCGTCGTTCATTTCCGAGTAGTGCATTCTTTCGGGAAGCAGACGTACGTACGTTGTTTGAGTGTTTGTGCGGTAGTCGTATTCCGTAGCCATTGCGTAATCGTAGACATATCCGTTGCTTGTGTAGGTCGGATAATCGAGCGAGTTCAAGTCGTCTACAGTGGTGGCTTCGATGGCGCGTTTCACCCATTTTATGGCGGTTCCTATCACGTTTTTGCCCTTGATTGCATTAAGTGCGGGACGGATAGCCGTCATTATTTTGCTAGTGATATTATAGTTGTCGTCGGGGAGTGCAAACGTACCGTTTTCGTAGTAGCTCACCACCTTGTCGCAGATTGTCACAAGGCTGTCCCAATTCAGATTTTCATAGCTTTCCACCAGCTTGACAATCGCGTTCTTGTAGGTTGCGAAATTGTCAACGTAGTCTTGCTTTTTCACGTTGAAGCTGTCGATATCTCCCTTTGTGATTTCGTCCAGAATATCGTTTGTCAACGCCGTTGCGCTCAAGCGCACTTCGATTACGCTCGGAGCTATTTGCATCACGGACATCATCGTGTTGATTGCGTCGGGCATAAGCTCGTTGACAATACTGTCGCTTTCAAGCAAATCCACAACCGACGTCAAGTATGCCAAATCCTCTTGCAGGTTGAGTATGCGAGAATAGTAATAGTATCTTGCATATTCCCAATATTCGCCGTATGAACTGTCAATGATTATGCGTTCTTTAAGCTCGGGATATTGAGTTTCGTATGACAAGTATTTTGCTTTTTCCTGCAAGACATATGCTTTTACTTCTTGCTCGAGCTGCTTGTTTTGCGCAAGCAATTCGTTTGCCTTGTCTTCCGTTATATATCCGTTTTCAAGCGCGTTTTCGATGTCGTATTCAGACGGGATTTTGCGTTCTTCGCGGAGCCTATGCTTATAACGCCATTCGTTGTTGTAATATGCTTTTCCGTAGCTGTTGAAGTCCGCAAGCGACATTCCTATCGATTCGAGATATTCGTCACGCTCGCTTATGCGTTCTTCAAGCTCCTTTGAGTAGTTCTCAATCAGGTTGTTCAACGTCACCTTGCCCAGCTCGAACACTATACGCGACATAGGCTCTGCGCCCGTAAGCTTCACAAGGTCGGAGTACAGGTCGGACACGTATTTTACGTTGTCCGTTGTGTACAGTGTTTCCAGCCACGAGCTTCCTTGCGTACTGCCGTCTTCGTCGTAGTCGTCTTCTTTGTCGTTCTCGGACATATTCTTATTGATTTCGTCAAACACGCTTTGAACTTTGTTTCTGACGTCAGGGGCTTTTTGTATCAGGTAGTTGCAGAGATTTTCAACCGCCTTTTCGGACATATAAGAGTCGCGCAGCGTGGTGCGGATAAAATCGAGAATTGATTTTACGTTCTCGTCCAAGTCCTCGAGCGCAGGCACCTCGGTGTCCAACTCGTCGATTCTGTTTTCGTTCACAAATTCCGCATATTGTATGTAGCCCGTTTTATACGTCTCGTATATCAGGTTTTCGATGTTTGCGGAATATTCCTTCAAAGAGGTGTCAACGTTGTTTTCGCCCAAAACCTCTTCCTTGCTTAAGTCGCCTATTCCGCCGCTTCCCGGCGTGTCGTCGGGGGGAGTGGTGTTGCAGGCAACCATTGATACGACAACAATAACAAGCAGTGCCACAAGCAATGCTTTTACTGCGATTTGGTTTGTCTTTTTCATTTTCTCGCGTCTCCTTTTTTTTCGCCTAATATATTATTAGATGAATTTTTTTGAAGGCACGGTAAAAAACGCGGGGATTTAGTCATACACGTGTATTAATATCTCATATACGTACTAAATAAATGGGGTGTAGCTATTTACAAATTGTTAAAAAAGGGTTAAAATTTGCCTATAAATATATCGCCTAATAATATATTAGGCGTTATTTTTTTGTCGAAAATTTATTATTCCTTTGCAAC
>CAZUZK010000006.1:0-53232 GCA_964624745.1 uncultured Bacteroides sp. | reverse complement strand
TTGTATATTTTATATCGTTTGATATATTATTTTTAATTTCCGCTTAAATTTTCAGGTTTTCAGTTAAACTCAAATTCGGATTTTAATCGCTCAATTTCGTCAATAAAATACTGATTTCAAAACCCGATTAGCCACTTTAAATTCCGAACGATCCGCAAGCTTTTGCGCTTTTGCAGTTGCGTTTCATATGGTTTATTTACTCTATTCGGTTAATCAACCGATTCTTCAGTCGTCTGCGCTCACATGCGCCTTTCACAAGATAAGCTTGACTGAATTTATCGTTTTCTTGCGTAATTTTGCCGTTTTCTTCGCAATAGCTTTATCGAATCTGCGTTATAAACTCCATTAAAACGGTCGATTATACCGTCGATTTGCATCTATGATTTCACATCGATTATGCGGTCAATTTTACCGCTGAAAACACTGTTGAAAATGCTTGGTCGATTGACTGTAAAAAGCGAGAAAATCTTGCGATAATCTCGCTTTTCCTTGTCAAATTTTTGCAATTTGCATTAAATTTCAGTCGAAATTTAGCGTTTCGAGCGTATGCAAAACCGCCAAATATGCGTGTTCGTACGTAAGTCCGCCTTGGACGTACACGATATACGGTTCTTTTATGGGCGAATCTGCGCTTAATTCTATCGAAGAACCTTGCACAAACGCGCCTGCAGCCATAATAACTTGGTCTTGGTATCCGGGCATATCCCACGGCATCGGCTTTACGTTGCTGTCAATCGGCGAAATTTCCTGAATTGCGCCGCAAAAATCGATGAGCTTATCCGCCGAACCGAGCTTAATGCTCGTAACGATATCGTACGGATACATATCGTCGCGCGGAAGCGTTTCAAATCCGAGTTTCGAGTAGGCTTTTGCAAACAAAAGCGAGCCCTTAAGCGCATTTTTTACCGCAGACGGCGCAAGGAAAAGCCCTTGATAATACGGCAAATAACCGTATGCGTACGAGCCTTCCTCCATGCCTAGCGACGGCGCGGTCAAGCGATATGAAACAAGCTCGACCAAATCGGCTCTGCCGGCGACGTAACCGCCTGTAGGCGCGATACCGCCACCGATATTTTTGATTAGCGAACCGGCGATCAAATCTGCGCCGACGTCGGTCGGTTCGATTTTTTCGACAAATTCGCCGTAGCAATTATCGACCAAAACAAGCGTTTCCGGGCTGATTTTTTTGACAAAAGCGACCAATTCGGCGACTTTTTCCACGCTTATTGCTTGACGTAGGCTGTATCCGCGACTTCTTGCGAGAAATACGGCTTTGATTTTTTCGTTTTCAAGTGCGTGTTTAATTGCGTCAAAATCAAATTGCGGCGTCAAATCGGGATTGGTTTTCAAATCGATTTTATCGAATTTTACGCCGAAATCCTTAAGTGAGCCTTTATTTTCCGCCAAAATTACGTCCGTAAGTGTGTCATACGGCATTCCCGAAACCGCTAAAAGCTTATCGCCCGGGCGCAAAACGCCGAAAAGCATCAGCGTAAGCGCGTGCGTACCCGAAACGATATTCGGCGAAACAATCGCGCTTTGCGCGTGGAAAATCTCCGCATAAAGTCTGCAAAGAGTATCTCTGCCGATGTCGTCGTAGCCGTAGCCGGTCGTGCCGAACATATGGCGAGCCTGAATAGCTTGACTTTTATAGGCGTCAAGCACTTTTTTTTGATTGTAAAGCGCGATGTCGTCAAGTCGCGCAAATTGTTCTTTCAGCTCGATTTCGCATTGAGCCACAAGGTTTTTAGCAGCAGTTTTGTCCATATTTTTCCTATATTTTATTGATTATTCGCAGCATTTTGCGACGATTTTTCTTTGATTTTTTCAAGAAGATAATCCAGTGCTTCTTGAGGCTTTTGAGCGTCAAACCAGCGCACGAAATCATATTTTCTAAACCAAGTCAGCTGTCTTTTTGCATAATTTCGCGTGTGTTGTTTGATTTTTTCTTTGATTTCGCCGAGCGTTTTGTCGTCGATAACGATTTTTCCGTCCTCAATCGAGTATTCACAGTCGGAAAATTCCTTATATCCGATTGCCTGCATTGATTGATAACCGAAGTTGCCGACGCTAAAAACCTCCTCGACCAAGCCGTCGTCGAACATTTTATCGACGCGACGGTTGATTTTGTCGTACAGCGCGGCACGCTCGGTGTCGAGCGCAACCATAATTACGTCGGGATTTTCGCGTTTATCTTCGGATTCGGCGAGAGTTTTTCCCGTTGTCAAAACGATTTCCAAGGCGCGCATAACGCGTTTAGTATCGTTTTCATGTAAGCGTTTTGCGGTTTCAAAATCCAATTTTTCAAGCTTTTTATGAAGCTCGGCTGCGCCGAAATTCTCGAGCTCGAGTTTGAGTTGCTGTCTAAGCTCGTCGTTTTTTATGGTATTTCCGAAGCTCATCGGATACAGCAACGCCTCGAAATACAATCCCGTACCGCCGACGATTATAGGAAGCTTGCCATCATTTTGCGCTTTTTCGATTTCGATTTTTGCGATATTTGCAAATTCCGCGACCGAAAACTCTTTATCAGCGTCGACTATATCAATCATTTTATGCGGATAAATTGCGCGAATTTGCGCGCTTTCCTTTGCGGTGCCAACGTCAAGTCCTTTATAAATCTGCATACTGTCCGCAGAAATGATAACGCTGTCGAGCCTTTTTGCAAGCTCGATTGCCAACGCCGATTTGCCCGACGCCGTGGGACCTGCGATATATATCGGTTGGTATTTGATTGCCATAAATATATTTTGCCTTGCTATATTATTATTTATCCTTATATATACGCGCGCTTACACGATGCGCTTAAAGAGCTTTTCGACGTCGCGTTGACTAAACGCAATCACGGCAGGTCTTCCGTGCGGACATTTTGTCGGAAGCATACCGTTTTCGTCGACGTACGAGCGGATAACTCGTTCGATTTGTGCGCGTGTCAGTGATTCTCCGCCTTTGATTGCTGCTTTGCAGGCTTGCTGGCAGAGCTTGTCTTTGAGTAGATTTTCCAAAGTCAGCTCGTTTTCGTTGAGCATATTTGCAAACAAATCCGAGAAAAACTTTGAAAAATTGATTTTGGACACAGGTTCCGGCACGGCTTTTACGAGATATGCGTTGCCGTTTTGTTCGATTTCAAATCCGAGTTTTTCGAGATTCGGCAATATTTTATCGAAATATTCCTCTTCCTCGCCAGTTAAAGACAGCTTATAAGGTATCAGAAGCGGTTGAGAAAATTCAACGTTGAATTTTTCGATAATCTTATCGTACAATATGCGCTCGTGTGCGGCGTGCTGGTCTATAAGGTAAACAAGCCCGTTTCTTTCGCATACGATATACGTGTCGAAGATTTGCCCTATTATTTTCCCATCGAAAATCGCAATTTCGTCTGAAAACGTATTCTCGATTTCGTCATTTTTTATAATACTTTCATCAAAGCTTGAGCTTGTGCCTGCAATCGGCTCATTAGAACTGTGCGTAAAATCTGAATTTCCGAAATATGGAATTGCAGAATCGTTAAGCACGCCGCTAGGCACCGAAAATACGTCTTGTCCGATATAATTTTTGGGCGTTGTTTTGCCTGAAAACAGCTTGGTTGTATCGAAATGCGTTTGCGATATGCGAGCGTTATCCGAGCTTGCTCGGTCAATACTGTCGGATTTTACGCTTGCGCTCGGCAATATATCGTCGTTTGGTTTTTGCGTGTCGTTTGAAAGGTCAAATCCAAAGGAAATGTCCGAGATGCTTGCGTTTATCGTATCCAAAACCGCGTGATATACCGCGCTGAAAACGGATTGCTTATCTCTAAAACGCACTTCTGTTTTTGACGGGTGAACGTTGACGTCAACCTCGTCAAAAGGCAAAAGAATATCCAAAACGAACATCGGATACGTTCTTTTCATCAAAAATTCCGAATAAGCCTTCTCTACCGCCGTTTGTATGGTTACGTCCTGCACGGCTCTGCCGTTGACTATAATATTTTGATACGTACGGTTCGGTTTAACAAAATCAACCTTAGAGGTAAAGCCGACAACCTTTATCGCCCCGATATGATTTTGATTGATTTCAAGCAAATTATCGGAGGTTTTTGCGCCGTATATCGAATAAATTGCGTCGTGAAGACTTCCGCCGTCGTTTGAAAGCACAACTCCGTCCTCGTTTGAAAGGGATATGGCAACGGACGGATTTGCAAGTATCAGCATTTTAACGACGTCTTCTACGTAGTGCAATTCGCTGGTCGCTTTTTTTAGAAATTTCAAGCGCGCAGGCGTATTGAAAAATAGATTTTCAACGGTGATTATCGTGCCTTCTGCCCTTGAATCTATGCCTTCAAACGTAACTTTTCCGCCTTCTAACGCTATTTTTGAAGCTAAATCCGAGTTTTTGTTTTTTGACGAAAGCATAACCTCGCTCACAGACGCGATACTGGCAAGCGCTTCGCCTCTGAAGCCTAGCGTCGCAAGCGAATCGAGGTCGGTTATCTGCTCGAGTTTACTTGTCGCGTGCGGCATAAAAGCGTTGCGCATATCGTCCGGCTCGATGCCTATACCGTTGTCGCTCACTTGAATTTTGCGTATACCGCCCTCTTCGACGTACACGTCGATTTTCGATGCGCCGGCGTCTATCGAGTTTTCGACAAGCTCCTTGACGACTGAAGACGGTCTTTGAACCACCTCGCCTGCCGAAATCATATTGAAAACGTTTGGCTTGAGTATATTGATTTTGCTCATGTTTTATCTCCGACCGCACAGCGGCTCATTTGTTTTCGATTTGTTTTTTGAGATCCGAAAGTATCGTCAATGCCTGAATCGGCGTCAAATTATCGACGTCCGTATCTAGGATTTGCTTTTCGATTTTGCTTTCTCCGCTATCGAAAAAGCTCACCTGCGCCGTGACGTTTTTCTTTGCCGAGGACAGCAGCATCTCGTTGGTATCTCTGTTTTTAGAATCCTCTTCAAGAGAGCGCATTATACTTTTTGCGTGTTCGATAACCGCCTTGTTCACGCCTGCAAGAGACGCCACCTCGATACCGAAGCTTTGTGACGCGCCGCCCCTGACGATTTTGTGCAGGAAAACTATAGTGTCCTTAAACTGACTAACAAGCACCCTATAGTTTTTCACGCCCTCCAAATCCTCAAGCTCGGTAAGCTCGTGGAAGTGCGTTGCAAACAACGTCTTTGCCTTGAGGTTTTTGGTGATATATTCAAGCACCGCCCAAGCGATAGACAAGCCGTCAAAGGTGGACGTACCCCTACCGATTTCGTCTAGAACGAGCAGGCTCGAGGACGTGGCGTAATTCAAAATAGTGGCGACCTCTATCATTTCCACCATAAACGTACTCTGTCCGCCGCTCAAATCGTCGCTTGCGCCGATACGCGTGAATATTCTGTCGGTAAGGGCGATTTGCGCCGATTTTGCAGGAACGAAACAGCCGATATGCGCCATGAGCGTAATGATTGCAACCTGTCGCATATACGTGCTTTTGCCCGCCATATTCGGACCGGTTATAATCATAGTGCGGTTGTCGCAATCGTCAAGAAGCGTGTCGTTAGGCACGTACGAGCCTTTTGACAACAGCGTTTCGACAACCGGGTGTCTACCCTCGACTATGTTTATCGCCTTCACTTTTTTGTTGATTGTCGGCTTCACGTATCCGTTTGCAACCGAAACCGTCGCAAATGACGTTAGGCAATCGAGCGCGCTCAATGCTTGCGCGTTGGATTGGAGCTTGGATATATGCTCGTAGCAGGCTTCCTTAAGTTCGCAGAATATTCTCTCTTCAAGAGCCTGTGCGTTTGCCTCGGATGACAATATTTTCTCTTCTAGTTGCTTCAATTCGTCGGTTATGTATCTTTCGCCGTTGACAAGCGTCTGCTTTCTTTGATAGCGATACGGTACCTTATCCGTAAAGGATTTTGAAACCTCTATATAGTAGCCGAAGACCTTGTTGAAGCCGACCTTAAGAGTGCGAATACCCGTTTCCTCTCTTTCTCTTGCTTCGAGATTGGCAAGCCATTCCTTTGCGGAATTTTTAATATCTCTCAACGCGTCGAGATTATCGTCGTAACCCTTTTTGACGTATCCGCCCGTCTTATATGAGTTCACGCCTTCTCTATCGAGTGCGCTTTGAAGAATCGCGTTTACCTTATCGAGAGAATGCAAGGAGGAATTGATTTTTTTAAGCAAGCTGGATTGCGTAGCGGAAAGCGCGTCTTTGATGCTAGGAATCACGTCGAGCGTATCGCTTATCGAAAGCAAATCCTTTGGCGAAGCGTTGCCGTACGCCAAGCGCCCGTTAAGTCTTTCCAAATCCCTTGCTCCCTCGAGCGCGTCGTGCATTCTTTCTCTAGTCTGCTTTGAAGAGATAAGATCCTCAACGGCGTCGAGACGCTTGTTGATTGCGTCGCTGTCCTGCAAGGGCTGTTCAATCCACCTTTTTAGCGTGCGCGCGCCCATAGCGGTGGACGTTTTATCAAGCACGTAAAGAAGCGAGCCAATACGTTTTCCGTCTCTTGCGCGCTCTGTCAGCTCGAGATTTCTGCGTGTAGCGGTATCCAGCATCATAAAGGATTTATCGTGCAGAAAAACGATTTTATTCAGCTGCCCCAAACTCCTTTTTTGTGTTTGCGAAAGGTATTCCAAAAGTCCGCCGGTTGCGCAGATAGCATTGTTTTTACCCTCGCATTCAAACACCGAAAGCGACGATACGTTAAACGCCGAGCAAAGCTTTTTAGTCGCGGTATTTACGTTGTATGCAAAATCGTGGTAACATCTCGGTCTTTTTTCGCTTCCGATAAAATATTGGATTTTCGAGTATTGAACAAGAAAGTCCTCGTTGCAGATAATCTCGCTCGGAGCCACGCTTCCCAAAAGGTTGGAAAGCCTGTCCGTATAGTTTTCGCCCGAGTATTCGTACACGTTAAATTCGCCCGTAGAAATATCCGTCCATGCCATGCCGAAGGCGGCTTTATCCGTGTAAATCGAGCAAAGATAGTTGGATTTTTTCTCGTCGAGAATATCCTCTTCCATCACCGTTCCGCTCGAGATAACTCTCACGACGTCGCGGTCTACAAGTCCCTTTGAGGTCGCAGGATCGCTCAACTGCTCGCATATGGCAACCCTATATCCGTTTTCGATGAGCTTTCTGACGTAGTTATCAACAGCGTGATAAGGCACGCCGCACATCGGCGCGCGCTCTTCAAGTCCGCAATCTCTTCCGGTAAGCGTCAAATCAAGCGCTCTCGACGCGGTAACTGCGTCGTCAAAGAACATCTCGTAGAAATCGCCTAGGCGGAAAAACAACAAGCAATCCTTGTAGTTGTCTTTAATCTCAAAATACCTTCTCATCATAGGAGATAATTTTTCTCTTTCGACTATCAAAGCTCTTCCTCCTTTTTGCCGAACAGCGACGCGGATTTCGATTCGGTAATTCTCACGTTAAAGAATTTGCCTATATCCTCTTTCTTGCCGTCGAACGTCACAAGACGTCCGCTTTCGGTTCTGCCGACAACCATACCCTCGTGTTTAGGCGCGACGTCCTCGCACAGCACCTCGAACACGCCGTTTATATACGTTTCGGAAATTTCCTTGGTGATTTTGTTTTGCAGCTTAATAAGACGAGATATACGCTCTTGCTTCACCGCGTACGGAATTTGCTCGGCTTTTGCCGCGGGAGTACCTTTTCTTGGAGAGTAGATAAAGGTAAAGGCGTTTGAATATCTCACCTTTTCCACAAGCCTCATCGTATCGAGAAAATCCTCTTCCGTCTCGGTCGGGAAGCCCACCATAATATCGGTGGTAATTCCTATATCCGGCATACGCTCGCGCAGTTTTTCGATCAAGCCGAGATATTTTTCACTGTCGTAGCGTCTGTTCATATTGGCTAGCACCTTGTTTGAGCCTGCTTGCACGGGCAAATGCAAATTGTTGCATATCTTGCTCGACGTAGCCATCGCGTCGATTATATCGTCGTTCAAATCCTTGGGGTGCGACGTCATAAATCTGACGCGGAATTTCCCTTCGATTTTATCGATTTCGCGCAAAAGCGTCGCAAAATTCACGTTTTCGTCGGCGATGTCGTTCCCGTAAGAATTGACGTTTTGTCCAAGCAACGTAATTTCCTTATACCCTTGCTCAACGCAGCTTCTCACCTCGTTAAGCACGCTTTGCATATCTCTTGAAACCTCTCTGCCTCTCACGTACGGCACTATGCAGTACGTGCAAAAATTGTTGCAGCCGTAAATGATATTTATCCAAGCATTCGGAAAGCTTGTTCTCGTTTGCGGAGTATTCTCGTCGATTTCAAGATAGTTGACGGGTTGTTCGACGTCGAAGCAGCGATATTTTTTATCGCTTCTTTTTCTGATTTTCGCACGTGCGCTCAAAACCTTTTGAATTTCATTTTCGAGAGCGGAGATATTTCTTGTGCCGAGCACTATATCCACGTAGGGATATTTTTCCTTTATGCTTTCGCACGCGCCGTCCTGCTGCGGCATACACCCGACAACCGCCAAAATAAGGTCGGGATTTCTTTTCTTTTCCGCTTTAGTCACGCCGATATTGCCAAGAGCGCGTCTTTCTGCGGTATCTCTTATGCAGCAGGTATTGAAAACGATAACGTCCGCAGCCTCTCCGTCGGGGCAATCGACGTACCCCATTTTCTCTAGAATACCTGCGATTTTTTCGCTTTCGTGAACGTTCATTTGGCACCCGTAGGTGTTTATTTTATAATATTTATTCATCAGTGTCCATATATGCGCGCTCGCGCACGTTCTTTCTCAAAAATACATTATACATAAAATTTAGGGATAAAACAATAATAAATTCAATGAAAAACAAATCCAATTTGAAAAATCTTTCGCCAAAAGAGGAAAAACGCGCAAAACGCAAAAAAATAATATGCACGTGCTTGCTTGTTGCCCTTCTTCTCCCTATATTGCTCGCCTCGCTGGCGATAGGCGGCTACGCAATATGGGCGCAAGGCGTAGAGGTAGATGCGTCCTTATTGCCAAAAGGCACGGCAGTCGCAACGTTTTACGATGCGGACGGCAACAAGCTAGACTATGCCGACGACGATTACGTATCGATTTTAGAGGTTCCCGACGATTTGAAAAACGCCTTTGTATCTCTTGAAGACAAGCGTTTTTATTCTCACAATGGCTACGACGTAGTGCGTATGTGCGGCGCGCTTATCAACAATTTGAAGTCAGGCTCGGTAAAGGAAGGAGCCTCGACGATAACTCAACAGCTTGTCAAAAACACGCATTTAAGCCACGAGCGCACGCTAAAGCGGAAATTAAAGGAAATCGCAATCTCTGCAAAGCTTGAAAAGGAATATTCCAAGGACGAAATTCTTGCTATGTATCTTTCGGTCATATACTTTGGCAACGGCGCGTACGGAGTCAAGCAAGCCTCGAAGCTTTACTTTGCAAAAAGCGTAAACGAGCTTACGCTTCAAGAATGCGCAACGCTTGCAGGAATAGTGAAAAATCCATCTAAATACTCGCCTTTTGCAGATAAAAGCGATTGCGTAGCGCGCAGAAATCTAGTCCTAAAGGTGATGCTGAACAATGGCGTTATCTCATCGGAGGAATATAAAAACTCTTGCTCGTCGCCGCTGATTTCGTCTAGGGATTTACCGACGAAAAAGGACGATTTCGGCTATGATTTATACCTAAAGCAAGCCTCGAAGCAGGTGTGCCGAGAGCTTAATATCACCCAATATCAGCTTGACAATTCGGGCTATAAGATATACACAAATCTGCGTCTTCCCCTTCAGCGCGAGCTTTCGCTTGTGGGAGAAAGCAGTGCCTATTACGAAAGCGACGACGTAGACGGCGCGATAGTTCTTTGTGATGAAAACGGCGATATAATCGCGCTGTGGTCGAAGCTTTCGTACATTCCCTTGCGCCAAGCAGGCTCCGTGCTGAAGCCGCTAGCGGTATATGCCCCGGCGATAAACGAAAACGTCGTAAATTTAGCCACGCCGATAATCGACGAGCCGACCGATTTCAACGGTTATTCGCCCAAGAACCATTCGGACAAATACTACGGAGAAACCACGATACGCGAAGGCATAAAAAAGTCCATGAACGTCGTAGCCGTGAAAACCTTAAGCTATTTGGGCACGGACAAAAGCGCGCGGTACCTTGCCGATTTTGGCATAAATACCTCGTTAGATGACCGAAATTACGCATTAGCATTAGGCGCGACGGCAAAGGGCGTATCCCCTGTCGAAATTGCAAAAGCATATTCGAGCCTGAAAGACGGAACGTATAAGGACGGCGGATTCGTTAAATACGTCGTAAAGGACGGCAGAAAGATTTATGAAACGCCGAAGATAGAAAAACGCGTATTGTCAGCCTCAACGGCAAGCATAATTACCGATGCGCTTTTAGACGCGGTAAAGGACGGTACGGCGCGTTCGCTATCCGTTCTTCCCTTTGAAATCGCCGCCAAAACAGGTACGGCGGAGCGATCGGACAAGAAAAATTCCGACGCCTGGTGCGCAAGTTACAATTCTCGCTATGCAATGGTAGTATGGCACGGTAGCGACAACGGCATGACCGAAAAAGGCGGTGGCTATCCGACCAAGCAGTCCGCGGAATTATGGAAGCGTTTAAGTGCGAAATCCGCCTTTTCGGAGCGTATCGAGAAAAGTGCCGACGTAACGCGTCTAGACGTCGATTTATACGCCACCTCAAGGAATAAATGCGTAACGCTAGCAAGCGAGCATACCCCTTTAGAATATCGAAAAAGCGAGCTTTTCGCCAAAAATCAAACGTTTGAATTATCCTCCGTGTTCGAGCAAATTCCCGACAGCGCGTGCGCCTTTGAGCTTGAAAAAAACTTGACAAGCGTCGAGCTTTCTTTCGACGCGCAGGACATATACGTCTACCGATTATACAGAAGCGACCTTTTTGGCGAAAAGGAATTGACTTGCGTTTACGGCTCGGAGGGCAAATACAAGATAATAGACGACTCCCCTTTCTTTTTTGATGTCGTAACCTATCGTTTGGAATGTTTTATCGAGTGCAATCCGACAATAAAAATATCGTCAACGAAGAGCGTTTTCGTTGACGATATAAGCCTTGAATAACCTTTTTATATAATTTCGATTCCGTCAATTGCTCTTTGAACGAGCGCGTCGATATCCATTGCCTTTTCCGCCTCGCGCACTCTTTCAAGGCGCGGATGAATAGACGGATTTTTGGGTAAGAAAATCGTACAGCAATCCTCAAAAGGCTCTATCGAGGTCTCGTACGTTCCGATTTTTCTTGCAAGCTTCATAGTTTCCTCTTTATCGAATGCGACGAGCGGACGGAATATCGGAAGCCCTGCGCAATCCTCCGTCGATGTCATGCTTTCAACGGTTTGAGATGCGACTTGTCCGAGGCTTTCGCCGGTAATTATCGCCTTACATTCCGTTTTGTTTGCGACGATTGTAGCGATACGCATCATAAATCTGCGCATAATCGTAATCATAAATTCGGCAGGACAATTTTTATGAATTTCCGTTTGGATTTCGGTAAACGGCACGACGTACAGCTTCATTTCCGTCGTGTATTTGCTCACTATATCGCGAAGTTCAACCACCTTTTGCTTTGCCCTTTCCGACGTATACGGCGGCGAGCAGAAATGTATTGCGCAAAGCTTCATACCGCGTTTTGCCATCATATAAGCCGCGACGGGAGAATCGATACCGCCCGAAAGAAGCATAAGCCCCTTGCTCGAACAGCCTACGGGAAGCCCGCCCGCGCCGCTAATAACCTCGCTGAACACAAACGAATAGCCGTTTTCTCTTATGTCAACGAGAAAATCGTAGTCAAAATTCTTCAAATCCACGCTAAAATGCGTGTTTTTAAGCACGATACCGCCAAGCTCGCCCGCGATTTCAAAGGAAGCCTTGGGTATTCTCTTATCTGCGCGCTTCACCGTCACGCGGAATTTCGGAGCCTTCAACACGCAATCTTCTTCCGCTTGCACCGCAAGAGCCTTCAAGCACTCCTTAATATCGCAAAAGCCCTCCTCGTACCTTGTTTCCACTCTGAACGCAGGCGAAATCGAGTAAATTCCAAACACCTTTTTCAAGCGGTCGATTATTTCCTCCTCGTCGTCGCAATCGTAGCCCTCGACAAAATATCTGCCTTGCGAGCGCGTAAACTCAAAGTTCAAGCCATCAAGCGCGTGCTTGATATTTTTTATCAGCAAACTCTCGAAATAGTCGCGGTTTTTGCCCTTTAAGAAGATTTCGCCGTAGCGTATAATAATAACTCTGTCCATATTTATCCTTATATACTTTATATTCTTTTGTAATTTGCCAGCTTATCAAGGCTGTTTTTGATTTTGTCAACCACAAAATCTATATCGCTTATATCGTTTTCGTATGAAAAGCTGAAGCGAATGATGCCGTCCCTATGCTCATCGTCAAGTCCGAGCAGAGTTTTGAATCTACTTTCGTGATGGCTCGAGCAAGCCGAGCCTATTCCCACCAAAATGCCGTCGTCCTCTATATCGTGCAGCAAAACCTCTCCGCGCACGTCCTTGAACGCGACTGTCAAAATGTTGGGGGCAAAATCGGCATTCGGCGAAATAATCGTCGTGTCGGGGATATTTTCATTGATTTTACTCAATAAGACGTCTCTAAAAGCCGTTTTTTTAGAATAGTAGTTATCGAAATTTGCAAAACAAGTCTTCACTGCCTGTGCAAATCCGATAATCGACGGCGCGTTTTCCGTGCCCGAACGGAAGCCTTTTTCCTGTCCACCGCCGTAAAGCAACGGCTTTATGTGCGTGCCTTTTTTTACGAACAATGCGCCTATACCCTTCGGTCCGTGAATTTTGTGTGCGGAAATCGTATACAAATCTACGCCCAGCGCGCGCAGATTGACCTTGATTTTTCCGAAAGCTTGAACGCCGTCGCTATGGAATATAGCGTTCGGAGAATGCTTTTTCGTAAGCTTAACGAGCCTTGCAATATCGTTAATCGCGCCCGTTTCGTTGCTGACGTGCATAACGGACACAAGTGATACGTCCTCGCTCAAAAGCTTTTCAAATTCCTCTACGTCAACCCTACCGTTCTTATCGATGGGCGCATATTTGACGTCAAAGCCTTGTTGTGCAAGCTGATTTGCGCCGTTCATAATTGCGTCGTGTTCGCCAAGCCCGACTATAACTCTGCTCCCCTTTGGTTTTACGGTGCAAAACAGCGCGGTATTATCCGCCTCCGTACCTCCCGAAAGGAAATACAAATCCCCCTCCGGAGCGCGAAGCGCGTTGCTTATATCGCTTCTTGCTTGCTTAAGCTTTGCGGTAAGCGCAACCGACGGCTTATATAATGCGGAGGGATTAAAGTAGTCGTTAAGACTTTCTTCGCGTATTATGTCGGCGACTTCGGGATAAATCCTTGTCGTCGCGGCGTTGTCAAGATATATCGTTTTTTTCATATTTTCAAGCTTCTATCGCGGTATTTTCTTTTATCGCTTCGTTTATCAGCGCAATCATGTAATCGTCGGGCGCAAACAGAATTTTCATTTCCTTTCCCTCTACGTCAACGCGTAGCTGGTACACGCCCATATCGTAAGCCTTTGAGCAATAAAGCCTCGTATTGTCGTTTTCAAAATAGCCCTCGTTCATAATCTCGAACGCCTTTACGTCCGTATATGCCACTCGACAAACGACGCTTTGTCTGTTTACGACGTCCTTTTTCACAAAGGTAAGGCAGGTTTTTGAAAACTCGTATATATATTCCTTTGCAAGGCGATTATATTTGTATATGCAGACTATGCCTATTGCAAGCACAAGCGCAAACGCAATCATGAAGAGCCAATTATAGAAAATCGAAATCATGACAAAGCCGAGAGAAAACAGCACTGCAAAAATGCCTATCCACTGCAATCTGCGCGCTCCTCGCTCAATTAAAATATCGACCGCCTGACTATAATTGTCCGTCATTTATTTCACCTTGTAGTAATCGTCTTTTTTGACCTTTGTCGTTAGTTTTCCAAAGGAAACCTCCGCTTCGCCGCGCTTATTTATAGACTTCAATTTACCCTTTTTCTGCAAGGATTTAACGTATACGTTATCTCCGATTTTCAAGGGCGAATCGTCCCTTTCGTCTTCCACGACGGCTTCCTGCTCGTATTGTGCGGACATAGTTTCAAGCTGTTTTTTCAGCTTTCTTGCGTCAAACAAATCTTTGTCCTCGATTTGCGGCTTATTCAAAATTTCCTTTATTCTGTCAAGCACGTCGTTTGCTTCTTCGACGCTGTTTTCGATAAGACGTTTAGTCTCTTTTCTGATGCTTTCGTCAAGCTTTTCGCGTTTTTCGGCAATACGTTTTTTCTCGTTTTCGGCGTCTTTTAGGGCTTTTGCGGCGTTTTCTCTGTCGATAGACGCCTCGTTTACAAGCTCCGCGGCTTTCATTCTCGTTTGCTCGGCGGCAGTCAAAACGTTATCGAATTGACGTTTTTCTACGGAAATTTTGCTCTTTGCGCTTTCCACTATTTCGTTCTTTAGCCCCAGCTTTTTAGCAATCGCCAGCGCGTTTGAAGAGCCGATAGCCCCCATCACAAGCTTAAACGTCGGCGAAAACGTTTCGCTGTCAAATTCCATAGAAGCGGCAACGACGTTCGGAGTCACCAAGGAAAATTCCTTCAAATCGTTGAAATGCGACGTGATAAAGGATTTTGCGCCCACCTTCAAAAGATGCTCGGCTATGCTGACCGCAAGCGCCGCGCCCTCGCCGGGATCCGTTCCTGCTCCAAGCTCGTCAAACAAAACAAGAGATTTGCTAGTCATCGTATCGAGAATGGAAATTGTATTTTTGATATGCGACGAGAATGTAGACAAGCTTTGTTCGATGCTTTGCTCGTCGCCTATATCGCTGTACACGCCGTCGAAAATCGACAGATTCGCGTGTTTTGCAGGTATAAACAATCCGCTCATAGCCATAAGCGTAAACAGTCCTACAAGCTTAAGCGTGACGGTTTTTCCGCCCGTATTAGGACCTGTTATCAAAAGCATTTTGTCGCTTTCGGCAAGTCCCAGCGATACGGGAACAACCTTTCTTGCGTCAATCAACGGGTGTCTGCCCGCTCTTATATCGATAATTCCTTTTTCGTTAAGCTCGGGACGAATTGCCTTATAATCTCTTGCAAGCTGTGCCTTTGCAAATATCATATCCATATCCACAACAAGCTGATAGCTCCAATCGATATTGTCCGCGCACCCTTGTATCGAAGCGGAGAAATTGCGCAAAATGCGTTCTATTTCCTGCTGTTCGTTGACAAGCTCCACCTTCAATTCGTTGTTCAGTTCGACGATTTGCATAGGCTCGACAAAAAGCGTAGAGCCGGAGGCGGATTGATCGTGTACAAGACCGGGGATAGTTCCCTTGCAATCGCTTTTTACGGGAATGACGTATCTGTCCCCTCGCATCGTAATGATATTGTCCTGCAAATACTTCGAGTATTGCGGAGACGTAATAAACAACTGCAATTTCGTCTTTACGTTGTCGTTGAGCTTGCGAATGCGTATTCTTATTTGGCGCAATTCGGGCGTAGCGTTGTCGGCTACTTCCGTTTCGCTCAAAAAGGAATCGAAGACGGAATTTTCAAGCGGCTCGTTGTCAAAAAGTCTTGACGCCATATCGTAAAGAAGAGGACAATCTTTAACCGTCAGGATAGATTTTTTAAGTCTTCTAGACGTGCGAAGAGTGCGCCCGACCTTCAATATTTCGCCAATCGCAAGCGTAGCCCCCTTTTTCGCCTTTATCAAAATATCGCTTATATCGTCCACCGCAAAAGACGGCGACAACGAATATTCAAACAACACTTTATCCGCCTCCGCGGTTTCGTTCAAGGCGTCCTGCGCCTCGGAAACGCTTTCAAAGGGCGTCAAGGAAAGAGCCTTTTTCTTTCCTCCTTGCGATTGCGCAAATTTGGAAAGCTCGGCTAGTATCTTCGGATATTCAAGCGTATTTAGACTTTTTTTATCGAACATAGCATTCCTTAAGGCGCGCGACTTTGCACTTGCAGATGTGTGATTTTACGCTTCTAGGCGTATGATTTTGTACTTACAGTGCAATCGTGACGTTATCGTTTATCCGATTATGTCCCGACCTTTTACACCTTGCAGTGCAATTTCGCAACGCTGTTGATTATCTGATTTTTGTCCCGTCCTTTTTACACCTTGCAGTGTAATTTCGCGCCGCTGTTATTTATCTGATTTTTGCTCCGACTTTTCTCTTAAGCGCAGACAAGATTCTTGCCATTTCGGTTGCGATTTCGTCGTCGGTAAGCGTACGTTCCAAGGAGGAGAACGCAAAGCTCAACGCAACGCTCTTTTTACCAACGCCGATTTGTTCGCTTCTGTACGTATCGAAGACAGACACGTCGTCGAGGTGCTTGATTTTTGCGTTTTTCACTGCGTTAATCAAGTCGGAAGCAGGAATTTCGTCGTCAACCACAACCGCCAAATCTCTCTCGATTGTCGGGAATTTCGAGAATGCGCTAAACTTGTTCTTTTCAAGCAAGCCATCGTCGTATATTCCGTCAACGGAAATTTCCGCAACGTACAGACGTTTGTCAACGTCGTAGTTCTTTGCGACGTCGGGGTGAATTTCGCCCACAAAACCGACGCTCTTTCCCTTTACGATAACGTCCGCGCCTCTTCCGGTATGCAGATACGGTCTTTGCGAGCGCACGTATTCCGCGCTAATTCCGCAGGCGTTGAAGACCTCTTCGAGCAAGCCCTTTATCGTGAAGAAATCGACGTCCTCACCGTATGCTCCGATGCAAAGACGTTGCTCCTCGTCGGGCAGTTCCTCGAGCGGCAGGGACTTTGGCAAGTAGACGTTTGCCACTTCAAAAAGCTTTGCACACTTATTAAAGTGTGTGATGTTGTAGCAAAGTGTTTCTATCATGCTGTGCGCAAGCGTCGTTCTCATAACGCTCAACGCCTCGCCGAGCGGATTTACCAATTTGATAGCCTCGCGCGCCTTATCGTCCTTGTCCAAAACCATTTGGTCGGCAAATTTAGGAGACGTAAACGAATACGTTACGCTCTCGGACGCACCGCAGGCGCAAAGGGTATCCTTGATTTTGTTTACGAATTTCGCCTTGTTGGGGATACCGCCCTGCGTCAGTTGCGCATAGGCAAACAGCGTGGGCTTCACGTGCGAATAACCGTACACGCGAATAAACTCTTCCGCAATGTCGTTTACGCCAACGATGTCTTCTCTATCCTCTTTCACTCTTGCGATAAGGCATTTATCGCCCTCGACAACCTCTATTCCAAGACGCTGCAATATCGAAATAAGCTTCGCTTTAGGCACCTTGCAACCTAGGATTTCTTGAAGCTTTTTGGTGGTAAATTTGATTTCTCTCACCTTTTGGTAATCGACCTTCTTGTCGATTATGCCCTTTACGATGTCGCCCGAGCCTGTTTGATAAATCAAAGTCAAGGCACGTTTCAAGCCGTATTCTTGAGAGGCAAAATCAATGCCCTTTTCAAATCTTGCCGAGCTATCCGAGCGCAGATTCAATGCGCGCGACGTTCTGCGCACGTTATCGCGTGCGAATTTGGCGGATTCAAACACAACCTCGGTGGTATCGTCCTGTATTCCGCTGTTCTCACCGCCCATTATGCCTGCAACGGCAACGGGACGCTCCGCGTCGCATATCACGAGCATATCGTCGTTAAGTTTATTTTCCTTGCCGTCGAGGGTGACGATCGTTTCGTCGTTTTTCGCATTGCGCACGACGATTTTATCGCCGTTCAATTCGCGCTTGTCGAAGGAGTGCATCGGCTGTCCGATTTCGGTAAGAACGTAGTTTGTGATGTCCACGATGTTATTTATCGGGCGAATACCGACAGCTCTCAATCTTGATTTTATCTTCTGCGAGGACGGGAATATTTTGACGTTTTTCACGCCTGCCGCCATATATCTCGGGCAAAGCTCTTGGTTTTGAACTTCAACGTCCACCATATCGCTAACCTCGCCCCATACGTCGGACTCCTCATAGCAGATTTCAGGTTCTCTGCAATCCTTGTTGAGAGCGACGGCAACCTCCTTTGCCATTTTGTAAATGCTGTTGCAGTCGGGACGATTGGCGGTTACGCTCACGTCGAGAATCGCGTCGTTATAGCCGAGGACGTACAGCGCGTCAAGACCAAGTTCCGTACCCTCCGGGAAGCGCAAAATGTCGCCTGCCTTTTGTCCGAGGGCGTCGTCCTCAGTCAAGCCGACCTCTTCGAGTCCGCAAAGCATACCCTCGCTCTTTACTCCGCGAAGTTCGCCTGCACGTATGTAGCTTCTGTCCGCAAGGCGCGCGCCGTCGAGCGCGACGGCTATTGTTTCGCCGCCCACCACCGGCACGTTGGTGACAACTTGTATAACCTTGTCGCCTACGTCGATTTGCGTTACACGCAAGCGGTCTGCGTTCGGGTGCTTTTCGACGCTTAAAATTTTGCCGACAACGACGTCGGTTACGGTGTCTAACTGATATATTATTTCTTCAACCTCGAAGCCGATTGCAACGAGCTTTTTTGCGAGTACCTTTGGCGTTACGTCAATGTCTACGTAATCTTTAAGCCATGAAATGGGAACTAACATTTTTCGTCCTCCTTAATTGAATTGCTTGAGAAAACGCACGTCGTTTTCATAGAGCATTTTGATGTTGGGAATGCCGTATTTTATCATTGCTATGCGGTCGATACCGAAGCCGAACGCAAAGCCGCCGTAAACGGAGCTGTCTATGCCGCACATATCCAAAACCGCGGGATTTACGATGCCTGCGCCGAGAATTTCCACCCAGCCGGTGCCTTTGCAAACTCTACAGCCCTTGCCGTGGCACATCGAGCAGGTGACGTCAACCTCGACGGACGGCTCGGTAAACGGGAAATACGATGGGCGCAAGCGCACCTTGGTATCCTTTGAGAAAAGCTTTTCCGCAAACGTCTGCAAGCAGCCTTGCAAATCGCCCATAGTGATATGCTTATCGACGGCAAGTCCCTCGAACTGATTGAAAATCGGGCTATGCGAGGCGTCGTCGTCGCTTCTGTAAACCTTGCCGGGAGATACGATGCGGATAGGCGGTTGATGATTTTGCATTATACGCGCCTGCACCGCGGAGGTTTGCGTACGCAAGACCACGTTGTCGTTGACGTAGAAGGTGTCCTGCATATCGCGCGCCGGGTGATCTTTGGGTACGTTGAGAAGCTGAAAATTGTAAAGATCGCTTTCGATTTCCGGTCCTTCCGCTACGCTAAAGCCCATTCCCGTAAAAATATCTATAAGCTCTCTTGTGATGAGCGTCAAGGGGTGAAGCGTGCCGAGCTTATGATTGCAAGGAAGGGATACGTCAACCTCCTCCGCTTTCATTCTGGCAAGCTTTTCGGCGTTTTCGATTTGAGCGGTTTTTGCGTCGAGCACGCTCTCGACCGCGCCGCGAAGCTCGTTTACGAGCTTGCCCATAGTCGGGCGTTCTTCCTTGGGGACCTTTGCCATGTCTCTCATAAGAAGGGATATTTCGCCGCTTTTGCCGAGGTATTTCACTCTGACGTTGTTAAGCTCAACGGAATTTTGAGCCTGCTCTATCATTTCGAGCGCGGCATACTTGATTGCATCCATTTTTTCTTTCATATGAAGCTCCTGAATTTTGCGATAAGCACGCAGATTTTTGCGTACTAAATTTATACTAAAAATAATAACAATAGTAAGGCGATAAGTCAACGTTTTATGTCACACAAAATGGATTTTCGCCCCTTAAAAATCGCAAAAAAAGAGCAAATACTCGTATTTGCACTTTTGTACGGCGAAAATTTGAACAAATTTATTTTTCTACCACCACCGTAACGTCAAGGGGCTTATCAGACAGTCTTATATATCCCGTGCCTTTAAGACGCGTCGAGCCGAGATATATCTCCTCTTTATCGCCGCGGATAACGTGAAGAGCGTGTTCGACGCCGTTTTCGACAAAACGCACGTCCGCACGGACGACGTTGTTCGGAAGACGAGGAAGAATTTTCAACGCGCCGTTTTGAGTGGAAATTCCGAAATTTATATTATTAAATTTGTAAATCGGTTCAAAACTATTCTCAAAATCAATAAATTTTGAAATAGTGTTTTTCTTTTTTGCATTTTTATTCTGTGAAAACAATGCGCGCATAAGAAAGTCGGATTTCAAGCCCAAGCCGATAAGCGATATGTCCTTTTTGCATTTAATTATAGAAAACCGCTTGCCTAAAAAATCTCCTCTCGCAACGGCTATATGCCCTGCCGACGCCGATTGCATATACTTTTCAACGCGTATCGCATACATAAATTCGTCCAAATTTTCTTTATCGCTCAACGAAGCGGCAAGCTTCAAAAAAGCTTCCTTTGCGTTTTCGTCTGCATTTGAAAAGGAAGAAAACTTGTCGTATATCTCTAGCGGCGAGTAAAATCGCGAAAAATCGAAGCAAAGCACGTCGCCGATTGAACGCAATACATGCGAATACGAGGTATACAGCTCGTCTATCACTTCCCTTAACGCTTCTTGCTTCCCCTCACTAATACAATCGATTTCGATTGCGCACAGACTTAAAAACAATTTTGACCTGGAATAGCCTTTCAGCTTTTTGCTTTTACTGTTTCCACCGTCGAAAACGTAAGCCTTTGCGTATTTCATAACCCTTGCTATCGAATCAAGTCCCATATAGATAAAATACAACTTTTCAAGGAGGACGTACAAAAAAGCTTCTTTCATTGAAAGAATTTCCGCAAAGGTCAACGAGCGAAAGCGGTTTTGACACTCTGCGATTATCCTAAATCTGTCGTTTGTAAAAATATAGTCGCTGTTTGCAAGGCAAAACCGAGCCAAAGCCACACATCTTGCCTCGCCGTTTACGCTTGCGACGTTTTCCAATGCCGAATAATCCGTCTTTAAGAGTATATCAAACGTCTTGATATTTTCCAAAAAGTCGTCGAAAATGCCCTTATAGCGTTTCATTTTAAGTTTTTTAGATAAAAATCTTATCGTTCGCTTATATCTTTTATCGTTTGTGCTTCCGCTCTTTTGAGGCAAAGGCAAGGCGTGAACGAAGCGTTTGCACTCCTTCCGATACTCCTCGTCGGACAACGTAAAATAATGCCTCTCGCGGTCGGGCTTGCGCAAAATTATATACAGCAATATGAAAAACGCCGTTATAGAAAACGTGAGCGCGTATACCATGCCTAGATTGTTCCCTCATTTTGCAAATTTATATCCCACAAAGGAAAATCCTTTTACAATCGGTTGCTTTTATAAAAAAAATATGGTTAAATCTATTTGCGAGTTAGCCAGACGGTCGCATGAAATATTTGAGGAAAGTCCGAGCATCACAGGGCAAGGGTGCCGGGTAACTCCCGGTGAAGGCGACTTCAAGGACAGTGCAACAGAAAAATACCGCCGTTTTATACGGTAAGGATGGAAAGGCGAGGTAAGAGCTCACCCGCAATTTGGCGACAATGCGCGATGTAAACCCCACTCGATGCAAGATCGGGAGTATATATGTGGCCCGCATACTCCCCACATCGCTTGAAGCGTGCAGAAATGTACGCTCTAGATAGATGACCGTCCAATACAGAACTCGGCTTACAGACTAATCTCGCTATGAAAAAAGAAGGCGCAAGAGCCTTCTTTTTTCGTTATTCCGTTATATTTTTCGTTGTGTTTTGAGCCGTTTAAGACGTTGTTTAAGCAGTTATCAAACGCCTTGAAAAATCAAAATTCGACGTTTTTTGCAAGCATTCGGCACATTTTGTCAATATTAGTCGCAATTATCTTTTTACTTGCGATTTTCGACTGCTTTCGACCGACTTGTCATTTTACTTACAATTTTCAATTTGTTTCGACTAGCTTGTGCTTTTACTTGTGATTTTCGACTTATTTCGACTTTTGGCGTTACTTTTTTAAGGTTTGCTTGTATTTTTCTGCCCACGCCTTCATTTCTTTTGCGTGCGGCACGGCGTACCTGCTGTAATCGTTTCCGCCGATTAAGCGCGCAACCTCGTCCGTATCGTCCTCTAAAAGCGTAACGTGCGTGAGCGTTTTCCCGTCCTTTGCCGACTTCGCGATGAGATAATGACTGTCCGCCATTGCGGCAAGGCTTGGCATATGCGTGACGGCGATAACCTGTCTGTTGCGCGATATATTGCACATCTTTTCGGACACGACTGCGGATATATTGCCCGAAATTCCGGTATCTATCTCGTCGAATACCATAGTGCCGATACCGTCTATGCCTGCGACTATATTCTTGAAGGCAAGCATAAATCTTGACATTTCACCGCCAGATATTATTTTTGCAAGCGGTTTGAGCGGCTCGCCGACGTTGGGAGAAATCAAAAATTCGACGTTATCCGCGCCGTTTGCGCTTATTTCGTCAATATTCGACGTTGAAGTAATTTCAACCTTAAAGGTCGAGCCGTTCATTCCCAAATTGGAAAGCTCGCGCATAATATCCTTTTCAAAGCTCTCGGCAGTGCTTTTGCGCAATTTTGAAAGCTTGCTCGCGCTTGCGATAAGGTCTTCGCCTGCAAGCTTTATATCGGCTTCGAGTTTTTCAACGGTCTGCTCCGCATTTGCAAGCACGCTTGCTTCTTCAAGCGCGTTTTTGTAAAAGCTTTGCAACGCTTCGTACGAATTGCCGTACTTGCGCAACAGTGCGCGTACCTGTTCGAGCCTATCCTCGATACGCTCTGCCGAGCGAGAATCGAAATCGAGCCTTTCAAGCATATCCGACAGCGTGTCGCCGATGTCCTCGATTTCCACCTTTACGGAATCCAATCTATCGATAAGCGGAGAAACGCTTTCGTCATAAGACGAAATTGTCGAAAGCAAGGACGACGCGTTTTTTACGGACGCGCTTACGCTTGAGCGATCGTAGCCGTCGAGCGTCGAGCGCGCCTCGGAGAGTGCGGAAAGAATTTTCTCCATATTGCGTATGCGTTTACGCTGCGCAAGAAGCTCCTCTTCTTCCCCTTCCTTTACGTCTACTTTCTCTATTTCTTCAAGCTGATAGGTCAAAATGTCGAGCTTGCGCTCTCTTTCGCTTGCGTCTCCGAATCTTGAAAATTCCTTTTTCAAGGACGTGTAACGCTTGTGTTTTTCGCAGGTATCAAGCCTTGCGTTTTCGATTTTTCCCTCGCCGATATTGTCTAAAAGCTTGATATGGTTCGCGCTTTTGAGCAAGGATTGATGCTCGTGCTGACCGTGTATGTCAACCAAAAGCTCGGTGAGTCCCTTTAGCGTGGACAGCGTGAAAACTCTGCCGTTGATGCGACATTCGTTTTTACCCTCGACGGTCATTTTTCTGCGCAATATCAACACGTCCTCGGCTTCTATGCCGATTTCGTCCAAATATTCGCGTATGGACGGCGTGAGATAATCCTCGAATATCGCTTGAACGACGGCTTGCTCCGCGCCGTATCGGATAAGCGATTTGTCCGCTCTTTCTCCCAATACGAAATTGAGCGAGTCAATAATAATCGACTTGCCCGCGCCGGTTTCACCGCTTAAAATATTCAATCCGCCGTTCAAATCAAGCTCCAGCTTGTCTATAAGCGCGATATTTTCGATGGAAAGTTGACTTAACATAAATCGCTTTAATTATAAATTCTGTTGGCTTCGAGAAGCTCCTCGAGACGTCTGCGTATAAGATCTACGTGGTCTATGGAATCCACCGCAACGAAAATCGTGTTGTCGCCTGCGATAACGCCGAGCACTTCCTCATAGCAAAGCTTGTCGATAAGCTCTGCGGCGGGACACGCGCTTCCGGCTTCCGTCTTCAATACAATCAAATTGCCCGAGCTTTTTATGGATACGACCGCGTTTTTGAACATATTAAGAAACTTATCCGCCGCGCTCGCTTCCTTTGTCTGCTGGGAGGCGTATTTGTAGTGTCTGCCGTCTGCGGAAAGGGTTTTGATTATACCCATATCCTTGATGTCTCTGGACACCGTTGCCTGCGTGACGCTGAAGCCCTCGCTTTTAAGATAATCTACAAGCTCTTCTTGCGTATCTATGTCGTGCTTGGATATAATATCCAAAATCTTGAGCTGTCTGTTTGCTCTTGCCATAATATTCTCCTTATCGGTTGCTCGACGTCGTGTGCGTCGTGCCCCATCTGTTCATCTTTTGAAATAGTTTTTTGTAGAAATCGTCGTCGCCCTTTGTGATAAAGCGCACGCCGTTGCTCGCCTTTTGCACCGTTATTGCGGAGTCGCGCGGCAAATCGAACACCGCGCCGCCGTCGATGCACGCGCTTGCGTTTTCGTCACCCGAAAGCTTGAGCGTCACCCTCGACGAGGAGCTTATCACAAGCGGACGGGAATGCAAAGAATGCGCGCATATCGGATTGACAACAAACGCCGATACGTCGGGCGAAAGTATCGGACCCCCTGCCGACAACGAATACGCCGTCGAACCGGTAGGCGACGAGATTATCGCGCCGTCGCTGTGATAGGAATCGACGTAATTGTCATCGACGTACAAATCTATGAAAATCGGGCGCGTCGTGGAGCTTTTTATCACAACCTCGTTGAGAGCGCGCGCTAAAATTTTGCCGTTTAAGTTTACGGACAAAAGCAGCTTTTCCTTCGTTGCGCCACACTTTAACGCGTCGATTATTTCGCTTGCGTCTGTCGTGCGTTCAAACTCAGCCAAAAAACCGAGATTGCCGAGGTTTACACCGAGAACGGATATATCCTTTTCGCCTATCGCGCGGACAGCCTCGAGCATCGTGCCGTCACCGCCGAACACCAAAAGCTTGTCGAAGGAGGAATCGATTTCGCTTGCGTCTTCAAATTCGCAAACGTCGAAAGCACCGTCGTCTTCGATGGCTTTTACTATCGTTGCGCGAGCGGAATCGCCGCGCGTTTTCACTTTTGCGAATATTGCAAGCTTGGTTTTCATAGTTATACGCATTATACAACAACCATATTTTTTATTCAAGTATATAATACGTTTTTTATAAAAAACTGCATAAATTTATCCGTTTTATACATTTGCAAATAAAATTCTCGCGCTTGACAGTATTTTGATACGGATATATAATTTTAGTATGCTTTCTCAAATCATTGGCATAAGCGAATTCGCTACAAAGCTCGTCGGAGGTCTGTCCGGTATGCTCATTGCGATTGCCGTCGTGGTGATAGTCGTTGTCAAACACTATCAAAAACCAAAGGCGGAGGACGGTCCCGTTGCGCTTAAACGCAAGGCTAAACAGCAAAACGAGGAGCTTGCGCTTAAAGAAGCCCAAAAGAAAGAGAAAAAAGATAAGAAAAACAAGAAAAATATAGTCGAAGCCGAAAGCGGTTCAAGCGCAAATCCCCAAACAAATGCTTCAACCGAAAATCCCGGTGAGAATTGATTTGCGTAATAAATTTTGGCGTAATTTTGCGAGGAAAATAAACTATTTTTTCAGTTATTATTTATTTCAGATAATTTCGGATAAATTATTTTTTTAGATAAATCAAATACTCTACGTTTTTGTTTTCGTAACGAATGGGCGACGTTGTTTGAGAAATAAGCTCGAAGCCGGTTGACTGCGCGTAGGATAAAACTTGCGTCAAGGCTTTTTGACGTAGCTTTTCGTCTTGTACGATGCCGTTTTTGTTAAGCGCCTTTTTGTCTAGCTCGAATTGCGGCTTCACAAGAAGCACTGCTTCACCGCCTTTTTTCAATACGCCGTACATAGACGAAAGTACGAGTTTAAGAGAAATAAAGCTTAAATCGCTGCAAAGAAAATCTACCTTTTCGACGCTATCGGGCAATTCTCTTGCGTTTGCACGCAAAAAGGTAACCTTGCCTGAGGATAGCAAATCTTGACTTAACGCGCATTCCGCAACGTCTACGGCAAGCACGCTTCTTGCGCCGTGGCGCAAAAGACAGTCCGTAAAGCCGCCGTTGGAACAGCCGATGTCCGCGCACGATTTGTCGGTGACGTCAAGGTGAAATTCCTCAAAGGCTTTTTCCAGCTTATACGCGCCCTGCGAGGCGTAGTTTTCGTCCTGCGTGATTGAAATTTCGTCGGTATCGCAAACGTCCAAAGAGGTTTTTTCCGCGATTTTTCCATTGACGAAAACCTTGCCTGTTTTGACGAGATTTTCCGCATAGGTTCTAGATTTCAAATTGAATTTCAGCTGTAAATACTTGTCTAATCTCATTGCTTTTGCGATTTGATTTTTGCGTCTTCTCTTATCTTAAGCTTATCTTTGCCGTTTTGTTTAATTGTTGTGCTATTTTTTGCTCCTACCTATTGTTTTGCGAGCTTTTTAGGTTTATTTTTATTGTGTTTTTTCGCGATTATCTCATTGTTTTTTTGGCGATTATCTCATTGCTTTTGCGATTATCTTATTGCTTTTGAGCGTTTTTCTTCGCTTTTTTGCGGATTTTCCTCTCCTCTTTCGAGAACACGGCTAGCGTGCGCGCGACGAACATTACGAAATCCTTTGAATTGTCTATGGCGATTTTCTTCATAAACGCTTTGCCGCCTATCGTGAGCGCGGAGACGACTGCCGACACAGCTATCGACAAGACTATTTGCCACGTTTCATTGAGAGATACCGTGATTTTTACAACCAGAGCCGCCGAGCAAGCACCCGAAATAATGCTGAAAATATCGCCTATGATGTCGTTGCAGACGCTTGATACGGTATCGCTGTTTTTTGTGAGCCATAATGCGGTTTTCGCGCCGTAAACCTTTCTTGACGCCATAGAAATTATCGGCGTCGTGTCGCAGGAGGTTACCGCCACTCCGATTGCGTCGAATACAACGCCCGAAAGTATCAAAAACGCAAGCAATACGATAACCACGACAAGCTGGTCGGCATTGGCGACTATTTCGCTTATATACGAGAAAAACGCCGATAAAACAAGTGAAATTATTATTGCCTTAATCCACCAAAGATTGCGCTTTTTCTTGGCGTTTTTCTTCTTTTTGTCATGCTTTTCGAACTTTTGCGATTGATTGCTTTTCGTCTTTGAAACGGAATTGTCAACGGTGACCTTTTCTATAACCACCTTATCGTTGCCTTTGGCAACGTTTTGCTCGGAGCAAGCCTCGCTTTTAGAATCGAGAACGACATTTTTGCTATCTTGCGAAAAGCCGTTTGTCGAATCTTTCTCTAAATGCGCATTGCTCGAAGAATAAGAAACACCATCAAAAGAATCGGCTTTTGATGGCTGTTGAGAGGTATTTGAAGCATTGGCTTCCTTTTGATTGAGATTTTGCACAAAGCACCTCAAGTTGTAATTGCGTTGAATGGTGGCAACAGCATGGGTAAACCTTGCGCCATAGGTTCGGTAGGATTTCCCTGAAACGAAACTCGTCGTCGCCGTCCGAGAAGTTTCCTATTGCACGTTTCATCTTAAAAAGAAACCGAATCGCCGTTTAGAACACACTATAATCCCCAAGCTGTCTCCAAAGAACAGTCTAGAAGATTTCCTTGACAGATTCCGCCCGCCCTTATCTTTTTTTGCAACGCGGATTTCATCGAGCGATCGTCTTCTTGTATTGGCCATACTCAAAAACGTTGTTCTCGAATTCCGCCGCGCCACTCAAAGCAGGCTACACTGTACACAGCGCAGACGCACCGCATATCAGGTTTAACCCCAGTCAGTAAACGATTGTTACGCCGTCTACCGAGTTGGGTCTCCACGGAAATTGGGTCGCATTTTTGCATGCCGTTGCAAACCGCCCAAAAACCTTAACTCCCAGCAACAGCCCCGATTTGGGCAAAAGAAGCCATCACCAGAAACTTCATCGATATGCCCTTCGGCGATATTTTACCCCCGCCTCCGAGTCGGTGGAATCTGACTAGAATACTGCACCACCATTTAATATTATTATAAATGTATTCAAAAAAATGTCAAGGCGTTTAAGGTGTGCGCGAAAAGAAAAGAAATAAATCGAAATAAGCGTTATTTTGCGGAAATTCGACAATAATTGCCGAAAACAAATAACCGAATTTTCAAAGAAAATCAAAACGATTTTGCGAGAAAAACAAGAGAAATTCGGCAAAATGTTATCACATAAAAGCATTGCCGATTGGAGAAAAAACAGTGTTAGAATAACGAAAACATCAGCTATATGAATTTGCGCATTATGTACGGTTAGAATATGGAAAATCAGCGTTTGAAGCTATAGGCTATATAAAGGTCGGCATATCATAATCAGCTGTTTAGGGTTACGCATTTCAGCTCCTCGATAAAGCTGTCAACGCGTCCCTTGGAGCATCTTGTAAGAGCGAGAAGCTCGTTTAGGGTTAAGGAGGAAAGATACTTGTCGGAATACTCCTTGGCATTTTTAAGTACGCGTGCGTTCATTTGCAACTCGAACATCGGAGTTAAGGATTTACCGCTTTGCTTTACGCCTATAAATTCGCCTGCGCCCCTCATCTCAAAATCCATCTCGGCAAGATATTGACCGTCGTTGCTCTCGCATAGGGCGTTTAGTCGTTGAGAGGATTTCTCACCCTCGGCGCGAGAATACAAAAGACAGTGCGCTTCTCTTCCGTCTCGTCCTACGCGTCCGCGCAGCTGGTGGAGCGAAGCAAGCCCGAAACGGTCCGCGTTGAGAATCAAAATTTCGCTTGCTTTTGTGTCAACGCCGACTTCAATAACCGTTGTTGCAACCAAAAGCGAGGTTCTGCCCTGCGCAAAATCATTCATCGCCTGCTCCTTTTGCGCCATATCGAGCTTTCCGTGTATTACGGAGGTTGAGAAACCGTCGAAATATCCGCCGTAATCACGCATAAAGCTTTCAATAGACATAATATCGTTGCCTTCCGCATCGATAATCGACGGACAGACGATAAATGCCTGTTTGCCTTCCTTAAGACGTTCGCGCAAAAATTCCAACGATTCGGCAATATCCATGTAAACAACCGTTTTTACGTTTGTCTTTGCTTCCTCGCGTTTTTCAATGCGAGAAATGGCTATATCGTCGTAAAAAGTGAGCGCCATAGAGCGCGGAATGGGAGTGGCGGTAAGACTTAATACGTCGCAAGCGCCCTTTTGCTCGAGCTTTCCCCTTTCGTTTACGCCGAAACGGTGCTGTTCGTCGATAACGGCAAGAGCTAGATTTGCATACTCGACGTCTTCGCCGACAAGAGAGCTTGTGCCGACTACACAAGATATTTCGCCTCTCTTTAATCCGCTCAACACCTCTCTACGCTCGCGCGCCGTTGAAGAACTTGTGAGCAATGCGCAGGATATGTCGAGCTTTTTTGCAAGCGGTTCAAGCTTTGAAAAATGCTGCTTTGCCAAAATCTCCGTGGGAACCATAAGCACTGCTTGCTTATTGGCAAACGCCGTGGCGTACATTGCAAAAAACGCTACGATTGTTTTTCCGCTTCCTACGTCGCCGCTTATAATGCGCGACATATTGAGAGGTGAAGACATATCGGACAATATATCTTCAAAGGCTTGAATTTGAGTTGGAGTAGGGGTGAAATTTATTGCTTTTATAAAGTTTTCTATTCTAAAATCGTTAAAATTGTAGAATACTTTTCTTTGTTTTTGTGCTGAATCTCGCAATTTTCGATAAATTGACAACACGATTGCAACGTCTATGGAGGCAAGAGAATTTTGCGCTCTTTCGGCGATTTGAAGGTCGCTCGGACGATGCGCAAGCTCAAAGCAGGCTGCCAAATCCTTATTGACCTTTGCAAGTCTACCCTCGTATTGCACGGAATTTAACGCGTCGAGCGCGGAATAAACCATGTTTTTGTAGGCATTCTGCCCCATTGTCCCGCCGAGCGAATACAAGGTGTAAATGCCTTGTAGCTTTGAAATTCTCTCAAGCTTTTCAAGCTGCGGATTGACAACCGTCAAAACACCGGGGACGTTTGCAAGGCGAGCGAGCATTCTGTAATTCTGCCCGACTTCAAAATTATCGTGCAAAAACGGCATATTGTAGAACGTTGCTCTGAAAAACACTTTGTTTGCCGACAGGTTGTCGCTGAAGGTGACGTTGAAGGCGCGCTTGCCTCTTGCGGAAACGTCGCCTACCTTTTCTACTCGTCCTTCAAGCAGACAAAGCTGTCCTATCTGCGCGTCGAAAACGCGCACGGGTTGTTGCAAATCGATATAGCGTTTCGGTAAAAAAGAAAAGACCTCGAATACGCTGTGTATGCCAAGGTCGTGAAGTTTTTTCTCCGTTGCGTCGCCGACGCCTTTGATGTCGCGCAACGTAAGCATATTATTCTGCCGAAATTATGTAGTAATAATGCGGTTGTCCGCCAAAGTAGCAAGCCGTTTCAAGCTCCGGGAACTCCTCTTGAACGCGCTGCATAAGCTTTTGAGCGTCCTCCTCGCATACGTCTTGTCCGTAATATACGGAAAGCATATCCTTATCAATCGCTATTTTGCGGATAGTGTCAAGCGTGGCTTCTTCGACGTCAAGGCTCTTTGCAACTATGCGCTTGTCGCAAATACCTATGATATCGCCCTCTTTAACCGAAAATCTGTTCATACGAGTGGAACGTACGGCATGAGTGATTTCGGCACATACAACGTCGCTCATAGCCTCGCACATCGCTTGATAATTGTCATCGGGAGCATTGTCGCCGTCAAAAGCCAACGACGCGGAAATGCCCTCGGGCATATTGGTTGTGGGAATGACGTACACCTCTGCCTTTGCAAGCGCTTTGGCTTGATTTGCGGCAAGAATGATGTTGGAATTGTTGGGCAAAACAAATACGTTTTTGGCGTGAGCGTCGTTAATTGCCTTGAGAATATCGTCAACGCTCGGATTCATGGTTTGTCCGCCTTCGACAATTACGTCAACCATCAAATCCTTGAAGATGCTTGCCATGCCCTCGCCCGAGCATACGGATACCATTGCAAAATCCTTAAGCTCTTCGACCACATCTTCGGCATCGTCCGCGTGAAGCTTTCTGTTTTGCTCGAGCATATTTTCGATTTTCACGCCGTCAAGCTCTCCGAGCGTCAATGCGGATTTCAAGGCTCTGTCCGGGTGATTGGTGTGAACGTGCGTTTTTACGAGATCGGTGTCGCCGATAACCAACACGCAGTCGCCTATCGTCATAAGATAATCGCGATACCTGTCAATCGCGGCATCGGTGACTTCGTTCTTGAGATGAGTGATAAAATACTCCGTGCAATATTGGAACGTGATATGCTCGTAATCGTTTTCAAGCACGTCGACGGGCTGTGACGGAGCGTCTTCGGGTGCAGTCGAATCCGTTTGTACGCGTCCGCCGCTTATAAGTACAAGCTCTTCGCCGACAAGCGTGCGATACATACCGTCGAATACGGTGATAAGTCCGCGACCGCCTGCGTCTACCACGCCTGCCTTTTTGAGAACGGGAAGCATCTCGGGTGTCTTTTGCAATATAGCTTCGCCAGCGTCGATAACGCGTTTGAAAAATTGGTCAAATTCTATCTTCTTGCTCTTGCTTGCGACTAAAGCCTCCTCCGCCATACATTTGATAACGGTGAGAATGGTGCCTTCCTTGGGCTTCGTGACTGCGCCGTACGCAATTTCGGTGCCCTTTTTCAGACATTCCGCAAAGGTCTTGGGCGACAAATCCGCCTTCCCCTCGAGCGCGACCGCAAAGCCTCTGAATATCTGCGAGGATATAACGCCGGAATTGCCTCTTGCGCCCTTGAGCGCGCCTTTTGAAAACGCCAATGCTATTTCGTCTATAAGCAAAGAACCGCAAGCGTTTGCTTCTCTAACTGCCGACGCGAGCGTGAGTGACATATTCGTGCCGGTATCGCCGTCAGGGACCGGGAATACGTTTAGCTCGTCTATTGCGGCGCGGTTCATCTCAAGAGCCTTTGCACCGCCCGCGAGCATTTCTTTGAATTTTAATCCGTCTATTCGTATCATGCTTGTTTCAACCTTAAACGCGTATGCCTACAACGTTGACGTGAACGCGCTTAACACGCATTCCGGTGAACGTTTCCAAGGAAAACTTGACGGCATCCGCAAGGGATTTTTTTACGGCTTCGATATTTACGCCGACCTTGAGTATAACAAACAACTCGACATATATAAGGTTGTCGACCGTCTGTACAATCGCACCTTTGCCGAGTTGATTCTTGCCCATGAGCTGACTTATATTATCGCTGAAACGGCGTGAGACTAAATCTACAACGCCGTAGCAATCCTGCGCGGAGTGGCTCGCAACCGCTTGCATTGCCTCTTCGCTTATGGATATTTTGCCGAACTTGTTTGAAGTTGAGAGCGACATATCGTTACCTTTGCATAAATATTACTATATTACATAAATTTTTGCAACTAAATAACAAATTTTGCGTAAATCAGTTGCAAAACCGAATATTATTTGTTAGAATAGCAAATGTTCAAATTAGGAGGTACAGTTATGTCCAGAGTTTGTAGTGTATGCGGAAAAGGTAGAATGAGCGGTAACGCCGTTAGCCACAGCAACAGAAAGACAAGACGCAGTTGGGCTCCCAACGTCCAAAAGGTCAAAGTCAACACTCCTACGGGCGGGGTTGAAGACGCTTACGTCTGCACTCGTTGTCTTCGTTCAGGCAAAGTTGACCGTGCATAATTTCTGTTGATTTATATTTTGTAGCAATCCAAAGTTAGCCTTCCGAAAGGAAGGCGTTTTATTTTTTTTATTTTTACGAGGCTCTTCTACTCTCTTTCTTCACGAACAGCTTTAATATCGCTTTGACGAATTTGGGCGGATTGACACAGATAATTTTGTTCATATTTCTCTCCTTTTTCTACAAATTATGCGCTTAGGCACTTTGCCGTTACTCAATACAATCAAAATAATCCGCAATTTCGCAATCGGTTTTTATAATAAAAATCAACTAGTTGAGCCGTCGGATTCGTTACATAAAAAAAGAAGCGCGACGGGCGCCTCTTATTTTGTCGGCTTACGCTGATTGCTTGCATGCTTATATGTTATATCAATACAAAATATCGCGTTTTAATATCCGCTTTAATATCCGCATATTTCAATATTCGCGTTAGTACCTACGAATTTTTATATCCGCGTTTGATTATGAATGCAGGATTTCGACGGTTCTTTTGGGGTTTTTCGATTTGAATATCGCGCTTCCCGCGACAACGACGTCAACATTGGCGTGCTTTATAAGCTCGATATTTTCTTCGCATACTCCGCCGTCAACCTCGACAACGTATTTGTAGCCGTGCGCTTCTCTTTGAGCTACCGCTTCTTTTACCTTGTCAAGGCAATCGTGTTTGAAGCTCTGTCCCCCAAAGCCTGCCTGTACAGTCATTATCAAAACCAAGTCAACGTCTTTTAGATAGGGCTTTGCCACATCGAAAGGAACGTCGGCGTTTATCACTATGCCGCACTTTTTGCCTTTTGACTTGATTTTTGCTATCGCGCCCGATACGTCCTTCGACGCGTCCGGGTGAAATGATACCAAATCCGCGCCTGCATCGCAAAACGCTTCGACGTATTTTTCAGGCTCGACAATCATAAGGTGTACGTCCAAAAACATATCCGTGTCACGTCTGAACGCGCATATCATGGGCATACCGAACGTGATGTTTGGAACGTACACGCCGTCCATGACGTCGCAATGAACCCAGTCCGCATTCCAGCTCTTTACGTTCTTCAATTCGTTTGCCATATTGCCGAAATCGGCAGATAGCATTGACGGAGCAACTAGCATAATTTCCCCCTATCAGTTGTATTTGTTTTCTCGTCTTTCGACAAGCTCGGCGTAAAGGGTCTTGTATCTTTGGTAACGTCCCTCGCCTATTTCCTTGCCGACGTGCGATTTTACGGCACAGTCGGGTTCGTCGGTGTGAGTGCAGGTGTTGAACCTACAATCGCGTCTAAAAAGTTCAAATTCGTCAAAATACAAGCGCAGGCTTTCAGGCTCCACGTCAACGGCGTCGAGCATTGAAAAACCGCAGGTATCGACAAAATAGGTGTCCTCGCCGACATAGAAGATTTCCGTCTTTCTAGTGGTGTTTTTGCCTCTTTTAATCTTGCGCGTAAGCTCGCCGACCTCAAGTTCGTCACTGTCTAAAATCGCATTGAGTATCGAGCTTTTCCCGACTGCGGATTGCCCTGCAAAGCAAGCGGTCTTTCCCTTTGCCATACGCACTAAATCGGAAATTCCCTCGCCTGTTTGCGCGGAGCATTCGATAATATCGACGACATTTGCATACTCGCTTGAATCGATTTTGGCAAAGTCACATTTGTTTTTAACCAAAATCGGAGCGATGCACTGCTCAAGGCAGTTGACGATAATCTTGTCAACTAGAAGGAAATCCGGTTCCGGCTCGGGAGCTATGACGATAAAACAGACGTCTACGTTGCTGACGTACGGACGGATAAGTCGATTTTTTCTCGGCGCAACCTCTTCTATGACGAAGGAATCGCGATCCTTTGCAACCGTGACGAAATCGCCGACGTAAATCAAGCCGTCGTTTTTAAGTCGTTTGCGAGCAAAACAAACCTTTACGCCGTCCGACGTATCTACGAAAAATTTTGACGCAACCGCTTTTATAACTCGTCCTTTGTATGTTTTCATTGCCATATACCGTTATATCGTTGTATCGTTTTATTCGGATATTTCTCCGTTTTCTTTCAAATATCTGCGACGAAGCTGTCCGCACGCACCCTCGACGTCGTTGCCCAAACTCTTGCGTATGGTTGCCGACACGCCGAGCTTTTCGAGCTTTGACAAAAAAGCTTCGGTGGCGTCTACGCTCGGCGCAACGTGATTGCGCTCCTTGACCTCGTTCAATCTGATAAGATTGACGTGCGACGGAAAACCGCGCGTTAGCCTTGCAAGCTCGTTTGCGCAGGCGTCGGAATCGTTTTCGCCCTTGATAAGCGTATATTCAAATATAACTCGCCTGCCCGTCTTTTCAAAATAATACCTTGCCGAGGAGACAAGCTCCTTTACGCAATAGGCTTTGTTTACCGGCATAAGCGCGCTACGCAGTTCGTCAAACGGCGCGTGAAGGCTTATCGATAAGGTGACCTTGTGTCCGCTGTCTGCGAAACGGCGAATTTTGTCGCATAAGCCGGAAGTTGATAAGGAAATGTTGCGCTCGCTTATATTTATACCGTCCTGCGCGCTTACGGCGTCTAAAAACGCAAGCACGTTGTCGTAGTTGTCAAACGGCTCGCCGCTTCCCATAAGCACGAGATTGGTGACCTTGCGGCATTTTGCGGTTCCGCCGTTGTCACGGTTTACGCAAACAACCTGCCCCAGCATTTCGGCGGGAGTCAGATTTCTGACAAGTCCGTCAAGCGTAGACGCGCAAAAAGTGCAACCCATTCTGCAGCCTATTTGCGTTGAAAGGCACAGCGTATCGCCGTAATCGTGCGGCATATATACGCCTTCGATAAGATTGCCGTCCGCAAGACGGAAAAGATATTTTTTGGTGCCGAGTTTGCCCTTGAATACGTCGAGAATGCTCACGGGATTCGCAAGAAAATTGTCGCTTAAATATTTCCTCAAATCCTTTTTGAGCGAGGTCATTTCCTCAAAGTTTTTGCCGTCGTGGAGAAAACCGTAAATTTGCGTTGCGGTAAATTTCGGGCACTCGGGTAAAAGTGCGGATATTTCAGACTTGCTCATAGCAAGCAACGAAATTTTGTTTACCTCGTTCATTTGGTTCTCCTTAATTTAGCGATAAAGAAGCCGTCGTATTCGTCGTGAGGCAAAAGCTGTACAAAGCCGTCCTTGCCTACCTCGATACCGACGTCCGAAAGGTCGGGAATTTCAACCTCGAAGCCGTCGTTGTTATCCAAAAACGCTTTTACTAGATTTTGATTTTCTTCTCTAAACAGCGTGCAGGTCGAATAAACGATTTTACCGTCGATTTTGACGTATCTCGAGGCGTTTTGAAGAAGCTTGCCTTGCGTTGCGCAAAGCTCGTCTATGTCCTCTTCACCGCGCGTAAGGAATACGTCGGGGTGCTTCCTAAACGTGCCGAAACACGAGCAAGGAGCATCGACAAGCACGTAATCGAATTTGTCCTTCCACTCCTCGTCGAATACGCAAGCGTCCTTCTGCACTGCCTTTACGTTCGGCGTGTGCATACGATTCTTGTATTTCTGTATAAGCTGAACCCTATGCTCGTGCAAATCGCAGGCGGTGATAAACGAATGCGGACATAGCTCGCTCATATATATAGCCTTTCCGCCTGGAGCCGAGCATAAATCCAAAACGCTAGCTCCGTCCGTGGGATTCAACGCCCTTACGGCAAGCATACTGGACGGCGATTGATAAGTCACAAGCCCCTTGTCGAAGGCGCGCTTTATGCAGTCGTCGGCTTTTACCGCGTAACCGCCGACAGCCGTTCTTTTTATCGGTTGCTTATCCTTTTTTAGCAAGCTTTCGACGTCAGCAGGCGTTGCAAGCCGTGAGTTTACTCGAATATGCTCCAAGTGACTTTGAGGAGCTTCGAGCATTTTTACGACGTCCTCCTTGCCGTATTGCGCGATGAGCTTGTCGATAAACCATTTAGGCTTTGAATAAGTAACAGACAAATAATCTTCGTCATTCTCGCTTGGCAAGGAATACGCGCCCTGCGCCACCTTTTTTAAGACGGCGTTTACAAATCCGCTCGCACCGCTCTTTCCGTTGAGCTTTGCCACCTCAACGCATTCGCTTACAATCGCAAACGAGGGTACGTCGGTTAGATTGAGAAGCGCGTACGTGCCTATTTTCAGCAATACGTATACAAGCTTTTGCGGTTTTTTGTCTATAAGCCGATTGAGTATATATTCCGTCTTTACGTCTTCCTCGAGAGTTCCGTAAACGAGGCGCGTAGACATATCGCTGACCTTTTCACCGTAAAAAGCCATATTGCTATACGTGCCGTCCATATAAACCTTTTGGATTATTTTGAGTGCGGAATTTATATACTTTCTCATTTTTTCGTTATTCTAACAATATATTTTATTCAAAAACATATCCGACGTCGATTTTTCTTCCTTTGAGGAAATCGGCGTCGCTCATACGCTTGGAGCCTTCGAGCTGGATTTGGCAAAGGCGTACCGAACCGCCCTCGCATTTGACGATTAAGCCGTTCTTGGCATCGGCTACAAGCACCTGACCGCAGGCGGCGTTCAAGTCGTCAATATCCGATTTTTCGACGGAATATACCTTCAAAAGTTTGCCGTTGTAATGCGTAAACGCGGACGGCCACGGCGACATTCCCCTTACGAAGCAATCGATTTGTTTTGCCGTTTTTGAAAAGTCGATTTTTCCGTCCTCCTTGCCTATCATGGAGCAATGCGTGACAAGCGCGTCGTCTTGCGGCGTGAACGTCGCTTTTCCGCTTTCCACAAGAGATATTGCTTCGACTATAGCGTCGCCGCCTAAAAGCGCGAGCCTGTCGAACAGTTCTCCTGCCGTTTCGTTTTTGCCTATGTCCGTTGTCTTTTGCAACAGCATATCCCCTGCGTCAACCGCTTTTACGGTTTTCATTATCGTTATACCGGTGGTTTCGTCTCCGTTTATAATAGACCACTGAATGGGCGAAGAGCCTCTATATTTCGGAAGAAGCGAGGCGTGTACGTTCAATACCGCAAATTTCGGTATAGACAAGAATTTTTCGCTTAAAATCTGTCCGAAGGCGGCGGTTACGATAATATCCGGTTCAAGCGCGCTTATAGCTTCTATGCCCTCTCTTGAAACCTTTTCGTATTGCAATACGGGTATGCCAAGCTCCTGTGCCTTGACTTTAAGCGGCGAAGGCTTAAGCTGATAGCCGCGCCCTATCGGCTTGTCAAGCCCGGTAACTACACAGCATACGGGATATACCGAATGAAGCTTTTGAAGAACTACCGCCGAAAAATCGGGAGTACCCATAAACACTATTTTCATTCGTTATCCTCCTCTTCAAAAACGTCGTTGCATTTTGAAGTGTAAACTATGCCGTCCAAATGGTCGATTTCGTGACAAAACGCTCTTGCCGTAAAGCCCTTAACCCTGTAACGCTGCTCCTTGCCGAAACGGTCAAATGCCTTGACGCTCACTTTCATGGGTCTTGTAACCTCGCCGTATTTGTGCGGAACGGAAAGACAACCCTCCGGTCCCGTTTGCGCACCGCTAAACGACGTAATCACAGGATTGATAAGCTCGAAAAAGCCGTCTTCGGTGTCCACTACGCAAACGCGTTTAAGCACCGCAACCTGCGGAGCGGCAAGTCCTGCGCCGTTGGCGTCCTTTACGGTTTCTTTCATATCGTCCAAAAGCGTCCATAATCTGTCGTCGAACTTTTCGACAACGCGACATTTTTTCGTTAAAATGGGATCTGGTACCTTGACTATTATTCTCTTTGCCATATTTTTCTTATTTTCCTTTTTGTCAAATCAAGCTTTGCGGATTGATTTCAACGAATACGTTGCATTTTTTCGATTTATTACCGTCGGCGATTTTGTATATTTCGCCTATGATTTTTTCAAATTGCTTCGGCTCTATGCGCATCATTATCTGATAGCGAGAAAGCCCGTTCATTTTCGTTACGGGAGATTTCGTCGCGCCTAAATAAACAAATTCTCCGTACTCCTCTTGAAGCTTGCGAATGTCCTTATACGCGTTTCTTGTCGCGTCTACGACGTCCTGCTCGTTTACCGATGTCAACAGCACGCGCACAATCTTTGTGAACGGCGGAAATTTGGTAACCATACGGGTGTTGATTTCCTTTTTCCAAAAGCCGAGATAGTCGTATACTCTTCCGAACCTGAAAACGTAATGCTTCGGCGCATAGGTTTGAAGAATGACCTTACCCTCTTTATCCGCTCTTCCGGCGCGACCCGCAACCTGCGTTATCAGCTGGAAAGTGCGTTCGCTCGAACGATAATCGCTGAAATACAGCGCAGAATCCGCCTCGAGGATTCCAACAAGCGTAACGTTTGCAAAATCATGCCCCTTTGCTATCATTTGCGTGCCGACCAACACGTCGGCTTTCTTCTCGGCAAACGCGGACAATATCTTGAAATAGCTGTCCTTGCGCATTGTGGTGTCGTTGTCCATACGCAAAACTCTTACGTCGGGCATGAGCTGTTTAAGCTCGTCAACGACCTTTTCAGTGCCTATTCTGCCTTGCTTTATTTGCGTGCTTCCGCATTTGGGGCATTTTGTCAAGGCGTGATAACGACGTCCGCAATAGTGACATTTAAGCTCGTTATCCTCCCTGTGATAGGTCAACGATATGTCGCAGTCCTCGCATTTTGCGATATATCCGCATTCCTTGCATCTTATAAACGACGCATAGCCTCGTCTGTTTAGGAAAAGCATGGATTGCTCGCCGCGCTCCTTTGCGCTTATCAGAGCCTCTTGCAATGCCTTTGAAAAGAGCGAGCGATTGCCCTGTCTAAACTCCTGCGTCATATCGACGATTTCCATTTCGGGAAGCTTGTGCTTGGAAATTCTGTCGGGAAGCGTAATGAGCGTATACTCGTTTTCGCTTGCTTTAAGATAGGTTTCCATATCGGGAGTGGCAGATCCTAGAACAAGCACTCCGTCGTTGGCTTTCGCGCGGTACTCGGCAATGCGCTTTGTGTCGTAGCGCGGATTGGATTCCGACAAATAACTGGCGTCATGCTCCTCGTCTATGATTATCGCGCCGATATTCTCAAGCGGTGCGAAAATCGCCGACCTCGCGCCTATCGCTATATGCGCTTGTCCTGTTTTTAAGCGTTTCCACTCGTCGTATCTTTCAGACGCGTTCAAGCCGCTGTGCAACAAGGCGACGTCATCGCCGAAGCGCGCTCTGAACAAGCCTAGCATTTGCGGAGTTAAGGATATTTCGGGAACAAGCATTATCGCGGTTTTTCCGCTTGCTATCATACGCTCGATGACGCATTCGTAAATCTCCGTCTTTCCGCTTCCCGTGACTCCGTGAAGCAAGAACGTTCCCTTGCCCTGCGAAATTTGCGTGACGGCATCGGACTGCGCTTTTGTCAAGGTGACGCGTTTATCGTCTTTTGAGAGTGTTTGCAAGGGTGCGGAACGCTCATGCACGTCGCTTTCGACAACAACGCCCTTATCGCGCAAGCCGTTTATCGCGCTCGCGCCGAATTTTACGACGAGCACGCTCAAAAACTGACCGCCGGTGGCGAATATGAAATCTAAAGCTTCTTGTTGTTTTTGCGCTCTGCTACCCACGATTGCTTTAAGTTCCTCGAGAGGTCTTGTATCGTCGACGGAAAGAAATTTCCTTGTAAATTCAGGATCGCGTTCCTCTCGAAGCTTTGCAGGAACAAACAATCTAAGCACGTCGATATGACGTAGATTGTAGGTTTTTCTCATAAAGTTCATAAGTCCCAGCTGCTCGGGACTTATGGGAGAATCTAAATATTTTGCTTGCTTGAGATTGTCAAATTGCGACTTCTCTTTTTTGCCGATAACAAAGCCTATAAGTCGCTTTTTTCCAAACTCGACAACGACGCGACTGCCTATAGGCACGTCATCGCCGATATAATCGAAGGTTCTGTCTACCTCGCTTGTCGAGATGTCAACGATAACCTCCAAAATCATAACGCAAGCACCTTGTCCAAAATTACGTCGGCAAGCTCGCGCTTGGAAACGACGCCGCTTTGCAACTGATTGCCGTTGGTATCGATAATAGTCGCTACGTTGGTGTCTACGTCAAAGCCCGCGCCCTCTTTAGTAACGTCGTTGGCAACGACTAAATCGGCGTGCTTCTTTATAAGCTTGCCTTTTGCGTTGTCGATGAGATTTTCCGTCTCGGCAGAGAAAATCACAAGGCGTTTGTTGCCCTTGCTTTCGCCGAGAGTTTTTGCAATGTCGGGATTTTTGACAAGCTCGATTGTTAAGCTGTCCGCTTTAAGCTTGTTGTCAAAGCTGTGTTTGGGCTTGTAATCGGCAGGCGCGGCAGCCATTATCGCGACGTCTACGTCGCAAAATTCCTTTCGGCACGCCTCGAGCATTTCGTCGGTGGATTTGACCGCAACGGATTTTTCAACGCACGTGGGTACGGCAACCTTCATATTGCCGTGAACTAGTACGACGCTTCCTCCTCTGTCTGCGACGGCTTGCGCCAAGGCACAGCCCATTTTTCCGCTCGAACGATTTGCAAGCACGCGTACGCCGTCAAGCTTTTCTTCCGTACCGCCTGCAGTGATAAGCACTCTTTTGCCTGCAAAATCCTGTACGGGTGTGAGATAATCTTCGATTGCCTTGACAATATCTATCGGCTCCGCCATACGCCCCTTGCCCACGTCGCCGCACGCCAAAAGTCCGACGGAGGAATCGCAAAACAACACGCCGCGTTCTTTTAGAACGCGCATATTCTCTTGCGTTGTTTCGTCCTCATACATATTGGTGTTCATTGCAGGGCAAATAAGCTTTTGCGCGTTGCAAGCAAGATAAGTCGTTGACAGCATATCGTCGGCTATACCCTGCGCGAATTTTGCAATCACGTTTGCGGTTGCCGGCGCGACAACGAGAATATCCGCTTTTTTCGCAAGCGAAATGTGATTGATGTCAAATTCCTTCACAGGCTCGAACGGATCGCATACCACGGCGGATTTCGCAAGAGTTTGGAACGTCAAAGGCGCGACGAATTTCTCGGCGTTTTTCGTCATAATAACATCGACGCTTGCACCGAGTTTTTTCAGTCGCGATACGATTTCGCACGCCTTGTAAACGGCAATTCCGCCGCTTACGCCCAACACTACGTTCTTGCCGTAAAGCATTTTAGTCGCGTACTATTTTGATTTTGTCTTCGTAGATTTCCTTGCAAGCCAAAGAAATCGGCTTCATACCGCTTTTTGCGAGATAATCGCTTTCGCTGGTAACCAATTCGCGCGTGCGCTTTGCCACGGCAACGGTAAGTGCGTATCTGCACTCTGCGTGTTTGATAAGTTTGTCAATGGGCGGATCAATCATCATAATCGTATTCCTCCAATATATTTCCTTTTTTTATTTTTTTCGTTTCAGTCGGCATATTTTGCCGCGATTTCAAGTCGTTTATTCTCAAGGAAGGTCACAATTTTGTCTGCGCAATCGCTTGCTACGTCGTTGATGACGACAAAATCGTAATACGGAATGCTCTTGCTTTCAAATTCGATTTCGTCAAGACGCTTTTTCAGACTGTCTTCGGTCTCGCTTCCTCTGCCGATAAGACGTTTTTTCAGCTCGTCGATGGACGGCGGATTGATAAACACCGTCACGCAATCGGGATATACCTTTTTGAGATTCATCGCGCCGACGCTGTTGATGTCGAGCAGAATGTCGTAGCCGTCTCCCAAAAGTCTGTCTACTTCGCTCTTTAAGGTGCCGTAGCAGTTGGTAAAGGTGCGCGTGTACTCCACAAATTCGTTATTTTCGATTTTGCGAGCGAACTCTTCTTCGCTGATGAAATAGTAATCGACGCCGTTTTTCTCGTTTGCGCGCGGTTTGCGCGACGTGCAGGATACCGAAAATCTCAAATTCGGCATAGCTTTATACATAAAGCCGATAACGGTGCTTTTGCCTACACCGCTGAATCCGGAAATGACGATGAGCATTCCTCTCTTTTGCATATTTGTCCGACTCCCTTCCCGTAATCGGGGGTATATATATGTGTTTTATTCGATGTTTGCAGATTGCTCGCGCATTTTTTCGATTTCGTTCTTTATGGCAAGCACTTCGCTTGTGATACGCATATCGTTTGCCTTCGAGCCGATTGTGTTTGTCTCGCGATTGAATTCCTGCACGAGGAAATCCATTTTTCTACCTACCGGCTCGCTCGCTTCGAGCAGGTTGCGCATGTTTTTGATATGCGTTGAAAGACGAGTTATCTCTTCGTCGATGGCGCAATGGTCGGCGTAAAGAGCGATTTCGGTGGCAAGACGCTGTTTGTCTACGAGCGCGGGATCCACGACCTCGGCGATTCGCGCATTCAAATTGTTGCGATAATCCTCGACGACAAGGGGCGCATAGGTAGCTATCTTGTCAAGCGCGGCTTGTATATTGTCAAGCTTCGAGGAAATGTCCGACTTGAGAGCCTCGCCCTCCTTTTGGCGCATAATCTTTAAGTTCTCAAGCGCGGCTTCAACTGCCTGCATAGTCATTTGCGCAAGCATATCTTCGTCCTCGACCTCTTTTTCTCTGACAATTATGTCGGGAACTCTGACAAGCGACGAAAGCGTGAAATCGTTTTGAAGCCCCGTGCACATTTCAAGCTTTTCGACGGCGCGAACGTAGCCGAGAGCCAGCTCCTCGTCGACGGTGAACATACCCGAATCCGACGCGGTTTGCTCATAGGTAAGATACAAATCGACGTGACCTCTCGATATTGCGGTGGAAACCGCTTTCTTAATTTTGTCTTCGACAAATAAAAAAGTGCGAGGCAATTTGTAATTGCAATCGAGAAATCTGTGATTTACCGTTTTAATCTCTACGGTTATCGCTTTTCCCTTGCTTTGAGAAACGCCCTTACCGTAGCCCGTCATACTGTACATACGCGCGTCCGCCTAATTATTTTTATAAATTATATCACAAATAAATATACAACACAACAGCTAGAGAGGATTTTTCGCACAATTTTTCCGACAAATATAAAATCGCAGACAAATGCCTACGATTTTCACTTTAACATAATTGTCCAAATCGACTTTTGAACATTGCTTAACGCACCTTTCAAATCACAGCCCGAGCATTTGTTTGAAGGTTTCCTCGTCTATAATCTTGATTCCGAGCTTTTGAGCCTTTTCGAGCTTGGAGCCTGCGTCCTCACCGGCAAGAACTAGATTCACTGCCTTGGAAACGGAAGAGGCAACCTCTCCGCCGTTGTCTTCGATAAGCCTTGTAGCCTCGCCTCGCTTATACGTCGGAAGCGAACCGGTAAGCACAACTTTCATTCCGCTGAACACGCCGTTTTTTTCTTCAAGTTCCTCAAAAGAAATCCCCGACGAAAGCAAATCGGATATAAATTGCTTGTTGCTTGAATCGTTGAAAAAATCGTGAACGTTTCCGGCTAAAATTTCGCCGATACCGTCCACAGCTCCTAGCTCCGCAATAGGTGCGTTTGCTAGATTTTCAAGCGTTCTAAACCGCTTAACCAAATCTTTTGCCGTTTTCTTACCTATACCGTCGATGCCTAGCGCAAACAAAAATCTGTCAAGCGTTGTTTTCTTGGATTTTTCTATCGCATTCAACAAATTGTTGATTTTTTTATCGCCGAAGCCGTCAAGTCCCAGCAGGTCGATTGCGGTCAAACGCATAAGCTCCACCGCGCTTTCGACGTGCCTTTCGTTATACAAAAGTTCTGCGGTTTTTTCGCTGAAACCGTCGATGTCCATTGCGTCCTTTGAGGCGAAATGGTCGAGTTTTGAAATGATTTGCGGTGCGCAATTATCGCCCGTGCAATATAAAAACGCGCCGACTTCCTTTATTGGAGCGTTGCAAACGGGGCAAAACTGCGGTTTTTCAATGGCTTTTGCGTTCTCGTTTTCGATAGCGACGCCCATAATTTCGGGTATAACGTCATTGCTTCTTCTCACAAAAACCTTATCGCCGATTTTAACCTTTTTCTTTAGAATGTCGCCGTAATTGTTGAGCGTGGCACGACTAACCGTTACGCCGCCGATGTCAACCGGCTCGAGAATGGCAATGGGGTTTAATTTCGCGCTTCTCGACACCTGCCACGTCACGTCCTTCAAGGTGGTTGTCATCTCGTCAGCCTTGAATTTGTACGCCACCGCCCATTTGGGGAATTTTTCGGTAAAGCCTATTTCCTCGCGCAGCTTAAAATCGTTGACCTTATATACCACGCCGTCAATCAAATAGTCGAGCGTTTCTCTCTTATCGCCTGTGTTATCTGCATAATTCATTGCGTTAGATACGCTGTTTACGCAGTCAAAGTCGCCTTCCACCTCAAAGCCCTCGCTTTGCAAAAAGCTTCTGACCTCCGACTGTGTTTCAAAGCTTCTATCGCTATATCCCACGTTGTACGCCATAAAGGAAAGTCCTCTTTTTGCCGTAACTTCGGGATTTAGATTTCGGATTGCGCCTGCCGCGCCGTTTCTTGCGTTTTTCAGCGGTTCTGTTGCGGTTAAATTGTATTTTTCAAGATTGCTTAAACGCAAAATTCCTTCGCCCTGAATTTCGATTTTTCCTTTATATGCTATTGTTTTTGGCAGCTTCTCGATGGTTTTTACCTGTTCGGTGACAATCTCGCCTACGATACCGTTTCCGCGCGTCGTGGCTTGAATCAGCTTTCCGTTTTCGTACAAGATATTCAAGGTCAAGCCGTCGAATTTGTATTCGCAGGTAAGCGTTGGCAAATAGCCCACCGTCTTGACTAGGCGAGCGCACCACTCTTCAAATTCCTCTTTCGATTGGCACTTATCTAGGCTGTAAAGGCGCAAAAGATGCTTGGATTGCTCAAATTTGCCCTTAGGCGCACCGCCGACTCTATGAGTGGGACTGTTCGGAAGCGAGTATTCCTCCTCGTTTTCAAGCGCGCGCAATTCGTCGTACAATTTGTCATACTCGGCGTCGGCGACAACGGGAGCGTCTTCTTCGTAATACAAACGCGCCCACTCGTTGAGGGTTGTGATAAGTTCTTTCATTCTTGCAAGCTTGTCCATAACTGCTCCCTATGCTTAATCGAAATTATCGTCTATTTGCTCTTTTTTCAAAACCTTGAGATAAGGCGCGGCGATTGCCAGCGAAAAACGCTTTACGCCCAGTCCCTTAAAGGCTATTGCCGCTATTTTGTCGTCGCCGTCTCCGCTCGTTTGGATAATTATACCTCTTCCGAATTTGGTATGCTCGACTATGGCGTCTTTTACGAATACGGAGTAGTCTACGTCCGAGCTTTTTGCTGTCGAATAGCTTTGCTTTTCAAAGCCGTTTGACAAATTCTTCTTGAACGCCGAGGTCTGCGGATTGTTGATACCGAGCTTGATTCTCGACGGATTATCGTTTGTCGAATAGCTTGAATTTGTGAAGCGCACCGACTGCTTAAAGCCGCTCATTTCGCCTATAAAGCGACTCTTCGGGAAATATTCCGTTCTTCCGAAGCGGAAGCGTTGGCGCGCATTGAGAATAAAAAGCTTCTTTTTTGCGCGCGTTATTGCGACGTACATAAGTCGGCGTTCTTCTTCGATGTCGCCAGCGGTAATCGACTTTTGCGTCGGGAAAATCCCGTCCTCGAGCGCAACGATAAACACGTTGTCGAACTCAAGCCCCTTGACGGCGTGAATGGTCGCGACGGTTACGTAATCGTCACCGTTCATTTCATCGGTGTCCGACACAAGCGCGACGGACTGCATAAAATCGGATATACTTGCGCCCTTATTGTCTTGCATAAACTGGTCTACCGCCGAAACAAGCTCTTGAATATTCTCGAGCCTGTTCGCGTCCTCGACGTCGGGGCTTGTCGCCAACGCGTTTTCTAGTCCGCTACGGCGTATCGCGTATTGGATAAATTCAACCGCGCTCATTTGCTTTGAAAGCCTCACCAAATCGGTGGCAATCTCTATAAACGGCGACAGCTTTTTTGCTGTGGCTCCCGAAAGCATATCGGAATTGAGAAGCACCTCAAAAAACGTCATGTTATTGTTTTTTGCGACGTCCTGAAGCTCCTGTACGGCGGTTGTGCCTATGCCGCGTTTAGGATAGTTGACGACGCGCAAAATGCTGTCGTTATCGCTCGGATTAATTGCAAGTCGAACGTATGCGAGCGCGTCCTTGATTTCCTTTCTTTCGTAAAATCTAAAACCGCCAAATACCTTATAAGGTATTTGATGAAGATTAAATTCCTCTTCAAATTGGCGCGTAACGGAGTTTGCACGCACCAAAACTGCAATCGAACCGTAGTTGCTCCCTTTGTTGACGAGCGTGTTGACGGCTCTTGCGACCTGCGAGGCTTCGTCTCTATCGCTGTACGCCTCGTAATACTCGATGCTGTTGTCGTCGTTTATATCGCTCCAAAGATTCTTTTCGTTGCGATTGGAATTGTTTTTTATAACGTTGTTTGCCGCCTTCAATATAGACGTTGTGCTGCGATAATTCTGCTCGAGCTTATACACCTTTGCGCCGGGAAAATCCTTGGGAAAATCCAAAATATTGCGGATTTCCGCGCCGCGCCAACTGTAAATGGATTGGTCCTCGTCGCCAACAACAAACAGATTGCCGTATTTTTTCGCAAGCAGCTTAACGATGTCGTATTGAAGCTTGTTGGTGTCTTGAAATTCGTCCACGTTTATGTATTTGAAACGGTTTTGATACTTCTCCAAAACGTCGGGACATTGCTTGAACAACTCAACCGTTTTCAAAAGCAAATCGTCAAAATCAAGGCAATTACTCTTTTTCAGCTCGGCTTCGTATCTTTCGTAAACCTCGCGGATATTGTTTGCGTCGTCGTCCTCGAGCTTTATGGCGTCGTAATAACGCTCGGGCGACATAGCGAGAGTTTTGGCTCTCGATATATGCCACAAATAATCTCCGCGCTTTTTCGGATCGGCTTGCGTGTAATCTTGAAGTACGCGCTTTACGACGCGCTCGCTTTCAAGCTCCGTGTATATCGTAAAATCCTTGCCGTAGCCCAACCTCTCAATGTCGAAACGCAGAATGCGCGCGCACATCGAGTGAAACGTGCTTGTCCATACGTTGGTGTATCCGAGCGCGTTTTCTATACGCTCCTTCATTTCGTTTGCGGCTTTGTTTGTAAAAGTTATTGCAAGAATATTGTACGGCTCGACGCCGTTTTCGATAAGATGACAGATACGAGCGGTAAGCACACGCGTTTTTCCGCTTCCGGCACCCGCGATAACCAACACGGCGCCTTCCGTATCGTTGACTGCAAGAAGCTGTTGTTGATTGAGATTGTATTTGTTGTCCATATTACTCCGTGTTGACGAATCGCTCTTTTGGGTTAACTATACCACATCTTGTATGAATTATCAAATTTTTATGTCAAAATACACAAAATTTGATTGCAAAAAAGTTCAAAAGTTTATTGATTTAGAGAATTTGTTATGTTATGATATACATATCATGGATTATAGAGGAGTTTTTTTATATAAAAAAATTCTTCTGTTTTCTCGCGGAGGAATTTATTTTTATGGTAAATTTTGATGAAATCGAATTCTTGGAAAGCGAAATCGTCGAGGACGACGATACTGCCCCTGTCGGCACTCTTATAAGAAGAGCCGAGGACGGCTCCGTCGAGGAAGTGACGTTGCCGATACTCGAAGAAGAAAATAACGACGACGCGTCGCTCGACGTCCTTGAAGAAACAACTGCCGAGCAAGAAGAACCCGTGCAGGAAGAAAAAGTCGAAGAGCCTGTCGAAGACGTCGCCGAGCCGACCGAAGAGCCTGCAGAAGAGCTTGTTGAGGAAGCAAACGCCGTAGTTGAACCCGTAGAAGAACATACCGAAGCGGTTGAAGAACCTGTTGCGGCTGTTGAAGAACAGGTCGAACAAGACACTCTCGTCGCAGAAGATACGCAGGTTGAAGAAGTTGTACAAGAAGAAGTCTCTTCTCTCGAAACTCTGATTGAAGAAAACAACGCCGAACAAGAAAGCGTTGCTACTCCCGTCCAAGAAGAACCGATTGCCGAAGAAAAACCCGTCAAAAAGGCAAAGAGCGTCGTGTCCAACAACGACACAGAGATACATATAAGCGACGGATTCTCCGTAAACGACGCGTTGTTCGATACCAATTTCGACATCGAAAAACCGACGAAAGCAAAGGTCGTTTCCACCAAAAAGAAACAGGAAAAAGCAGAAGACCTTTGGGCGGTTGCTCCCGTCGTTCAAAAGAAAGAGGCTTCGGCACTTGAAGAAGACAAAAACGTGAAGAAAGCTACGAATACCAAAACCGTAAAGACTACCTCCGAGCCAAAAGCCGAAGATACCGTTAAAGCTACCGAAAGCAAGCCGAAATCTACCGCTAAAAAGGCGACGAAGGCTGTCGATAATACTAAAAATACTACAACGGAGGAAAATATAAAAGTGGCAAAAGCAGCAGACAAAACCGTGAAAACGGAAGCACCGGCAACAAAAGAAGAAAAGGCTCCGAAAGCCAAAGCAACCAAGACTGCTACCAAGGACGGAAAAGTCGAAAAAGCCCCGAAGGCAGCCCCTGCAAAGGAAGCTAAAGAAACCAAAGCCGTAAAAGACAACGAGGAAACCGTACTTGTCGAGGGCGAAGGCAGAATGCACGGCAAATACGTCATCAAAAAGACGGATAAAGGCAATTTCGTGTTTAAGCTCTATTCCTCCAACTACCGCGTAGTGGCAATCGGCGCACAAGCCTACACCACTCTCGGCGCGGCGAAAATCGGCATTCAAAGCGTTATTAACAACGCAGAAAAAGCTCCTGTCGAAAACCAAACCTTGAAGAATTACGAGGTTTTGAAGTTCCCCAAATGGGAAATCTATCTCGACAAGAAAGGCGAATATCGTCTCCGCTTGTTTGCAACCAACGGTAGCCTTATCGCAACCACAAACGACGGTTACGCGGACATCAGCGGCGCAAAGAACGGCATCGCGGCTGTCGGCAGAGCAAGCAAGGGCTGCGCTATCGTAAGAAACGACAATCTTTGGTAAGACTCGTATATAAAGCTTTTAGGGGGCGCATCGCATATGCGCTCCCTAATATTTTTTTGTCAACGATTGCAAGGTGATTTGTCAAACCAGATGCAACGCCTAAACAAAATTAAAAAGAGACTTAGGTCTCTTTTTTCGCGCATTTTTGCGTTGATATATCAAATAAATTCAGGAAAAATCAAAGCGATATTTCCTATGTCGGACAACATATATTAACTTAAACGACGTGGTACACCTCTGTATATAGCGTTTGTTTTATTTTTGAAAAGGTGGCTTCGTCAAGCTTAAACGAGGACATTATCATAAGCGGCACTTCCTTTTTCCCTTTTGAAATCGGCGGTTGCATATAAGAGTAATCGCTCAAGCAAAATCCGTTGCGCTTATAAAATGCGATTCTCTTCACCGCTTGCTCGGTTATCGGCGGTTCTACCTCAAAAACGATATTGCTATACATTGCCGATAGCTCGCTTAAAATTTTTGAGCCGACGCCTTGATTGCGATACTCGCTTGATATGGCAAAATGCTCCACGTACACGAAATCGCTAAAATCGTAAACAGTGATAAATCCGATGATTTTATCGTCGTTTTTCAATACGTACGGAAGGAATTTTTTGTTGGACAAAAGCGCGTATTCCTCTAAATACGGACGCCTTTCGTCTGTTGGAAACGCCTCTTCCATTATTTTGAAAAAGGCGTCGAAATCTTTTTTCTCAAGCTTTGTCAACATTTTAATTACGCCAGATTTAAGTTTTTATTTAAGATATTTTGCACCGTTTTCTTGTTGTGATTTGCAATTTTTGCATTTACGCGATTGTTGAAATCGCCGTGATTGCTGTTGCAAAAATCAACCTGAAATACGGGCATATATGTCAACCACTTATCGAAATTCTCGTTTTCGATAAGCTTTACGTTATATTTTGTCGCAAAGCGCAAAAGCGACCACGCTCCCACACACGAGAAAAACTCGCCTGCACTGTTAACGCCAAAGGACGCCTGCGTTTGATTTAGACGAAGCTTGCCGAGCAACGTTTTGTTCGATTCGATCTTGCTGCAAACGGTATTGATTTTCTTTATCAATCTGTCTTCGCCGATACTGTTGTGCCATTCATGCTCCGAGCAAGCGTCCATATCGAAGCATTTTTGAGTCAACTCGCTCGTGCCGTCCCAATGCTCGGGGAATTTGCCCTCTTCACGTCTATCGAACATCACAACGCCCGGTACAGTGCCGCTCTTTGTCAAATCGCAATACGTCAGCTCGCCTATTCGCGTACCGCCGTCGCCCACGTCGTAAACGTCCGCCTTGTCGATGTAAACGTAATCGAACAGCGATTTGCCCTCATATTTTACGTTATCGACAAATTCGTGGAAGGTGTCGAGATTTTGTCCCTCGCCCATATACGTGATTTGGAAAAGCAAAACCACGATTTCGCCCTTTGCCTCGTCGGAGGCAAGATACTTTAATACTTCGGTGATATGGTCGGACATTTTTCCGCACAAATGCGAATGCGTGCCGTACCATTCTCCGTCGTAATCGGTGCATTTTATATGGAAAAATCTCGCGCCCTGCTCAAGCTGTTTGCCAAGCCCGACGGTCTGCGTCTTGCTGAAGCGGAAGGTTATGCCGCCCATAATGCCCTCAAGCTTGCCTAAAACAGAATCCTTATCGTGATAGTCCAACGGAGTATCGAGAGAAAGTGTGTCGGTTACGGCGTCGTGCGAGCCGAGCATTGCAATATCAACCAAACGCGGATTTGCCTCAACGATTCCGTCGATATTGGCAAGCACGGTTTTATATTTGCCGTTAAGCTCTCCGTCGCCTTCATTTATCGTAACGTCGTTCATAAGCACGGACAAGAACACCGTGATAAGAACCACGAATACGGCAAGAACGATTAAAACCTTATAACGCTTCTTCATAAATACCAACCGAATTATATTGTGTATATTTTAACATAAAAATAGCCGTATAGCAATAGTAACGGCGCGTAAATCGGCGTTTTATCGTCAATTTTGCAGGATATTTTCAAAAGTCGGCAGGCTGAAAAATATTGCCGTCATATACAAAAATCGATATTAGCAGTGGAATTTACAAGCAAAAGCTAGGCTTTAATTTTTATGGCTCCCGTAACCAGGTCAACATACTGAATGCCAAAGGAAAGCTTCAACGCGGTATTTTCAACCGTAAAAAGATTTTGATAAATTCCTACGATTTTCACTTCGTATTCTTGCGTTCTCGCCTTAGATTTTTTGAGAATAACGGTGACGGGCTGCCCTTTTTCGAACAAGGATTTCACCTCTTTTTTAGCTTCTTGAATTGTCTGCATATTTATAAATTGATTGGTTGTCATTGGCATATTCACTCTTACCTCGATAATAAAATTTTAGCAAAAATTCGCGCGAAATTCTAATGAAAACGCGCATTTTTATAAAAAAGTTATTTACACACAATCCTGCGAAACAATATTATTTTGTTTAACGAACAACATAAAACGGTATTTTTTATTCTACATCAAACAAAAAAACAATGATTTTTCGCATATTAATATATTCTTCAATGCGAAATCAAAGAAATAAGAACCGTGCTTTCACGGCTACAATTTACAGGCTGAATGCGATAATCACGGCTATTCCGCCGACAAGCAAAACAAGCCCGATTAATGATTTTTTTGTGAATTTTTCCTTCAAAATCAAGAATGAAAAACCCATTGTCAAAAGTATAGACAGCTTGCCGATTGAGTTCACCGCAACGGGATTTACGCCGTCGGTGTTAAGAGCGTAATATTCGCAAAGCCAAGCGCAGCCCGTGGCAATACCGGATAAGGTGAGAAATATCCAACTTTTGGGCGTCACCGTCGATAATCCCCTATACTCTTTTTTTGCAAGAGCAATCGTCAAAGCGAAAATAAATACTACGATAGTCCTTAAAAGCGTGCCTAAATCAGAGGATATTCCCTTAAGCCCCAGCTTTACGAACAAGGATACAAGGCTTGCGAAAACCGCCGATAAAATCGCATAAATAAGCCAAGCCTTCGAGGTTGCTTCGCCCGACTCCTTTTTGTCTATCATAAGCACGGTTCCCGACAGCATAAGCACCATCGAAAGAACAAGCATACCTATCGTCAACGGATCTCCACTGTTTGTTGTATCATCGAAAAAGAATATCAAAAACAATATGCTTGTAAGCACAAAGCTTGACTTGTCAATGGGCGCGACCTTGTTTATATCGCCGAGCTTCAACGCCCTGTAATAGCAAAGCCACGAGCCGCCGGTCGCAAAGCCCGACAGAATCAAAAACAGCCAGTTGTAGAGAGTAAGGTCGCCGATTGTATATATACTGCCGGTGATAAAGCACATAATCAGACAACAAATTATTACGACGCCCGTCCTATATGCCGTCGCGAAATTCGACTGAATATCCCTTATTCCGATTTTTGCGAAAATAGTCGTAAGCGACGTAGCCAACGCGGCTATCAGCGCAAGTATAATCCACAACATACCCCACCTCTAGGCTTTTCGACAAAACGAAGCTCCCATCGTTCAGACGGGAGCCGTAAATTTAAGTTATGTTCCCATCCTTCAAGCTTTAGCACCTTCCCGACATAGGAGGTTGCTGAAGAGTCATAGAGCTTGTCTCTCGTCTTCTCTTTATGGTAAACACATTATAACACCATATATGCCGAATGTTAACCGTAT